>JBBKXT010000086.1:0-58498 GCA_037969625.1 Saprospiraceae bacterium
AATATCAACAAGTATTACATCAGCCTGGATACCGGTCGAACATGGACCAGACATTCTTTACTGTCTTCCTATGGTGTATGGGGTGATCCTGCAATTGCGGTGGATATGCATGGGGATTTTTACTTTTTTCACTTATCTAATCCATCGAATGGAAATTGGATTGATCGCATAGTTTGCCAAAAAACAACAGATCGTGGGACCTCATGGAATGATGGTTCGTATGTTGGATTGGATGGCACCAAAGCCCAAGACAAGCAATGGTTTGCATTCGATCCGGATGACAATACCATTTACTTGACGTGGACACAGTTTGATGACTATGGTAGCAGTCTTTCTTCTGATTCCAGTTCGATTATGTTTTCCAAATCAACAGATGCAGGTGAGACATGGGCACCGGCCAAGCGGATCAATAAAGTCAATGGTGATTGTATAGATAGTGATGATACTGTAGAAGGTGCTGTCCCTACCGTAGGTCCAAATGGTGAGGTCTATGTTTCCTGGGCAGGTCCGGAAGGGATTGTTTTCGATCGTTCATTGGACAAAGGAGCAACCTGGCTGGATGATGAAATAAAAGTGGACCCGATGCCTACCGGATGGGATTATAAAATATCCGGTATTAATCGATCCAACGGATTACCTGTCACCATTTGTGATCTAAGTAACGGACCTCATCGAGGCACGATTTACATCAACTGGTCCGACCAAAGAAATGGAAGTGATGACACTGATATATGGCTAGCCAAATCGATTGATGGCGGAGATACATGGTCACCTCCTGTTCGTGTCAATGATGATGAAGCAGGGCATCAGCAGTTTTTTACCTGGATGGATATTGATGAGACGACCGGTTACCTCTATTTTGTTTTCTATGATCGACGGGTACTAGGTGGTGATTCTACGCATGTGTATCTCGCTGTATCGCAAGATGGAGGAGAGACTTTTATCAACCGCCGGATCAGTGAGTCAGCTTTCGTTCCTAATGATGGTGTTTTCTTTGGGGATTACACCAACATCACTGTTCACGATGGCATCATCAGACCCATTTGGACGAGACTCGACGGAGGTCAATTGAGTATATGGACACATCTTACGACAGCGGATGAAATTATAACATCATCTTTTTCACCAAATGAAATTTCTTCTGATTTGATTCTTGAAAATTATCCAAATCCATCAAAAGACCTGGTGTATATTTCTTACAAAATTCATGATCGATCGAACATCAATCTTTCCATCCTAAATCAGGAGGGTGAAGTTTTACAAAAAATAATAAATGGTGAGACGAGGGGTTATGGAAAATATGTGGAAGAAATCAATTTGGAGGATTTGCAGATTGTTCCCGGGATATATTATATCCATTTAGAAGTCGACGGTCAATTGCATACTAGGAGACAGGTTGTCGTAAATTAAATGGACAGGTATCGCCAAATCAGGAAAACGCTTCCATCTGTTCTGACAGTTCGAGCCAGACAGTTTCTGCCTCTTGCAATTGAGAGATCGTGTTTTTTAAATCTTTATCCCATTGTTGCAAATCTTCAAGACTTGGTTCCGGTAATAAAAAATTAGCTTCAAGCTTTTTCTTCTTTTCTTCCAACTGCTCAACAGATTTTTCTGCACGACGTAATGACTTTCGCACTTCATTGCGATCAATGACTGAAGTTTCAATCTGCTTTTTAGGTTTGACTTCCACCGCCACAACATCTTCTTCCTCTTGGTTTTCTTTCCAGATACTGTAGGCTGTATATCCCCCCGGATAATCCTTGATGACACCATCGCCTTCCAGGACAAAAATATGATCTGCCAGCTTATCCAACATATACCGATCATGCGAAGCGAGTATCAATACGCCCGGATATTCCATTAAAAAATCTTCGAGCACATTCAATGTGATGATATCCAAATCAATAGTAGGCTCATCCAGAATAAGCATATTCGGATTGGCCATGAGAATAGTCAGCAGATAAAGTCGCCTGCGCTCCCCTCCACTAATTTGAGAATAATAAACCTGCTGCTGTGGTCTTGGAAATAAAAACCGTTCAAGTAGTTGCTCGGCTGTCAATTTGCCACCACCTTTTAAAGGAATATAGTCTGCAATGTCGCGCACGATATCGATGAGGCGCTTATCCACCGGTACATCCAAACCATCTTGCTGCATGTGACCGATTCGCAAGGTTTCGCCTTGAACGATTTTGCCTTGTGTTGGTTTTAGTTCGCCGGTGAGCAGCGATATAAACGTACTTTTTCCTGCACCATTTGGCCCTATGAGTCCTACTCTATCGCGATTAGGAAATTTGAAATCAAAATTTTTAATCAACCATTTGTCTTCCGAATAGTAAAAACCTACATTATGACATTCTAATATTTTTGAACCGAGGCGATGCATATCAATCTGCATCTTGACAGAATCCTGATACAAAACTCTGGCTGCCGCCGCCTTGACATGTTCGAAGTTATCAACTCTTGCTTTATTTTTAGTGGTACGCGCTTTAGGCATTCTTCTGATCCAGTCAAGCTCTTTCTTCATCAACTGCTTTGCCTTCTCTTGCGATGAAACCATGTTTTCCGTGAGCAGTGCTTTTTTCTCCAGATAGTCGGAATAGTTGCCTTGGTAGGATCTTATTTTTCCTCTATCGAGTTCAATTATCTGATTACAAACTCTGTCCAGAAAATACCGATCGTGCGTGACTGTTAAAAATGTTCTGTCCGGATGTTGAAAGTACGTTTCCAGCCATTCCACCATCGCCATATCCAGGTGATTGGTAGGTTCGTCCAGAACAAGTACATCCGGTCGCGCCAAAAGCACCATTGCCATGGCTAAGCGTTTTTTCTGTCCGCCGGAAAGTTGACGGATGGGCTTTTCGATATCCAGCAGATGGAGTTGGTGGAGCATCTGCATAATCGTTGATTCGATATCCCAGGCATGGTGATCGTCCATACTGATTGCTGCCTTTTCCAATGCCGATGTGTCACCGGACAAAGTTGCCATGTGGTGTGCGCCCCAGGCTTTAATTTCCGGCAAGTCGATGCTCATGATGGCATCACGGATAGTATGAACAGATTCGAAGTCAGGCTCCTGATCCAGATAGCCCATGCGCACATTGGGCGCGAGCAGCACCTTTGCGTTTTCACCTTCGGGGGCGATTTGACCGCACATGATTTTCATGAGGGTGGTTTTACCACTACCATTCTGAGCGATCAGCGCTATTTTGTCACCCTGATTGATGCGCAGATCAACCTTATCTAAAAGTAATTTCTCTCCGTAGGATTTGGAGATAGCCTCCAGCGTTACACAATTCATCGCCGCAAAGGTAATGTATTGCGCATGGCATCTGGAGGAATAAAAAAGGGGTAAGGGTGAGACTAAAAAAATGGGGGGATTTCGGGACTAATTTGTAACTGAAAAAATTAAAAAATTGTGTGTGACTTAGAACTTGATCTTCGAAATAATGGAAATCGCTTACGCCGGGTTCAGAAAAATGAGAAAACCCACAAAGGCTGCCAGCATGACTAATATCAGCCAGAACCTCATATCTGTTAAGAATGATTCCTGTGGCACAAAATTCTTTTTTGCGGTGGCGCGATCTTTTACCTCCATGACTTCATTAGTTTATCTTGGATCTTAGTTTTAATTACTCTCCTATGCGCAAAGACTTTCAAAAAGGATACCATATAGATTTACCATCATATGATATATAGGGGATGTGTGGTAGGCCGATGTATAACCCCTTGACTAACAACCTTTATACGCTTTACCTAGTATTGAAATGTGTAAAACCCTGTTTTTGAAAGCTGGCCGTAGAATAGCCATTTTCAAACCCATCACCCTGAAGGTTTTAGTAAAATAGAGGGTTTTGTGGAGAATTTTCTACCCTAACCCTTTCAATATCTTTTTGACCAAAGATGGACCAGTATAGATAAGCCCGGAATAGACTTGCACGAGGTCAGCACCGGCATCCAGGTGTTTTTGAGCACTGACCTCATCTTCGATCCCTCCGACACCGATGATAGCGAATTGATCTGCACTTTTCTTTTTCAAATAAGCAACTACACCCACTGAAATATCCAAAACCGGAAAGCCGCTCAGTCCGCCGGCACCGATAGACTCAACTTCTGAAGTAGGTTCCTTCAAATCATCTCTTGTAATAGTGGTATTCGTTGCAATCACGCCGGCGAGCTTTGTTGCCAAAATGATCTCTACGATTTCATCCAATTGTTGCGTCGTCAGATCAGGTGCTATTTTTAGAAAAACAGGTTTGCCCGCAGGATTATTTTCTTGCAGGGTCGACAAGAGATTTGTTAATGGTTCCTTCTCTTGCAAGGTGCGCAGCCCCGGCGTATTTGGGGAGGACACATTTACCGTAAAATAATCCACAAGGGAATAGAGCCTTTTAAAACTAATCAGATAATCACTCGTCGCATTTTCGAGAGGTGTGTCTTTATTCTTTCCAATATTCGCTCCTACTACCAGGCCTTCCGGTCTTTTCTGGCTGAGGCGCTGCGCCAATACTTCTACCCCATCATTATTAAATCCCATTCGATTAATCAGAGCTCTTGACTTGACCAATCGAAAGAGTCGAGGTTTGGGATTGCCTGGTTGTGCTTTTGGCGTAATCGTCCCGACCTCTATGTGACTAAAGCCGAGGACCGCCATGGCATTCAGATAACGACCATTTTTATCAAAACCTGCTGCAAGACCTACCGGATTCGAAAATTTCATCCCCGCTACTTTTAGATGAAAAGATTTATGCTCAACAATGAAAATGGACTTAAGGATTGATGTTGCACCGGGAATTTTCAGCAATGTCATCAGACACCACATCGTCAGGTAGTGGGCTTTTTCAGGATCTATTCGATAGAGGATCGGTGTGAAAAACTTATACATCGGTGCAAGATAGGAACACCGCAAAAGATATTAGCATTAATGCATTCCAAACCGGAAAGAATACTCTTTAAAAATGTTTTGCAAGCTGTTAGTAAGATTATAATGCCTAATTTTGAAGCAAATGCGTATAAATTCCAGGCTTATGAAAACCGTGCTTCTCTTCCTTTTGGCTTTTTCCTTTTCAACCCTTGTGCTTAGTCAAAGCGGAAATCAAAATACAATGGATGTACTCGTCAATGACAAAGAATACAAAACCGAACCACGCCGCCTCAATATTGGATCATATGGATATATCACCGGCAATTCCATTAGCCCTGATATTTCACTTCGGATATGGCTTGGCTCCTGGAATGGGAAGGACTTAAACGAACCGGGGAAATATTTGGTGATTGGTGAAGATGAAAACTATTCCAAAGATGATAGTATCCATGCGGCTTATCTCACCGGAGATTTCAAGGGGATTGCCTATGTGAAATATGTAGAAGAAACGAAATCACCTCGCATGGAATACCATGTTGGCGAATCCTTGTATGGCGGCGAATCAATCGTGGTCACTAAAGCGGATGACGGCTTTTTGGAAATTACTTTTGATGTAACCCTTGTAGGCGCTATTTGGAAAGAAAAATCTTCAGCAACTGCTTTTGGTGGATTGGGACGACTTAAAAGCAAACTCACTGATAAAGCTGTAACCGGTGCTTCGGGTTATGAGCAGAATATTGATCCGGAAGGTGCAGGATATAAAAAGCAGAGTGAAACTGATAAAATTTCACTTTCCAATGGGTTAGTTCGGATAAAACTTGATTGATTTCAATTCCAGACGGAAGCCTTATCGGATGTAAGTGTTTAATCTTCTTGATCCGGAATAAGGTCCAATTTCTCTCTAAGCTGCGCCATCAAAGGATTCTTTTTTATCAGCAGGTCATACTTTTCCCGATCGGATAGTAGCTTTTTGGGCTTGGCGAGTGTGTCACTGTTGTCTAACACAGGATCAATCTCAATCATAATCTGCAAATCGGGCACACGCACCAAATCTCTTAATCCATCCAGCAATCCTGACTCAGCGGTAAATCTGTTTTTCCCGGTTTGATTGCCTGTTCTGATGATGATCGTTTTCTCATCGCCCAACTCCAGGATTGCTTCCTTCATTGTTTGTTTAAAGGATGGGGAAGAATGTTTTTCTACGTAGCCTTCCCAAAATCCCAATAGTGGTGGTAGTGTGAGTTCGGGAACTTTCTTTTTCTCTTCTGCATGAAGCGTTTCTGCTTTTTGCCTCAGTTTTCCGAGGCCTTTCAGTGAAGGAATCGTTGGATCTCCCGCGATACTAGTAATTACCTTTTCCTGCTGTGTCGACTGACCATTAAGACTATTACTATCCTTACTTGGCTTGGGTTCTGCAGGTGCTGTTTTGACATCTGGTGGAAGAGCTTGATCCGCAATCACATGTGGGTTTTCCTCTTGTGGGGAAACGCTTTCCGGGGAGGATTCTTGTGATTCGTCTATTGGCTTAGACTTTTTTTTTTCGATCGCTGGGCCGGCAGCGATTGATTCGCTTTCCACTCGTCGATGCATGTAGCACATTCTGACCAAGGCCATTTCGATGTGCAGCCACTTATTTAATGCTCTGCCATAGCTGATCTCGGATTGATTAGCCAGATCGAGATAAGTAATCAATGTTGATTTTTGAATGGCATTGGCTTGGTCTAGATATCGGGATTTTATCTTGTCACCATGTGTCAGGATCGCTGCTGTAGCGGTGTCTTTGCAAAGCAATACATCTCTCAGGTGCTCTGAATACCCTGAAATAAAGGCCTCGCCATCAAATCCTCTTTTCTGAATGTCTGATAAGGTCAGGAAAACTTCGGTCATATCCTCTCGCATGAGGGCATCCGTCATCTTAAAGAAATAATCGTAATCAAGTAGTTGGAGGCTATCCAAAACACCATCGTAAGTGATCTTTCCTTTTGACTGACTGGCTATGCGGTCGAAGATGGAAAGACAATCACGCAGCGAACCATCTCCTTTCTGACTGATGATCACTAAGGCTTCTTCCTCCGCTTGTATGTTTTCAGCGGCACAAATTGTCTTCAAATGGGCAACAATCGAAGGAACCGGTATTCTTCTAAAATCGAAGGACTGGCATCTGGAAAGAATCGTTGGAAGGATCTTATGCTTCTCCGTCGTGGCCAGGATAAACTTTACGTATGGCGGTGGCTCCTCCAATGTTTTGAGGAACGCATTAAAAGCCGCTGAGCTCAGCATGTGTACCTCGTCGATGATATACACTTTGTATTTACCCTGCGATGGAGGAATGCGCACTTGTTCAACGAGTGCTCTTATATTTTCAACGGAGTTGTTTGAGGCTCCATCCAATTCAAAAATATTGAAGGAGCTATTGATATCAAATGTTTTGCAGGAGGTACATTCATTACAGGACTCTCCTTTTTCTGTCAGCTGATCGCAATTGATCGCCCGGGCGAGGATTCTTGCGACGGTTGTCTTTCCGACACCTCTTGGCCCGCAAAAAAGGTAGGCATGTGCCACCTGATCGGATATCAAGGAGTGCATCAGGGTATCCGTGACGTGTCTTTGCCCTACCACACTATCAAATGTGTTGGGTCTGTACTTCCGTGCTGAAACTATATATTGACTCATACCTGAATTGGGTAGGCAAAGGTAAGGGATTCTACGGTCAATCTCCGAATTTGCAGAAGCCGCTAATTAGCAGGGAAATAGACAAGTTTTTCACTGGTTTTTCTCGTGAAATTGAAAAAAGTTCATTTTTGGGTTACGGGTGATGGCATTATGAAAACTTGACCGTCATAAACAATCCAACTCAGCTGAATATTGGTATGGTTGACATATCTTCTTATAAGCGTCTAAGACCTTACCTTTACACAAATAAAAATGGTGAAATGTTCATCTTTTGAAAGGTAGTTTTTTTTTAAAAGGAACAAATAAAAGCCATGATCCAAAAGAATATCATTTTATGAAAATAGCGATTGCCCAATTGAATTATCACATCGGCGATTTTGAAGGGAATGTTCAAAAAATGCTGGAGGTGGTTGAAAAAGCAAAACTCGAAAATGCAGATATTGTAGTTTTCGGTGAACTCTCAACAACGGGTTATCCACCCAGAGACTTTCTTGAGTTTAGAGATTTTATTCGTTTGGCCGAAGAGTCTATCGAAAAGCTTACGCAAGCATCTGATGGAATCGGTATCATCGTCGGCAGTCCTACAGTCAACCCTGTACCGGAAGGGAAAGATCTTTACAACAGCGCTTACTTCCTTTACAATCAGGAGGTACTGCATGTGCAACATAAGACCTTGCTGCCTACATACGACATCTTTGATGAATACAGGTATTTTGAACCGGCACACAAATACAAAACTGTCTTGTTCAAAGGAAAGCGAATCGCCCTGACGGTCTGTGAAGATCTTTGGAATGTCGGTAATGAAAACCCATTGTACACGGTGTGTCCGATGGATAAAATGATGCCTGAACATCCTGATTTGATGATCAATATATCGGCCTCTCCGTTTGATTACAATCATGCAGCGGATCGATTGGAAGTACTTCGTACGAATGTTGAGCGATATCAAATACCGCTGTTCTACTCCAATATTTGTGGCGCGCAGACGGAAGTTATTTTTGACGGAGGTTCTGTTGTTCTTTCGCCGGATGGATCTATTTACGATGAACTGCCCTATTTTGTTGAGGCAGTGCGCTACTACGAATTGTCGGATGTCGTGAAAGGTGGATATCATCGTGAGCAGGCGAAAGATAAAATCACATTGATTCATGATGCCATTCTTTTAGGGCTCAAAGATTATTTCGGAAAACTTGGATTAAAAAAAGCCATCATTGGACTCAGTGGTGGAATTGACTCAGCGATAACGGCGGTCATGGCCACCAGAGCACTCGGCAAAGAAAATGTGCGAGTTGTTTTAATGCCTAGTTCTTATAGTTCGTCCCACAGTGTGGATGATGCACGAACCTTGGCAGAAAATCTTGGTATACGTTACGACATCATTCCCATTGCGGCTCCATATGACACCTTTAATGAACTATTATCTGAAGTCATGGAAGGAAAACCTTTTGATGTTACGGAAGAAAATATTCAAGCCCGCTGCCGAGGTCTTATTCTGATGGCAATTTCGAACAAGCATGGAAATATACTTCTCAACACTTCGAATAAAAGTGAAATGGCTGTTGGCTACGGCACGTTATATGGTGACTTGGCCGGTGGGCTTTCGGTCATTGGCGATATATACAAAACGGATGTTTATCGACTTGCGAAATTCATTAATAAAGATGGGATTGTGATTCCTGAAAACTCCATCACAAAGCCACCTAGTGCGGAGCTACGACCGGGTCAAAAAGATAGTGATAGTCTTCCGGAGTATGATGTTTTGGATCCGATCCTTCAGCTGTATATCGAGGGAGAATTAGGCCCCCAGGAAATCATTGCGAAAGGTTTTGATGATCAACTAGTTCATCGAATTTTAAAGATGGTCAACCGCAGTGAATTTAAAAGACATCAAACGGCGCCGGTGATTCGTGTTTCTTCGAAGGCTTTTGGGATGGGGAGAAGGGTACCTATTGTTGGGAAGTATTTAAGTTGACAAGGCCGCAGGCCGAAATCTGAGGGTTCTATGGGATGGTGTGTTTAGAGTGTTTTCCCGCTTAGCGGGATTAGCGCCATAGGCGCTTGTTGTTTAGAATAGTTTAGTTTGATGATTAACTTGTCGCAGACATCGGTGTCTCGTATCTCAATAGGGTCGGAGCGCAGGGTAAATGCTGCGCTCCTAGTCTCAGGTCTCAGGTCTCAGGTCTCAGGTCTCAAAAATTACTTCTTCAGCAAATCGCGAATCTCCGTAAGCAAATCTTCCTGACTCGGCCCAGACGGTGCCGGAGCCGCTGCTTCCTCTTTTTTCTTAGTGGCATTAAAGCCTTTAACAATGAGGAATAAAATAAAAGCAATCAGTACAAACTTGATCGTGGCGGCTAAAAATTTTCCATAAGCCACAACGCCCCAGACAAGCTCACCAATATTTTCGACACCGGCGGCTTTCATGGCAGGTGCCAACAAAAGTGGTGTAATAATATCATCTACTAAGGAAGAAACGATCGCGCTAAATGCAACGCCCAATATGACGGCAATAGCCAGATCAATGACATTTCCCTTCATCACGAAGGCTTTGAATTCTTTTAACATAATCAGTTTTGATTATTACAAAACGTAAGTAAGCTTGGATATCAAGTATTTCAAATATACTTAAATTATTTACGCATTACTGATTTCCTCTCTGATTTTATTCAATGCAGATCCTGCTTGCACCCATTCCGCCTGCTGATCATTATACCCATGCAGGACATCGAAAGTATGCTCGGTTCCATCCGCATGGCGCAGTCTGATTTTTAGCTTTGAATTCGCATTGAAATTTTCGAATCCAAGAACATCCACCAGGTCGTCTTGTCTGACAAGATCGTAATCTGCAGGATTCGCAAATGTCAATCCTAACATCCCTTGTTTCTTCAAATTGGTTTGATGTATTCTTGCGAAAGATTTAACAACGATCACTTTGACGCCAATATGTCTTGGCTCCATTGCCGCATGCTCTCTGGAAGAACCTTCACCATAATTTTCTTCACCGAAGACAATTGTAGATACTCCCTTTTTCTTGTATGCTCTCGCTGAATCAGGTACACCCATGTAGGTGTCTTCTTCGTAGTTAATCACTTTATTTGCTTCGCCATTAAAGGCATTGATCGCACCAATAAAGCAGTTGTTGGAAATGTTTTCCAAGTGACCTCTAAACTTCAGCCATGGACCGGCCATTGAGATATGATCCGTTGTACATTTTCCCTGCGCTTTCAAAAGTACCCGCATGTTTTGCACCTGATCATTAGTGATCGGCGTAAATGGTGTCAATAGTTGAATGCGATCAGAAGTTGGATCCACATTGATATTGATCAGAGAACCGTCTGTAATCGGCGGTTGAAAACCTGCATCTTCTACATCAAAACCTTTTGGAGGTAATTCTACACCAACCGGTGGATCAAATCGCACTTCTTCACCATCTTCATTGATCAGTGTATCTGTCAGTGGATTGAAAGAGAGATTCCCTGCAAAAACAAGTGCTGTCACTAATTCCGGAGAAGCCACAAACGCATGTGTCGATGGATTTCCGTCGTTTCGTTTAGCAAAATTTCTATTGAAGGAAGTGATGATGGAATTTCTTCGTTTCGGATCATCCATATGCCTTGCCCATTGGCCAATACATGGTCCACAGGCATTTGCCAATACGAGTCCGCCAACATCTTCAAACACATCAAGCATACCGTCTCTTGCTACGGTGAAGCGAATCAGTTCTGATCCAGGTGTCACCGTAAACTCAGACTTTACTTTTAGTTTTTTCTCTTTCGCTTGTTTTGCAATGGAAGCGGCTCGTGAAATATCTTCATAGGAAGAGTTGGTACATGAGCCAATCAAACCAACATCTAATTTTTCAGGGTAATCATTATCGGCTACTGCGTCAGCAAACTTACTGATAGGCCATGCAAGATCCGGCGTATAAGGGCCATTGACGTGTGGCTCTAGCGTACTTAAATCTACTTCAATCACCTGGTCAAAATATTTTTCAGGTTCGGCATAACATGCTGCATCTCCGGTAAGATCATCCGCAATATTGTCTGCTAGTGCCGCAACATCTGTTCGACCCGTTGCCTTTAGAAAGCGAGCCATTGAATCATCGTAGCCAAATGTTGAGGTGGTAGCACCGATTTCGGCACCCATATTGCAAATGGTTCCTTTACCGGTACAAGACATGGATCGTGCGCCTTCGCCGAAATATTCTACGATGGCTCCTGTTCCTCCTTTCACGGTCAGAATACCGGCCACTTTCAAAATGACATCTTTCGGTGATGCCCAACCGCTTAATTTTCCTTTCAAGTGGATACCAATCAATTTGGGCATTTTCAGCTCCCATCCCATACCTGCCATCACATCTACAGCATCTGCGCCACCCACTCCGATGGCTAGCATACCTAAACCTCCGGCATTGGGTGTGTGACTATCTGTCCCGATCATCATTGCGCCCGGGAATGCATAATTTTCCAAAACGGTTTGGTGAATAATACCAGCTCCCGGTTTCCAGAATCCAATACCATACTTATTTGATACCGATGATAGAAATGAATATACTTCTGAGTTCACATCCACGGCAGTTTTCAAATCTGCATCAGCTCCTGTTTGCGCGAGAATAAGGTGATCACAATGGACCGTAGAAGGTACTGCGGTTTTTTCCATGCCACACATCATAAACTGGAGTAATGCCATCTGTGCGGTGGCATCCTGCATGGCTACGCGATCAGGTGCAAAAAAGACATAATCCTCTCCTCTTTTGAAATCTTTTAGCGGAGAATCTGCATGGAGGTGGCTAAATAATATTTTCTCAGACAAAGTCAAAGGGCGACCCAGTGCGGTTCTTGCGTTTTTAACTTTCTCTGGAAGTGCAGTATAAACTGCCTTAATCATTTCAAAATCAAATATCATATTCTATAGTTAATGTTGCTGAATACATGTAATAACGAAAGCACAAAAGTAATGTTCTCAAATTAACTGCTTTTTAGCTTTCTAGGCGATCGATCAATCGACCTGAAATTTTGAGGAAATCCATCTCGGTAATGATGCCGATTAACTCGCCATTCTGTATTACAGGCAGGCAGCCGATCATGTTTTTACGCATGAGGCTCATCGCTGTATGAATGGTTTCATTGGGGCCAATCGTTAATGGATTGCTATTCATAATATCTTTTACGGTCACTACCTCGCCATCATCGCCACCCGGCTGACCTCTCTTTTTAAGCATATGCCGTAGCACGATCCTTAGCGTAATCAGTCCAACGAGCTTCCCTGCTTTATCTTCCACTGGCGTGTACCTGATTTTTCGCCAATCCATCATATCGACGACGAGATCAATAATATCGTCCTTGTGAACGGTAAATAGATCGGTGGTCATGAACTCACTTATTTTCAGGTTGCTGGGGCGATACTCCTTAAGATCTGAAAGTTCAGGCATATTCCATTTATGAACGGGAAGGCCGGATTTCTCATTGACACACATGGCGTTGGTAAGCACGGTCAGTGCCTCATCTTCGGTAGTTTCTTTTTTCAATTTGGTATAAGATCTCAGTGCCCATCGAGCGCCATTCATATGCGCTTTAGCTCTTTCTTCAATCACATCCATATATCTGGAGATGTCATCCGGATTGATCCCACGCATCTCAAGACCTTTTCTTGCTCTCGGGATCAGCTCTTCAATGGCCAGATCAACCGCAGTAATCTTCTTGTCATTCAACCAGGAAAACTTAGTATCCACTCCAAATTTTGCTGCTTTACTAAAATTATCAGAAACATCTTCAAAGCCAATTTTATCTCTGATATCACCTTCTTCGCTATGCATCTGAACCATACATCCCAGCCAGAAAGCGGCATTGGCCATTTCGTCAAGTACGGTTGGACCGGATGGCAGGATTCTGTTTTCTATTCGAAGATGTGGCTTTCCATTTTCACTCACACCATAGCAAGGCCTGTTCCAACGATACACTGTACTATTATGCACTTGTAGTGATCTCAGTTTGGGCACTTTCCCTTCCTTAATCAGTGCTAATGCATCTTCATGAACATCGCCACTGAGCAGGACGCGGAATCTGACGATATCTTCGCGGTAGATTTCCAAAATGGATTTATCCAACCATTGGCGACCAAAATTTACTCGTGGGCTACGCTCACGCATATGGCTTTGGCTGGTTCGCGTATCCAGTGCTTGCTGAAACATGGCAATTCGGGATTCGTGCCATAACCTTCTGCCGAATACGATCGGTGAATTTGCAGAAAGAGCCATCACTGGACCTGCCAGGGCTTGAGACAGATTATACATACTCACAAAATCGGAAGGAGCTACCTGTAGGTGCACTTGAAAACTAGTATTGACTGCTTCGAGCAAAGGGGAATCGTGGGTCAAGAGCAGTTCGTCAATACCGACCAGGTTTAGTTCATAAGAATTTCCATCAAGCTGCTGATTGATGGCTTCCATGAGGGCATAGTATCGCTGATTTGGCGTCAGGTTGCTCATCTCCATATCGTACTTCCTGAGAGTAGGAAGAATACCGGTCAGGACGATGGTTGCTCCGAGTTTATTAACAACGCCTTCAATCTTCTTCAGTTTGTCGGTCGTTTCATTTTCCATATCTCTCAGCGAGTTGCCTTTAAACTCTCTTGGATCCAGGTTAATTTCGAGGTTGAACTTCGCCAGCTCGGTTTCGACCCAGGGCCATTCGGGCATTTGCTTCAGGGCTTCGATATTGATGCAGGCGGGTTTGAAAGTTTTCTGGTCTACGAGTACCATTTCCTGTTCGGCGCCTATTCTTACGATATCGGTTTCAAACCAATCGTTTTCAATCATGTACTCGAGTGCCTTGACATCATCGAGTAATGACTTGACGAAATGTTGCATTTCGTCTTTTGTTTGCACTATTGAAACTCGCTGTTCTCCCATAAAGGTGTCTGTTGGTCAGTATAAAAATACGAAGTGATGCTTATGGACGAAGCCATCGCGGGGTTAAATACGTGAATTATTTTTACAAAAAAGAATTTCTAAGTGATTTGAATCGAAATCTGTGCCATATCTATAAAATGAAAGGCCCGAATGTATCGTTACCTTCGTGTCAACATAGCGCAAAAAGAATGAATAAGGGGATAATTTTGGGATTAGTGGTCATCGTTCTGGTGCTTTCCTGTAAAAAGGACAGCCGACAAGAGCTATTTACGATATCCTATCCACCACCGCCCATCAATTTTGAAATACTTCCGGGGTTGAATACCATTGACACACATATATATACGATCAGCCCGATTCCGAGTAGGTATAAGGAGACGCTTGCTGCTTCAGGACGTTCTGAGAATGATGTGGTGGCTATTGAGGCGAAAGCAGCTTTACTGGCTAGTATTTTTCAAGATATCAATCTTGATTTTATTCACCGTGTGTCGGTGTTTATATTTGATCCATTTGAACCTAGCAACGAGATTGAGTTTTTCTATATGGATCCTGTACCTTTTCGGGATAAAACAGTCATCCAATTATTTCCCGGGATAGCCGACATCAGCGAATGGATTGAAAACGACTTTTTTGGTCTTGAGATCCGACTTGACTTTCGTCAGAACTCCCCCACCTCATTTCCGATGGAATTTGAATTTGATCTTCGGGTGATGGGAAAATAACTACTTGATAATTGGTTGGTTTTTAAAATTATCAATTCCTAAAAAGGCTATCTATTCTTCTTCATCAGAAGCGTTGATCATATCCCATGCATAAAGTTTCAAATAAGTATACCATTTGATCACTTTTCGGATATCATTGATGTGTACGCGATCCTCGTCGTGGTCAGCGATAATTGCTTTAAACCAAGTACGAAGTTCATCAGCCTTTTCATTATGATTTGGGATAGGGCTTTCTGACTCCGCGTTTTCCACTTTTTTAAAGACATCATCAATATTCACTACATCCGTGTAGGTATAAATCCCAATGGAGACCAGCGGTGTAAATTGATGTTTTCGAATGGAAACGAATTGCCTCTTTTGCGTTTCGAAGCTTTCAATTAAAAGGCCATTTTGTCGGGTAGCTACCAATTTATACAATCCTGGCAGGCCACTAACGGAGACAACGTTATCAAGTTTCATCTAGTAATTTATTAGTTTTTGCATTTGTTCATACAATCGCTGAACAGGAAGAAATTGTTTTTCTAAAACTGCGGCGAAAGGAACAGGCGTATCAAGGGATCCTACGCGCATCACCGGAGCGTCCAAATCATCAAACAAATGCTCTGCAATATACGCTGCAATATCTCCACCGATACCACCTGTCAAGGTATCTTCATGGAGTACAAGGACTCTGTGCGTTCGTTTCACGCTTTCAGCAACAGTATCCCAGTCGATTGGCATGAGTGTTCGCAGATCTACAATATCGATATCCCAGCCTTCTTCTTCGACTAGTTTCGAAGCCCAATGTACACCCATCCCGTAGGTAATAATACTTGCTTGTTGGCCGGTCCTAACTTGCCGGGCTTTTCCAATTGGCGTAGTGTAATAGCCTTCCGGCACTTGCCCGGTAATACCTCGATACAAGGCTTTGTGTTCAAAAAACATCACCGGATTGGGATCTTCAAAAGATGCAATCAACAATCCTTTGGCGTCTTCGGGCGTGGAAGGATATACGATCTTAAGACCAGGAACATGATAGAACCATGCTTCATTGCTCTGGCTATGAAAAGGGCCTGCTCCGGTGCCGGCACCGGTAGGCATTCGGATGACGACATCCGCGCTTCCACCCCACCTGTAATTGATTTTTGCCAGATTATTTACGATCTGATTAAAGCCACTGGTTACGAAATCTGCAAATTGCATTTCCACCATTGTCTTATGACCTTCGAGGCTCATGCCTAAAGCAGTTCCAAGAATACCGCTTTCACATAAGGGTGTATTGCGCACTCTATCGGCTCCAAATTTCTTTACAAATCCATCTGTGATTTTGAAAACACCTCCGTAGTCGCCAATATCTTGCCCCATCAGTACAAGATCAGGGTGCTTTTGCATAGCCTCGTCAAGACCGGCACTGATTGCATCGATCAGCCTCAATTCCTTAGTGATTGAACTAGGAATCACCTCTTTGTAATCCGCAGGTTTATACACATCCTTTAGCTCAAAATCTAGATTTGCTTCCAGATCCGGTTCGTCTGCTGTGATATCCAGGTGATCCTGAATCAGCTTTTGATTTTCAACTTTAAAATTTTCTATCGCGGTAGAAGTCAACAAGCCTTTTTCCAAAAGATATTGCTCGTAGTTGTTAAGCGGATCTTTTTTACCCCAGGCTTCGATGAGCTCTGTAGGTACATACTTTACTCCTGATGCTTCTTCATGACCTCTCATACGGAAAGTCATACATTCGATCAAAACAGGAGCGGGTTTGCGGCGCATTTTACTTGCGTATTTGCTCACTGTAGAATATACCTCAAGAATATTATTGCCATCAATCGTAATACCTTCCATGCCGTAACCATGGGCCTTATCTGCGATATGTTTGCATTTAAATTGATCTTTAGTTGGCGTCGACAAACCATACCCATTGTTTTCGATAATAAAAATCACCGGTAGCGACCACACGGCAGCGATATTTAGTGCTTCATGAAAATCTCCTTCGCTAGTTCCGCCCTCTCCTGTAAACGCTACAGAAACCATTGGGCGTTTATCCAGTTTATAAGCTAAAGCCGCTCCACAAGCGAGCGCCAGTTGCGGACCCAAATGCGAAATCATTCCGACTATACCATATTCCAGCGTCCCAAAATGGAATGATCGTTCACGGCCTTTAGAAAAACCATTGAGCTTTCCCTGCCACTGTGAAAAAAGGCGATGTAAGGGAATTTGTCGATTGGTAAAAACAGCTAAGTTCCTGTGCAATGGGAAAATCAGCTCTTCCTTATCCAAAGCTAGTGTCACTCCCGTTGATATCGCTTCCTGCCCTATCCCCGCAAACCACTTACTCACCTTACCCTGCCGAAGCAACTTCAACATCTTCTCTTCAATCATCCGAGGAAGCAACATCCCATGATATAGCATGAGCAACTCATTGTCATTGAGTTTTCCCTTTTTAAACTGAATCGGTTTCTTGCTTTTCGTTTTGGCCATGCGGGTGCAAAAGTATTGTTTTGCGCTTAAACCAAACCATATATTGATATTCTTTGACTCACTTGTTTCAAATCAAGTAAAGACACCCAAGAAAAACCTGGGTTGATTTGCAATACCTCCATTTGGGAATAGAGAAACTGTTTCAAGTGCAAATTATAAAATACACTTCTGACGGAAAAAACCGATAATTACACAGACACTTTTATAGTTCTTTTGTGCCATATTAAATACAACTTGTTGTTTATCTACATATTGAATATTCAAACAATTGAAAAAATTAGCTCCTTTTTATACCGATAAATCCATAAAAACATGTGCCACACCTAGGTGTGGCACATGTTTTTCAAAAAATCAGCGGATATTTCATGCTATTTTTATTTTGCAATCTTCAAACACAGACATATGTTTTTCAGACAATTAGATTCTGATTCTACTTAAATGTCACTTAAAAACAATGTCAAATTATAATAGATTCCCGAGCCTACATTATGATATCAAATGATCAAAACGGGAAAAATCCCAACAATCCCCTTAAAGCTAGAAACTATTGTAACTCCCTTAATATCCTCAGACTATGGACTTCTTTTAGTGAATCCACATGCAATTGGTAGTATAGCACCAACTGATCTACGAGCCGCTTTCTAATTTCCAAAGAGGAAATCGCTCTAACCTCCCTCCCAGCTACCATTATATCCTTAAGTGAATGTATATCTGATAAGGGCATAAGATAATTATGGGCAGGTCTTATCTGTACCATGTATCCATTTTGTAAATCAAAATATTGACCCTGTACCTCTTTCTTCGGCACGTCAAACCCAAATCCTAGAAAATGAGACAACGAAACTAAAAACCGAATCAGAAAATCTCTATCGAAATGATTTGGATCATCATAACCAACTAACGATTGGTGTAAAAACCAAAACAATTCAGGATGTGGTTCAGCGGTGGTTATGCATTTTGAGCATATCTCGGCCAAACAAGTTATGACTGCAGATTTTTGCATATCAAAAGGAATGCTCTGCCAGGTATGGTTTAGCCTCACTTCTTTGACGCGATTGATTTTCTTGTGGTCTTGATGGTAAGCAACTATATCAACAAGCGTGAGCAACTGCAAATAAGCCGGCGGAGTGATCGCTTTTGCTTTCCGAACGCTATTGATAATAAAAGTCTGATGCCCTTTCTGCTCCGTATACATATCCACAATCAAGCTGGTCTCGCCAAACTTAACGGTACGAAGTACAATTGCTCTGGAATGATAGATCAAGTGCGAAATATCGGGATAATGAATGGAAAAATCATGATATCCTTGATTCATTTCAATAGCATGAAGCCTGATGCTTTCCACACAATCTTTACCCATAGGCCAATTCTAATTGAAGACGAAGGCATATTGAACCAGAATAAAACCATAAGTTTTATTTTAAACACAAAACAATACTCCAATTATGAGGTTATATTTGACCAAACACGAAACAACAATTAAAAAATAAAGACCATGAAAAGATCAGCATCTGCCACCTGGACCGGATCAGGAAAAGAAGGAAAAGGAACCATGACAACAAAATCAGGTATTCTGAATACAGATCAATACAGTTTCCATACCCGCTTTGAAGAAGGCATTGGAACCAATCCCGAAGAACTTATTGCCGCTGCTCATGCAGGTTGCTATTCAATGAAATTGAGTTTTGTACTTGGTGAAGCGGGCTTTACACCTACCGCCATTGATACAAAGTGCGTCATAACGCTGGAAGCCGGATCCATTACGAATAGCCAATTAGAAGTAACTGCCACTGTACCTGATATCGAAGAAGCTAAGTTTCAGGAATGCGCAGCAGAAGCTAAAGCAAATTGCCCCGTCAGCAAAGTATTGAATGCTAATATTTCATTGGACGCCAAACTTCTTTAAATAATAAAAAGCAGTATACCTAAATCGAAATTACGCTTTTTGCAAAAGTGTAGATCTCCGTTGATATGCATGGAGCATACAAATAACTTTGTAGGCTCCATTGGAAAAATTACCTGAATACATCAATTTTGAACAATACCATTTATCAGGATTATTCACCCGGTCAATGTAATATTGGACCATCCGAAATCAAAAGACGATTACGGATGGGATATATCGGAATTGGTTTGATGATCCTATTTGTCATTGCCGTAGCGCTCTTGAAATTATCTAGTGGGTATAAACTATTCCTTTTTATTCCCACTGTTTTCGCTCTGTCAGGAATACTCCAATCGCGTCAAAAATTTTGTTTTGTTTTTGGACTCTTTGGCGTTTTTAGTTTTGTAGGCAAACAAGTCAAAATCCAACAGGACGATGAACTACTGAAGGATAGAAGAAAAGCACTCTGGCTTCTTTTTCAGATTTTGCTTGGAAGTCTTTTTATCACTATCGTGTATTATTATCTTGGATGACTTGATAGATTATATCAAACCTCCAGATCTAACTTCATAGCATTCTACTTAATGGGAGCTATACAATCTACCCAAAACCAAGTAAGTAAGCCTGTAGAATAAATGTTCCTGCTCCAGCCAGAAACCCAACCAATGCCAACCAAGAGGCATTCTTGAGATACCAAAAGAAGTTAATCTTTTCAATGCCCATTGCAGCAACACCTGCAGCAGAACCAATAATTAAAATACTTCCACCCGTACCCGCACAGTAAGCTAAAAATAACCAGAAGTAATGATTGACCGGATATAAATCCAAATCATACATCCCCATAGCCGCAGCCACCAATGGCACATTGTCAACAATCGCTGAAAGTACACCGATCGTCATCACAACAAGATTTATATCCCCAATATTGTTATCCAGCCATGTTGCCAACGAAGACAGAACACCAACATGCTGTAGCACCCCAATGGAAAGAAGCAGACCAAGGAAGAAAAGAATACTGGGCATATCTATTTTCTGTAAAGCATATAAAACAGATACATTATCCTTATCCTCTTTCTTAGAATGCAGAATCTCAGTAATAATCCACATCAATCCCAAAGCACCCAAAATACCCATGTAAGGTGGCAGATTGGTAATCGATTTAAATATTGGAACAAAAATCAATGATAAAACACCAACCGTAAAAATAATACGTCGCTCCTTTGGTGATGTCTGAAGAGCAGATTCCTTAACTACCGGTTTCGGATCCAACTTTCCTTTCATACGCGAACTCACAATAGCGAGCGGTACTATGATCGTAACAACACTAGGGATAAAAACCGAAGAAACAGTAGAGGCCGTTGTAATTTGACCCCCAATCCATAACATCGTAGTCGTTACGTCTCCAATCGGTGACCAGGCACCGCCTGCATTCGCGGCAATCACAATCATGGAGGCAAATAATAGTCGTTGATTTCCTTCCGGTAGTAATTTACGGACCAGCATCACCATCACAATCGTTGTCGCCAGATTGTCAAGAATGGCGGAAAAAAAGAAAGTCAGACCACATAGAATCCACATCAACTTCCGCTGATCTCTGGTAGTAATTCTGTTTGTAATAATTTCAAATCCATCATGTGCATCAATGAGTTCTACGATCGTCATAGCCCCCATCAAAAAGAAAAGAATACCGGATATCTCACCTACATGTTCAGACAGTTCGTGCGTAACAACATGGTAGTCTTCCTGTATAAAAACGTAAACTGTCCAACAAGCGACACCTGTCAAGAGAGCAATCGCTGCCTTATTGACTTTTAAACTGTGCTCAGCAGCTATAGAAATATAGCCGACTAAAAAAATAATAATAATAAGTGTAACCATAACTATTCGTCTCCTGATTCTGTTGGTATCTTACCCGTGGCTAATAACCCGACGGTCATTAATATTCCTGAGGTTAGGATAATAAATAAAAGTAAGCCCGACATAAATGGCCCCATTAGCTTTTCCGTCGGAATCGACAAAAATAGCAAAACGCTTATTAATCCCCTTGGAGAAATGACTAATTCTGGCCAAAGATGTGCTTTTACAATCACTGACAAGTAAACCCATCGCAATAGATAGACCACTAATAAAATAAGACAGCCAAAGAAAAACACAGGAGTCTGCATCAACTCCCCTATCTCAAGCGAATATCCAAATACGAGAAAGAAAAATGTCCGCAATAGGAATGCACTCTCCGCTGTAAGTTGATGAAGTCCCTTCAAGTCTGTTCGTAAAGTGGGATATATCATCATTGATTCTACCTTCTTTAGCAATGGAATCACTGCCAATCGCTTCGCAATGAGTTCACTATTTTCCAGAAACAAGCCAAATGCCAATACAACAACCAATGTGGAAAGATGAAATTGCTTCCCGACAGCGTAGACCAAAATTAAAGCAGAAATAATGAGAAAAAACTTTACGTGATGCTTCATTCTTCCCATGATATATAAGAAACCAAAACATGATATCAAGGATAAAACAGAGACAATTAAAATCTGAAGACCAAAATCCCCAATCATCCCTCCATCGAAAGTTTCATTGACCAAAATCAAATTAAAGAGCATAATCCCGAGAATATCAGAAAAAGAAGATTCGTAAATAATGAACTCTTTCTTCTCCATGAATAGTGTCGTCACAGAAGGAATCGCAATCGCTGAGCTAATCACACTAAAAGGAATGGCATTCAACAAACATTGCTGAAACGGAGCATCCAAAAAATAATAAAACAAGCCCGCAATGCAAATAGACGTTGCACATAGTAAGAATAAAGCCGCAATAAAAGTGCTCCTGATCAGCTTCGCTTTACTGGCTTCAAATTTTAACTCCAAGGCTCCCTCAAAGACAATCAGGATCAAACCAACTGTTCCCAATAATGGCAACATGGTTGTAAACTTATAGATTGGCAAATTGAGGTATATCGAAACATACCGCAAAATACTTCCAAGCACTAACAATAATAAAACAGAAGGAATCCTAGTCCGACGAGAGACCATATCAAAAAGGTACGAGAAGATGACCAGTACGCTAAGTAATATTAAAACGAAATAAGGATTCATTCGATCAAGTTAGAAATGGTCTAAGTACTGAAAAAATACCATGTGAAAACATTAGTCTAGCTAGGCGCAACCACCTCCATCCGGATCCATTTGTCATGACTTGTGTTCTGTCCTATATCAGGTGATTTTCATCACACGCTTTCTTAATAAAGCCTCAGCTTCCTGCTGGCTACTAAACGTATTGTCAATATTCACTAGGTTGTCTGCTAGCCGACTATACTGTTTAGTCATCAGCCAAAAGAATATATGCAGATAATGAATCCCATCAAATATAAAAGTCTTGTGTTTAACAAAATTCTCCTTGTTATCTAAAAAAGTGCCTGGTATCTCTGTATAATGCAGCGCAGGATTCAAGTGATGAATGGAGTGATACCCATCATTCCAACAATTCTGATTGTACACATTATTGATACAATTATATACACTGCTAAAGTGTCCATCCGGATTGTCCTTATCAATAAAACTATGCTGCGTCCAGTTGCCCATCATCATGATCAAACGAGCATATATCACCGGTACAACAAACACCATCATGGTAGCTTTAAAGTTGACGAAACACATCGCAATGGCAAAAACATAGAAAGAAACTTCTCCGAAAGTAAAACGAGTGTACACTTTCTTTCTTTTTCGACGAAACAAGTACACGAAAGTATCAATGATACCCAGTAAGATAAATCTGCCGAAATACTTTAAAAAATCTATCGGGCTGTCTCTGCGAAATCCCAACGTGCTACTCGCATCATCTTCCATATTGTTTTCCACATGATGCATAACAATATGGTGCGCAAAATAGGTCTCAGGTGTATTCCCAAAGAAAGGAGCAACAACCCATGTGATATACTTATGCAACCACATATATTCCTTTTTAAACATGGGCCGGTGACAAATGCAATGAAACATCAAACCAAACCTACCTTTAAAATAAGACTGCGAAATATATGCGTATGGGATGTACAACAGCCACCAATAAACACCTTGAAATACAGGTGTGAAAAACAATATCGCCCAAGGAATGACGATTAAATGAATTCTTGTCAGTAGATGAATAAAAGGAAGATCTCGTTCATCATTCATAAACTGTAACCAAAAGCGCTCATAGCTTGTGTAGCTCTCTTTCGGTTGATACTGGGGGTCGGTAAGGGTAGTTAATAACTTCATGCTGATAGTCAACCTTTTATATAGTAATTTATTATGCCATAAAACAAATTAATGCGTCATATGACAACGGAATACGTGAATTCCAAAGCACAAAATACTCATAATTTCCCGTTCGATATAAACGATTAACCTCCTACGACCTTGTGCAAACTAGGGGAAAGCAGCCGCATAGCATCGAAAAATATTTCAGAAATCAATTGGGCCTATAACTCTTGTTAGTGCATTTTCATGCAATCACATCTATATTATATCTTCTTCGCTATCGCTTAAAAACTTTTTCCTTGTTGAAACTATATACAAATCCATAAAAAGAAACCATCGAAGAAATCAAATAAAATAAAAAAGCAATGGCTACCGCTTTTTCTGCCTGTATATCTAAAAACTGTGACCCGTAGAAAAATGTCAACTCGCGTGCTCCTGCCCCCCCTATTGTAATAGGTATCATCGCCATCACAGAAGATACCAAAAACAGAATGATATACTCCGCCCAATGCTGTCCATGTCCTAACGCGAAAACCAATCCCAACGTTGCAATCGCCTGCGACCCTTGAACACCCAATGATTGCAATGAGGTCCTTAGCCATACAGTATAAAGTTGCCCGCCAGCCCATTTAAAGAGAAACCATCCCAGTACACAACTCAAAATCAACGCTAACAAAGCCAAAACCCAAAACGATCGCGAATCAGATACCCAAAAAATCAATAACGCACTTATTTGCCCTAGTGCTATTAAACCTGATAACCTATCCATCAATGTTACTGCAAAAATGCGCTTAAAAGGTTTCTCAAACCACTCCATCAACACCTTTATCTTATATCCATCCCCACTAATACCCCCCGGCAGCAATAGATTATAATACATACCTAACCAATAAAGTCGCAGATTATTCCTATTCGACAAATAAACATCCTCCGCCTTCAATATGGTATTGAACCGAAAAGCTGAAATGACTTTAGATAAGACAAACCACACCAAAGCCCATAATATCCACCACCAATTCGCTTTTCTCATCACTTCAATAAATAAACGCTCATCAATCCCTCTTAGAACCAAAAATATGATGACTGCTGAAATGAGAAGTTTCAAGATGAGCTTTACAGGCCCAGGAAGAGTAAGCTTTGGTAATCGAATTTTCATTTTTTTATTATTCCTTCAGCTGATATACAAAACATATTTCACATTCCACCCTTTTGATTATTTCTCCTCAAAACGCATCAAAGCAAACAATCTTCCACCAACTCCGGTCAATGAGTCTATTTGGTAACCTTGAATATCTAAATTCATTTCCTTCTGTACCAAATAAATAGCCGAGGAATCCACAACTTCATCTACATGATAAATTATTTGATTGGCGTAAATGGATGTATACACTTTCGTAATATCATTCAAATAGGAATGCCTATAAATGTACATTGCTTCAGACCCATACTGGAGGCCAATTCGATGACAATCCATTTTACACAAGGTCATTTCATGCTCTGCCGCTCGAATTGGAAGTACCACTACATTAAAAACAGATCTCGAAACCAACAGTACAAATGCAAACCAAATAAATATACGTTTGACATCATATAGCAAACCCAGCAAACCTAACGCCATTAATAATCCACTGACTATCCATGCTTCCCATATAAATGACAATTCTCTAACCATAGGCACAACCGGCATGCCAATGATTCCCACCAAACCCAAAACAGTTAATATGATAAATATAATTCGTGCAACTTTCCACCATTTCCCATTCAGCAAATTGATCTGTAATAAACCTACATACCCTATCAAATTGAAAAGAGGGATGAACATCAATAAATATCTCGGAAAAACGCCTGCAGACAACCAATACACCGGCAGGTTGGCTACCAACATCCAGAAATTAAATCGGACAAATTCATTTTCACTAATAAGCATACGGACTTTGGGGTGAAAAAAGACGCAGAGAAGTAATGACCATGGAAAGAAATGATACAACTGCTCAATTGGAAAGCGGAAAAAATGAATAACCGTTTCCCAAAGGCCATGCCGAACAGGCGTTCGTTGCACGGATTGCTCAAACAAAATCTTGATGACTTCCTCCATACTTACCTGATTGGCATACAATATATAATAGGCCATCACAGGAACTATTCCTACAAAAATGCCCATCCAATGATCCAGGCTTAGAAGTTTGGTTTTTAGCGATCTGTGCATTTGCAATGCAACAATGACTGAAATCCCCTGAAATACAAGAGCCGGAAAACCCTTAAGTAAAAAAGCGATCGAAAAAAGGAAGTAGGACAGTAAAAACATCAGTCGCCATCGGCGTGCTTTACCGAGCGTATATAGAATCATAAAATTCATATACACTATCCATGAAAAACAAATATCAATCAGCGCCAGCATACTATCCCAAAATAAAATCCTGCCGCTAGTGACCAACAAAAGAGCCATCGTCAATGCCGTCAAACGATCCGTTTGCCGTCGAACAAAATAGTAGACCGTCAGTCCAAATAATCCGAGAAAAAAGAGGGTTGTAAATCGAGAGGACCACTCACCAAAACCTCCAAATATTTGAGAAAAAAGAATAATAAACCAATTAAAAAGTGGGGGTTTATTGAAATACTCCTCTCCACTTAACGTCGGAACAATATAATCACCGGACATTTTCATTTCAAATGAAACCAAGGTTCGTATCGCTTCATCGCCAATAAATGGCACTTCTGCCAGATGAATAAAAAAAGCAGGCAAACAAATAACCACCAAAAGCCAAGTAAGCTGAGTGAGGGAAATGCTTGAGGAAAACCGCTTGAATGTAAGTTTCATACACAAATTGCCGCTTTTGGGAGGTTAAAAGTAATTAGCAGAAACTACATTAGGAAACAATTCTCTCCTGTCAAACCAAAAATCAATATTTTATATATCATGTCCCTGAAGCTCATATCACCCAAAACACCCCAGACAGAAGTCAAATGACAAGACACGTTCTGCTGGTTTAACATTTATCCGTCATGAACGCAAAAGAACCTACAAAATAAAACTCAGCTAATACGCATATATTTTATCAACCATTCTTGGTCGCCCGATTTAATGGATAAATAAATCCTACTGCCAACACCTTAAAGGTGAGATATAAAATACGCATAGAGCGACTTAATTAATTCCAAACTAAAAATTCTTTTCCGTACCTCAAATAATAAATTCTATCTAATGTTATCTTCATCTAAGAATTACTATCGAACGCAACAAATTTACTATACAGCAATATACGCATCTACTATTGCCATTTAATCCTGGCAGGAATCTGCATACTATTCTATGAAGCCGCATAACCCCTCAAGCAAAATACACCGTGCCTGGAGCATGTATGACTGGGCCAATTCGGTATACAACCTTGTCATCACATCGACCATATTTCCTATCTACTTTATCGCTGTCACGAGTGACAAAAACGACGACACACCGGATCTGGTTTCATTTTTCGGATTCGAAGCTATTAATACCTCTGTCCTAAATTATGCACTTGCCTTTGCTTATTTAATCGTCGCTCTTTCTTCCCCAATCCTATCCTCCATAGCTGATTATCGAGGAACCAAAAAAAGATTTATGAAAATCTTTACGTATATGGGTGGATTGGCCTGCTGTGGAATGTTTTTCTTCGATGCGAATCATATTACTTTAGGAATCGTCCTGGCCATCATTGCCGCCATTGGATATAGTGGAAGTTTAGTTTTTTATAATGCTTACCTACCCGAGATTGCGGAAGAAAAACAGCACGATCAACTAAGTGCCAAGGGATTCGCTTTTGGTTATGTCGGAAGTGTCATCCTCCAAATGATTTGTCTCGCCATCGTTCAAATATCATTTGAAGATTCTACGTTTGCCGCCAGAATTTCTTTTCTTCTGGTAGGCCTTTGGTGGATCGGATTTGCTCAAATACCTTTTGCCATTCTCCCCAAAGGAGTCCCCCTCCATAAAAATTCCAAAAACAATATACTCTATGTGGGCTTCCACGAACTACGCGTCGTATATGCCCAGATAAAAACAATGCCTGTTTTGAAAATTTATCTTTTGGCCTTTTTCTTTTACAGCATGGGTGTGATGACCGTCATGCTCGCCGCCGCAGCGTTTGCTGTGAAAGAAATTAAAATGGAAGTGAATGGAGAATGGATCAATCTCGGGCAAACGCAGCTTATTACTATTATTATACTTATCCAGTTAGTTGCGATCGGCGGAGCCATATTAATGGCCAGATTATCCAGAATCATAGGGAATATTAAAGTTTTAATCGTTACTGTATGCATTTGGATAGGGATCTGTATAGCAGCCTATTATACCCATACCGCCAATACCTTCTACCTGATTGCAGCGCTGGTCGGATTGGTCATGGGCGGCATTCAATCCATGAGTCGATCTACGTTTTCAAAAATGATGCCTCCTACAAAGGATACAGCTTCCTATTTTAGTTTTTACAATGTAGCTGAAAAGCTGGCCATGGCCTTGGGGTTATTTTCCTTTGGCCTTATCGAACATATGACGGGTAATATGCGAAATTCAGTTTTTGCCCTTGGTGTGTTTTTTGTTTTTGGACTATTTTTTCTCATGATTACCTTATCAAAATCGAAACAAAGTAGCGCCTACTAAAATTTCTCCTCCCATTTCACGAAGGAAGTTATCTTTACCCGTCTCCTCTTTTCATGGCCAGACACTTCAAACGGAGTTTTTATGTATATCCTAAACGCAGCACTGTACTACCTCATTATTCTTCCTATATCACTACTTCCTTTTCGCATCCTGTATTTATTTTCTGATTTTTTATTTTTCTGGCTCTACAGAGTGGCCGGATACCGCACAAAAGTGGTCAGCCAAAACCTAAAAAATGCACTTCCAGATAAAACGCCGGAAGAACTAAAAAAAATCGAATTTGAATTTTATCATCATCTCTGTGATGTTATCGTTGAGTCACTCAAGTCATTCACTATATCAAGTGAGCAGGTCTTAAAACGAATGATCTATACGAATCCTGAGGTCATCAACCGCTTCAGCGATGCAGGCCAAAGTGTGTTGATCGCAGGTGGACATTACAACAATTGGGAGTGGACCGCCATAAGCTCTCAACAGCAATTGAAACACAAGATGCTTGCCGTATATACCCCTTTGTCAAATAAGTATTTTGATCAAAAAATGCTTTCCACGCGGAGTAAATATGGACTTCGACTGATAAGCTTTAAGGAAATCACAAACTTCTATGCCACCCATCAGCACCTTTGTACTGCCACTATTTTTGGTATAGACCAATCGCCTAGAAACCCAAACAAATGCTACTGGACAACTTTCCTTAATCAGGATACAGGAGTTCAGTTTGGTGTTGAGAAATTCGCACGGGACTACAATTATCCAGTCATCTTCGCACGAATCACGAAAATAAAAAGAGGCTATTATTCAATCCACCTGGCCGTGGCCAGTGAGCATCCGCGAGAAGAGCCACATGGCAACATCATCGAGACGACGACCCGCCTTCTGGAAGAACAAATCCTTGAAAAACCGCAATTCTGGCTGTGGACGCACCGGCGATGGAAGCATAAACGGCCCATTGACAGCAAGCAAGGCCATGGATAGAAATAACCCAACTTCCCCTGATTAAAGTTTTCTTAGACTAGTTTTTCATCCTCTGCCTTGATTGAGCAGCGGCCAATATCACTTAGACATGTGATTTATTTTATACGCATAGTTTACTAATTATCAATTATCAACAAATCTAAAGAAGCACATTTTGCCGTAATTTGCCTGATATATACTATCTCGCCCTCCTACCTATTCCGAGTATTTGAATTCCATTCACAATTTTCCTGTACGCCTGCCGGTTTTTGCTTTATCTTTGTAACTAGTGTTCAGGAATGAACTTAATAGGATATTCAATGTGTTCCATATACGGTATTCGTCTGACTTAATAAACCCTTTGACTTTTTTAAAGATTGAAGTTGCCCTCCAGGATGAAAAGCTGAATCAACACCATTTTGAAACAACTAATCATCACCCAATAAATAAATAATTGCATGAAATACCTTTTACTCTTAACCGCTCTTTTCCTTCAAACAACAGCCAATAGCCAAGTTTATATCAATTTGGAAATTGTCAATGGCGTTGCTACCTTCCAGGGGGAGGCTGAAGCCCCTAATATGCAGGAAGGTGACTTAAACCAATTGACCATCGAATGGCTGGATGAGACTTTTCCGGATGAAGATGTTTTGACACTCAATACAAAAACTAAAATTTCCGCAAAGTATTCTGCTGACTATACCATTCAATCCAATCAAGCCACTTTTAAGCATGATCTTCAGATTGACCTAATACAAGGGAAAGCAACATTTACAATTACAGACAGGAGTATCAAATTAATTCATGCGAATGGTGATTGGAAAAAACACTTGACTGAACTGAGAATTGAATTTGAAAAAGGTTGCAATGAATTGTTGTGGTCTTATTCGAAATATATTAAAGAACAAAAAGTAAAAGAATAATTCTCTCTGCCCTCTCGGCCTTAAAAAGAATTAATTCTTCTGAATTTTTACAAAAAAAATTAAATCATATTAAACATGACAAACTTATTATTTCTTAGTCTTCCCGGTGGTATGGAATGGGTGATCATTCTATTCGTTGTTCTGCTTTTATTTGGTGGTAAAAAAATCCCTGAATTGATGCGTGGACTTGGAAAAGGTATTCGAGAATTTAATAGTGCCAAATCCAGTATTGAATCCGAGATCAAAGAGGGCATGCGTGAGTCTGAGCGCAAAGCCGTAGAAGAGAAAAGAGAAGCATAATCCGATTCTCATACTTTATTTTTAACGTGATTTATCCTATTCGGATCAGGTTACTAAAACTATTTTTCTTTCGTTTAAGCAAAAACAAATCAACCTGACGTTCTAAACTTCTATTCAATTATTTAATGGCGTTTATAAGAAAGGCAAAAGGCCTTTTTATACGAATTTAAAATCCCAATTAATTTAACCGCATCATGAAGATCACCCAGTTATTTCTTTCTCTAGCTTTTTCATTTTGTGTGATGACCACACTAAATGCCCAAAAATTCGGATACGTCAACACCTCTGAGTTAATTGAAGCCCATCCACAAGTCGCTGCTTCCAACAAAATTCTTGAAGTCTATAGTGATAGTCTCGTGATTCCTTTCGAAGAGAAAGCTAAAGTATTTCAAAAGAAGTATGAGTTTTTTGTAGAAGAGGTCAATGCCGGTACGCTTTCAAAAATCAGCCAGGATACCAGAGCAAAGGAACTACAGGCAGAGCAACAAAAACTGCAATCGGAAGACCAACAGATCCAAAATTCTATAGTTCGAAAGAGAGACCTTTTGTTACGACCTATTCTATCCGATATAGATGCCATCATTCAAACGGCCGGAAAGGAAGGACAATACACGATGATTTTTGATACTAGTGTTTCGGGCGCACTCCTTTATGCCATTGAAAGTGATGATTTGACTTCTGTCATTAAGGAAATGATTATTGGGAAATCTTAGAATGGCCCACTGATCTATCCAATCCTTATTGAATATTATTTAATTCGGTTCCCAACCAGGCAATTAATTGTACTTGTCCATTGTTGTTTCCAACAAGGAAATGCTTCTGCGATTCAACGGAGCTTTTTATTTGGACGATATCCTTAACATCACCTGTCAAATTCAAACCACTTTGCACAAAATGCGCAGGGGAAAAACTACCATCCCCGCGACCTCTTAAGTACAAACCTCTGCCGGCATCTGCACGACCTGTTTCTACTTCAGACACATAAAGGTTGCCACCAACTAGTAAATCTAGATTATTATCGGCATCAAAATCCATTATAACAATCGCGTTGATTGGCGCTATCTGCGCCTCATTGGGTAAAGGCATCACCTGCATTTGGCCACCACCCCTATTGAGCAAAACGGAAGAGTGGAAGTTTACCGCTTCATAATGCAATGCATCTTTCAGCTTATCACCATAAACCTCCGCTATGGATGCTTTGCCATATTCCTCATAGGTATGGTATTTTTCTGAAATCCCCGGGCATTGCTCTGAAGAGCACTGCTTTCCACGCACAGGATATAGCACGTCGCCTTCAAGAAAATAGCCTAAGGCTATATCAAAAGTCTCATTTTCATCGAAATCATCCGCATAAACATGAAAAGGCTTATCAGCACTCGCTTTGTATTTGTAGTTAGTCCCCAGATTGCCGGCCACATAATCCATATCACCATCATTATCCAAATCTCCAGCTGCTATTCTATTCCACCAACCAACCGTATTGTCAAGTCCATAATCTGCGGTGGTATTTTCAAACTTCCCGCCCGTTTGCGTAAAAACCGTCAGTGGCATCCACTCCCCAGTGATCAACAAATCAATGCTCCCATCGCCATTAAAATCTGTCCAGACCGCATCTGTAACCATCCCCAGATTTTCCAGGCCGGGTGCTTTCGTTGCTGTGACATCTTTAAAAAATCCTTTTGTATTTTCTAAAAGCACGCTACTTACAGGTGATGGATAATGCCCTGCTAATTGCCTGCCACCGACAAACAAATCCAAATCACCATCATTATCAAAATCATATGGCTTTACACAACTGCTGGAAGTAAGAATTTCAGGAATAGCATTTTTTACCTTTTGTAACTTTCCATTTCCAACATTGACATAAAGTCTGTCACCATAAAGTGGACTTCCCGGCTTAAACTCATTACTTCCACTCGCCACATATAAGTCAAGCTTTCCATCATTATTGGCATCAAAAAATGCAGATCCCATATCTTCACAATTCAGGTCACTGACAAAAGAAGGCATGTCGGTAAGTTCAAATCCTCCGTCTGCTAACTGAAGGTAAAGGGAACCCGCATGTCCTTTGGCTCCCCCAAGATAAAAGTCTTCCAACCCATCATTATTTATATCCCCTGTACTTATAAACGGACCAAACTGCGACATTTTATGCGGCAATAAAACCTGCACTTTATAATCATCAAAAATGGTTTCTTTATGCGTAATCTTCACGCCGAGTGCATCTGTTATATCTGAAAACAAAACAGAATTCCCTTCCTCATTGCGTTTCTCCTTTTTCGAGTTTTCATAACTAACCGTTAGCACTTGATTAGCTTCGACATTGACTAAAGTCTGCTTTTGTCCATCGAGCCATTCTACTATCACTTCATCCACTTTGTCAGCACTTCCTATACCGAAATGAAGAATTCCCTCCACTGAAGATTGATACCCTCTGGCATAAGTTAATTCCTGGTATTGCATTCCATCCTTTGATTTTAAGGTGACTTTAGTCCCGAGAGGACAAATCGTCTTTGGGTGCTTAAACTGAATTCTTAAGTAGTTGTTGCCTCCCTCCTCGCGATCCATATTTTTATAGATCGAAGCCAGATCATTTGTATTGCTAACCACCAGATCTAAATCACCATCATTGTCCAAATCTGCATAAGCGGCTCCACTCGAAAAGCCAAGAAAATTTAATCCTGATTCAGGTCCCTTTTCTGTAAAGGTCAAATCCCCATTATTCACGAAAAAATTGTTCTCAACCTTGTTGGTTGGCGCCTGCATCACAAAATCTGAAATCAAGCTTTCTTTAGATTCTCCTGTTTTATCAATTTCCCCCAGTGATTTTAAGTACCTCTTCATATTGTCCTTATCCAGGTACTCTCTTAGATAACCATTTGTGACATAAAAATCCTTCCAACCATCATTATTAAAATCAGCCAGCAATGATGCCCAACTCCAATTGGTCCGATGTACACCTGCCATCTGACCAATTTCACTAAACACCCCACCTCCTGTGTTTAGATGGAGCATGTTGCGCATGTATTGGTACTGGTAGCCAACATCCACGAACCCCCAAAAAAGCTCGATGTTCATGCTCGCCATTTTTGTTTTTTCGTTGAAATTGTTTGTCGCCAACATTTCAACAACTGCCAGGTCCAGTAACCCATCATTATTGATATCCGCTGCATCGACCCCCATACTCGAATGAGACATATGCTTCATCTTGCTATCCGAAACTTCTGAAAATGTACCATCCCCATTATTTAAATAATATCGGTCAGGCTCCGTGTGATCTACAGCAACGTAAATGTCCGTCCATCCATCGTTGTTCAAATCAGAAGTGATGACTCCTAAAGTCCAGCCATAGCTTAACAATCCTGCTTCCTTCGTTGCATTAGAAAAAGTCCCATCTCCATTATTATGAAAAAGATTACTTGTCCATTCCATGGTTGGATTATTCCAGTTGTTGAGATTTTCAGCATATGAAACAAAACGATCAAGCGGATGATTTCCTACAAACAAGTCTACGTGGCCATCTTTGTCATAATCAAAAAACACCGCTGAGATACTATATCCCTTATCGCCAACGCCATACTGATCCGCTTGCTCACTGAACGTAAGATCACCGTTGTTGATGTAGAGGAGATTCCTACGCTTAGCAGGATCTTCATAATAGGCACGACAGATGTATATATCCAGGAAGCCATCACTATTGATATCTACCATAGAAACTCCTGTGCTCCATTCTTTAATGTTACTGATTCCTGAGGATTGAGAAATATCTTCAAATTGAAAGTTTCCTTTATTCAGATATAATTTGTTCTCCCCAAGGTTACTTGTAAAACATATATCAGTGAGTCCATCATTATTGATATCGCCTAGTCCTACGCCACCCCCGTTATACACATTGATGTACGCAAAAGGACTTTTGAGAATATTGATATCCAATTCATTATTAAAAGTAATGCCGGTCATATCTGCGGACAATGCTTCAAACCGAGGAGGTTTTGTCTCTTGGATTATTTGAGGTGAAGAAGTATTCTCCCCAGCTTTATGCCCACATCCTAAAGAAAAATTTACTACCACAAAGACAAACAAATAGCGTTTATACATAACCCAATACATATTGTTAATTCAATCTCTAGATGGAGTTTAATCCCGTTTATTTGACAATAATAAACAAAATTAACAAATGTTAAATGCTTTTAATGAAAAACATTTTTAGTGCGTGGGGATGAATGTTTGTCGAGGTATTGGTTAAAACAATGGAGATAAATTATTTAGCCAAAGCTGCCACCGTCTCCCATTGCACAATACCAAGATAGTTGACCTTGTCAAAAATAAGCACCAATGGCAGTTTGTGCTGCTGCATCACAGCATGCACCTGGCCTGCTGAAAAATCAGGTGGAATCGCCACAGGCGCAGGAATGACCCATGCATCAATAAGGTTGCTTTCTTCGGCTGGCGCACTCCCCAGGAGGCGGTCACGCGTTATATACCCTGCCGGAATGCCCGGCCTTGACCAAACGATATAGCTTAATTCTTTCTTCCCCTTTACATTTTCTTTTGCTTCCATCAGTGTCATGCCGACAAACAAATCATGATGGATAGGAATCATAATATCTGTGGCAAGCAGGGTCGATAATTTATTCTGTCTGACCAAAGCCTGAAATTCCTGTCGAGCCGCAAAAAATATAAAAACACCGATCAAGGCCATCGTTGGATGACTCTGATAAATTCCATATCCAAACATCAAAAGGGCTATTCCCTGGCCAACATAAGAAGCGATTTGTGTAGCTCGCTGCCGGTTCATTTTTAGAGACAACAAACTGCGCAACATACGGCCACCATCCATCGGAAATGCCGGTAAAAGATTGAAAACGCCTAGGTAACCATTTGCGATCATTATGATGCGGAAGTAGGAAGAAGGTCCATTATTCATTCCCCAAAACTCAAGGGAGAGGATAGGAAGCGCTGTATCATCAAAAACATAGAATCCCAGCCAAATCAATCCTACAATTACAAAATTGACGATCGGGCCTGCTATAGCCACCCAAAACTCCTGGCCGCGACCTTCCGGCATTCGTTCTAATCTCGCGATTCCACCAATTGGGGTCATCAGGATATCATGGGTCTGAACACCAAATTTTCGAGCGGCAAACGAATGGCCAAATTCATGAAGAATCACACAAAAGAAGACACTGAGCACAATGCCTAAGGAAATCAAAACAAACCAAGGATCAAACTGCCCTTTACCCGTTTCGTAAGCAACCCATAAAAGAAGTAGTCCAAACGTCCAATGAATTTTTACGGGAATCCCTGAAACGGTGGTTAGGTGAAGTGATCCCTTCATAAGTCTGGAAAATCTATTAGAAAGTCTGCCAATTTATTACTTTCAAGCAGTTGGCGTGCTGGTTAACATCGGCTGATATAATTCACCTTTCAAGATAGCTCTGGAAATTACTAGTCTTTGTATTTCGCTGGTTCCCTCATATATCTGAGTGATTTTGGCGTCACGCATCAATCTTTCGACATGGTATTCCCTCACATATCCATATCCTCCATGGATCTGAACTGCTTCAATCGTTGTCTTCATGGCGGTTTCAGAAGCAAAAAGTTTTGCCATGGCTGCAGCTGTGGTAAAGTCCAAACCAAGATCTTTCATTCTGGCCGCCCGATACACTAATAATCGAGCTGCCTCGATCTCTGTCGCCATGTCGGCCAACTTAAAAGCAATTGCCTGATGATTCATAATTGGTTTGCCAAATGTTTTACGCTCCTGCGCATACTTTAAGGCAATTTCATATGCACCGGCTGCAATGCCCAGTGCCTGAGCCGCAATACCAATACGCCCACCATTGAGGGTTGTCATGGCAAATGTAAATCCGAATCCATCCTCTCCAATTCTGTTTTCTTTTGGCACCTTCACATCGCCATACATAATGGAATGGGTATCGGATGCTCTGATGCCCAATTTATCCTCCTTTGCCCCAATCGATACACCGGGAAATGCTTTCTCTACGATGAGGGTATTAATTCCTTTATGCCTCAATTCTCTATTGCTCTGCGCAATGACCAGTTGAATAGAGGCTTTATTCCCATTGGTGATCCAATTTTTTGTTCCGTTGACCAGGTAGTGATCCCCTTTATCCTCAGCAATGGTTTGTTGGCTGGTGGCATCGCTTCCTGCTTCTGGCTCTGATAGACAAAAGGCTCCTATTTGCTCTCCACTTGCCAACTTAGTGAGATATTTCAATTTTTGTTCTTCTGATCCGAACTTCTCAAGACCCCAGCAAACCAAGGAATTATTGACAGACATGATGACAGAGCTACTTGCATCAATTTTTGAAATCTCCTCCATCGCAAGGACATAACTAAGGGTATCCATTCCGCCCCCACCGTACTCCGGGCTAACCATCATGCCAAGGAATCCCATTTCTCCCATCATCCTGACCTGCTCGGTTGGATAAATCATATCTCTGTCTCGATCGATCACTCCAGGGAGAAGTTCGTTCTGGGCGAAATCTCTGGCAGCTTCTTTAACTGCTTGCTGATCTTCTGTAAGTATAAAGTCCATTTTGTAAAGGTATTGAATATGGAATAATGATTAGGCGAAATCTCAGCCATGTGGACATTTTCTCCCTAAAAGTCACCACATTTCAATCTTAGCAAGCCCGGAACATTAAAAATGCTACCAATAATAATGCGGGTGAGGGCACTACCCTTCATCGATAATTTTCAAAATAGTCCTGAATGCGACAAATTTACCTTCAAAAAATTCTTTGTGCTTCCTTTGTAATTCAGGCGCATGATCCCGCTGGTAGATAGCCAACAACGCTTGGCTAGGGCAGGTATATTGAATGGCATACGTATAACCCTCTTCATCGTCGTATCCCTCCAGGTGCAGAAACCGAAAGGAACTAAAACAAGCGGAAGCCATGACTTCCGGAATATGGATTGCACCCATCCATTGAACCCAATTATCTCTTTCTGTCGAAGAAATCTTAACGGTGACATTATAAACCATTGCGCTCATATCCCTCAAAGATAAACTTGAAAACCAAATGGCTGTCCTTAGTGATGATTTCCAGCCTCTAACAATATATTATGCTGAGCACCATATGTTTTTGAAATGTGCTCATCGATAAATGTGCTTTCGGTGTCTCCATAAGCTACAATTCGCTGGTTAAGTAAAATAACCTGGTCAAAATAAGCTCTGACTGACGTTAAATCATGATGAACGACTAGCAAGGTTTTCCCTTCCCGGGAAAGCTTTCGGAGAACGCGTATGATATGCTCTTCTGTTGTAATATCCACACCAACAAAGGGTTCATCCAGCATTAAGATATCTGCTTCCTGACATAAGGCTCTGGCCAGAAAAACACGTTGCTGCTGTCCACCCGATAAGGCACCAATCTGGCGATCTGCAAATTCGGAAATAGAAAGTTCTTCCATCGCTTCTTTTGCTTTTTCGTGATCCTTCGCATCCATGCGTTCCCAAAGTGTCTTTTCGGGGAACCTCCCCATTAAAACGATATCCTTTACTGTGGCAGGAAAAGTCCAGTCCACTTCATCCCTTTGCGGGACATAGGCAATTCTTTTTCTGCTTTCTTTTATATCCTTCCCAAAAATTTCTACTGTCCCGCTTATATTATTGATGAGTCCGAGAATGGCCTTAAAGAGTGTCGACTTTCCGGCTCCGTTTGGGCCCAGTACACCAATCAATTTCCCTTCATCAATTCTGAGATACACATTGCTTAAGACCCGTTTCTTATCATAAGAAATCGACAAGCCTTTTATATAAATTGGACTGATCATACTGTAAACAATCTTTTCCTCCATAAGTAAAAGGCCAGGGCACTCAGACAGAAGCATATCCCAAGGATCATCACCGTTCTGGTGGATGAATCCGTGGACGCATCATCCCCTACACTAATTGCCGACGTCAATCCATTGACGATCACATTGGTATTACTGCGTACCATATTCAGGTAGGTATCCGCGGGACTGTCTTTGTCACCTAGTGAGTCACTGTACAACTTGCCACCGATGGCTATCTTATTATCTTCCGCTATTTGCTCCAGCATTTTTGGGTTGATAGTACTTTCTATAAACACCACCGGAATATTATTCTCTTGAATGACTTTATTGATACGCATTAAATCGGAAGTCCTGACATCAGCATCCGTAGAGGTGCCAAGTAAGGACTCAAGCTGTACACCATATCGACGTCCATAATAATGAAAAGAATCATGGCTGGTGATCAAAACTCTTTTCGCCGGCTCTATCGTATTGATGCGTTCCTGAATATAGGCATCTAAGTCGTCTAGCTGAGTCGTATAAGATTCATAATTGCTTAAAATCTGAGCTTGATATTCCGGCAAAATTTTGAGGAGGGCGTTTTTAATATTAATCGCATAGATCTTTCCGTTGTTAGGGTCCATCCAGGCATGAGGGTCCGTGGCATTTTGATGTGCTTCACTGGTGATGGGTTCAATGCCATCGGTAAGCGTATAAACAGATGCTGCCGTGCCACTATTATGAATCAGATCAGAAATCCAGCCTTCAAAAGTGAGGCCATTAATGAGTATCAAATCAGCCTTGGCCAGCATCCGAACATCTCGGGGTGTAGGCTCATAAATATGTGGATCTCCGCCTATCGGAACGATGCTTACTGACTCAACGAGTGTATCCCCAATGGCAGAAACCATGTCTGCAAATATAGAGGCTGTGGAGACGACTAATGGCTTTTGATTTTGTGCGGATAATGTCAATCCGACGCTCATAAAAAGGACAGAAAATATAAAGCGGAATTTAGAATTGTGTCTCTTCATATCTAGGTTAATTTAATCATTATGTTACCAGCTACTTTTCCGGAGAGATTTAATTCTTTATCCTCCAAGACTAGTCTTATGGTATTGTCATAGGCATCATTGGTCAGCACTTTTACATGCTTGCCCGGGGTCAGTCCTTTTTCATTCAGGTGCTTTAAAAAGGCGGATTCATCCTCTCGGACGCCTATGACGATGCCTTGCTGACCTTCGGTCAACTTACTCAGCGGCACTTGTGTCCGAAGCGTATATTTGCCTTCTGCATTTGGAATAGGATCTCCGTGTGGATCGAATTTTGGAAAACCTAAAAACTCATCCAGGCTTTCGATCAGGCGATCGGATTGAATATGTTCTAACTCTTCGGCAATGTCATGTACCTCATCCCATGTCATGCCGAGCGACTGAACAAGAAACACTTCCCACAATCTGTGTTTGCGAACCAGGGTGGTGGCAATGCGTTGACCTTCACTGGTCAACGAAGCTCCTTTATAGCGTTTGTAGGCTATTAAGTCCTTGTCGGACAACTTTTTAAGCATGTCTGTAACGGAAGCGGCCGAAGTGGAAAGTTGTGCGGCAATCGCATTCGTACTCACCTGCCCATTGGGTGTTCCTGACAGTTTCAGTATTGCTTTTAGATAATTTTCTTCTACATAGGATAATCCCATGATGTAAAGAAAGGTATTTTTTAGATAAAATGAAAATTAAATTTAGACAAATCTAAAAATAATGATTAATTTTCTGAAAAATCAACCCTTACCTACCCATTTGAGCGCCTGTACCCGTCGGAATTGCCCACATAGACCAGCAGAAACTACAATGTTTCTTTCAGCCAACGATAGAATTCACTTTGCCATACCAAGCCATTCTGAGCGGTCAGCACCCAATGATTTTCATCGGGCAGGTACAACAAACGAGCATTGAGTCCTTTTAGTTTGGCCGCTTGAAAGGCCTGAAGCCCCTGCTCTACAGGTACACGATAATCAAGACCGCCCTGCACTATAAAAATAGGCGTATCCCATTTATCTATGTAATTGATTGGATTGAACTTCTTATAATTTTTTTGTGCCGCCTTGTTTTTGGTATCCCAGTAAGGACCACCCCAATCCCAGTCCACAAAAAACAATTCCTCTGTCGTTCCGTACATACTGCGCATATCATAGATCCCATCATGGGAAAGAAAGGTCTTGAATCGCCCTTCATGGATACCGGCTAGCATAAAAACAGAATAACCACCATAACTGGCACCAATCGCTCCCAATCTGTTTTTATCAACATAAGCTTCTTGACTGACAGCATCAATCGCGGACAAATAATCTTTCATCACCTGCCCTCCATGATCTTTACTGATCGCTTCATTCCATTCCGTGCCATGGCCCGGCATTCCTCTTCTGTTGGGCGCCACAACAATATAACCCTCAGAAGCCATTAATTGAAAGTTCCATCGAAAGGAATAAAACTGGGTCAAGGCAGACTGAGGACCACCCTGACAATACAATAGTGTTGGATATTTCTTGTTCGGATCAAAATCAGGTGGATAGATAACCCACACCAACATATCTTTTTTATCCGTTGTCTTCACCCATCTTCTTTCGGTTTTCACCAAAGATATACCGCCATAAATCTCATCGTTGACATGTGTCAATTGCTTCATGGTCCCATCTTTTATATTGACGGTAAACAATTCTGACGCATGATTCATATCACGTCTGGAAACGACCAATCCCTGTCGGGAGAGACCAACTACGCCATCCACATCAAAATCACCTGAGGTGATCTGTCGAATTTCTTGTGGTGAGGTACTTATCGGACGAGGTACCGGTAGCTCAAACAATTGTTTTGTCCCATTGACGGCGGCAATAAGATATATAAAACTACCATCTGCCGACCAACTGTAATTGTCGACATGAATGTCATCCCGATGAGCCGTCATATTTACATGCTGACCATCCGCATAAACAATAACATCAGACTTATCTGATTCATATCCATCTCTTTTCATGCTGAGATATGCCAGTACTTGCTTTTTGCTATAACTAGGACTTTGGTCATAGCCCATCCTTCCGTCTGTGAGGTTTTTTGTCTTCTTCGTAATCAGATCAAATTCATAAATATCCGTGTTAGTACTCACCGCATAGTCCAAACCAAACTTCTTCTTCGTTACGTACAGAACGGTGGTTCCATCCGGTCCCCAGATATAATCTTCATCACCACCAAATGGTTTCTGAGGACAGTTGTATGGCTCCCCTTCCATCAAATCAACTTCGATCCGTTTTGACAAACTATTGACCGCCGTAATAAAAACATGATCAAACGCACCATCTTCCCACGTATCCCAATGTCTAATCATCAGGTCATCATAGATCAATGCTTCAGTCTTTTTTAATTCAGGATAATAATCTGTTCCTTTTATTTTTAACACTTTGACCGATTGATGTGAAAGCAAATGCTCTCCATCAGGTGAAAGATTTCTATCGCGCAGAGGATTTTCTGAGATTTCAACGGCCGGACCACCTGCCGCCGGAATCTGATACATCTTCGTCATGCTTTTATTCGATTCCAAATCGGTTTTCGTCACGGAATAGATCACGTTGTTTTGATCAGGTGTCACGCCAAGCGCACTGACTTTGCCTAGTTGCCAAAGCAAATCCGACGTCATCACTCCTTGAGCAAATGCACTCCCCAGAAAAAAAGTAGCTATCGTAATAAGTATGTAACGTTTCATGTTTGTATGATTGATGAAGGACGAAAATAATGATTCTGTGACGATGACTCGGTATAAAAACAAATTAGAGAGTCACCTATAAGACAATACCCGACATATGAGGGATGTAAAGTTCAATCCCCTAGATTAAGCAGTTAAAGGAAAGCACTATCCTGTGGCTCCTATTCCGACTACAATTTAATAATACGCTTAGTGATAACCTGACTATTATCTAATAAAACCTGCACCTGATATTGTCCAGCCGGAAGCGAATGCATAGCAAATGTCATACTTGCTTTTCCGGGATAATTTGCCGGACCATTATAAAGTGTTTCAATGGGTTTACCACTAGCATCAAATAAGTTGACAGTAATATTTTTTCCATCAGGATTTTCAATTTCGATTTGCACATAATCATCTGAAGGATTAGGGTAGGCTGTCATGCGGACTTGATCCTTGGAAGCCTCCTCAGTCGCTACATTTATTTCCGGCCTTGCTATCTTAGCAATCCAGGTCTCATGTACATTACCCGGACGACCATACGAAAACGCTGACCAAATACTTCCCGGCTGATTATAATGTCGCTGAATACCGGCATAATCTCCCCATCTTTCCACAGTACCCAATAACATATCGACTGAACGCGTGCCTTCGACCACAGGTACAATCTCACTGTACTCGCCAAGCCCATCGTAATACATCGCTGATCCACCGGGATGTCTGGTTGGCGAACAATGACTCACCACAATCAATGCATCCTGCTCGCCAAAGTTACTTCCCGCCCATGCGATCCCTGGATAACCCAAATAATCTGTAGGATGGGCAACCACCTTTCCAATACCTGAAAAACTCGGGTCATCCGTAAAGATCATCCCATGAAAAAATCCCGATCTTCCTGAATTAAAATCCATCGAATTTCCAACAAACTGAATTGTTCCGTTCAGTTCAAAACCATCCAATATTCTTGCATCATTGGTGTCCATAGAATCTTTTGTCTGCACTGCATATGGCGGAACCCCATAAGGATGATCCATCACACGGTAGCTCATATCAAGCGCTGCCTCCGGATCATCCAGATGCCCTGTAAGGTGCATTAAAAAAACAGTATCATTTGTTATATCAAAATTTCGATTAGACACAAAATAAACAGACTCCGGCAAGGTCTCATCAGCATTTCTTATAGGACAAATATTACGAAGCAATCGTCCTTCATAAGTTATATCGGTCCACACTTTTCGGTTTAATGCCTCGCCATTGTAGCCATCCATTTTATTGATCTGATGAATTTGTGTTCCAAAAAATCCGGTCTGCCATGAGCTGTCCGCATTGACTGCATTGTAGGTCAGAAAAAGCTCTGAATCGGTTAGGGCCATCATGGGATAATCTGCAAACGTACCATCATCATTTAAGCAACCATCAATAGCATATAAATTCCATGCTCCTTTGGGATCATTGGTCTGACTAAAGGCAAAAGCAATTTCACTATTGGAGCATTCCGATCCATTCATAATCACCATAATAAATCGGTCCTGCTCCGTATCATAGATCACCCGGGGATCAAAAAATCGATTGGTCGTACCTCCCACAGCGGCAAAAAATTCACCCAGCTTGTAGGAGCCCAGCCAAAAACCTGTATTGTTGGTCACTAACATATGTGTATTGATGGTAGAAACCACATGTTCTTGTGGACCTACTGCCAGATGGTTGTCCAACGGTGTGCCTGTGATGATGCTATTGCCTGAAAAACTTGCCAAAATATCAGGAGGAGAAACACTGCTTCGATGATCCATCAGCACACCCGTTTGCAAGGGGGTATGGCGTTGCGCTTCAAGTTTTCGCTGCCGTAAAAATGCCTTCATCGCATCCTTTCCGGTCGGGTGAGGAGCTTCCTGATATTCCACTACAAAGGCAAATGGATCGTGATGATCATCCATGACGACCTGAGCTTTTATCGGATCCTGAAAGGTTGTAGTGGTGTATTGTTGCCCAATACCCGACATATGCAATAAGGTCAAGAGTGCAAGGACAGAAAATAGTTGTTTCAATTTATTCATAATGTTTATGCTAGAATGTAAAATTGTTTTTATAAAATATTTGTAACCCCAAAATTGAAAATTTATAAATCACTTCCATATTCAATTGGGAATGGAAGGCATTTATTAGGTAGAAAATTTAATGGTGAACCTAAAGTAATTAAACAAGAATAACTATTCCAATTTTTTTCCGGGAAGCACTTGTCCATTTTGGTAGAAAGTCATCATCATCAGACCCTGCTCATCTTTTCCAAAAACTGCTTGTGCAACCACCACTTTGAGATAAAATTCTGTTTCCGTTTTTGCAAATAGTTCAAAGGATGGTTGTCCGGTCGCTTGCCCGATCAGTTGCTTTCCTTCACGAGTAATGACAATATTAAACCCTGGAGCAAGCTGATAAGTCCCTAAATAGGTATCCAGTATAGCTTCGTCCACTTCGATTTGAGCCATTTCAACTTCCACGCCGAGCCTTGCTAATACTTCAACAGCATTTACATTGGCTGGGTTTAGTTCAAGTGATTTTTTATAATTTTCAATAGCCTCCTCATTTTGCTCACTTTTCATCAGGCCTTCGCCATAACTATCATACACATTAAATGCCTCTGGAAAGGCATCAATATTTATTTCAAAAATCTTGAGTGCAGCAGGGACATTATTTCGAGTCAAATAGTAATAGCCCAGGGTATTGATATTACCCTCATCAATACCATATCGGCCTTCCTTTTTAAGTTTGAGATACTCCTCAAAAAGATTATCAGCTCCCTCTGATTCAATAATCTCTTGCAATTTAACTGTGATTGATGGCCTGATCTCCTCCAAGGGTGTAGTGGGATCTAACAAATACCGTCCGATATCACTTACCCCTATGTCTGAGTTGGTCAATACCACAACCCCCTTGTCTCCCTTTTTGACAAATGCAGCGTAAGCCCTATATCCTCCCGTTGCTCCTCCGTGGGTATAGATAGTTTCCTCGCTTCCTTCTTCAAGCATCCATCCTAAGCCAAAGCGCCTATCCCCCGCTTTATCGTGCCTGGGTTGGTGGGATAGTTCCATCGCTTTATTTAAATTGCTCTTACTCAATTTCATATTTGCCGCCAGAAACAAGAGCATATCGGCTACTGAGCTACGAATGGCGCCAGCACCGTCAAAGGCCGGCAAATCCCAATTTTTCACGGGCTTTCCATTGGCGTATCCGGTGGCGAGATTACTTTTCATTTTATTATTGAGGGTGATCCCGGTTTCCTGCATATCAAGCGGCAAGGTGATCCTTGCCTTCAGGAGTTCTTCATAGGATGTTCCGGCTTTCAAAGCTAGGATATGCCCCAATAAACCAACGGCTAGATTGGAATATTCAAATTCAGATCCTACTTCTCTCGGCAAGTCATAATTTGAAAGAAAATCATATAACATTTCAACTGTAAAATCGGCATATGGATTTTCCTGATCTGCCGGATTCAAATTTGAAGGAAGCCTCGGCAGCGATGAGGTGTGATCAGACAGATGCCCCAGCGTAATGTCGGGGCCGCCACCTTTATAGGTAGGTACTATCACTGATGATGGCAGGTAACCAGAAATGGGATCATCTGCTTTCATATGCTCTTGGACAATTTCTTCAGCTAAAAGAATGGCTGTAAAGACCTTGGAGATCGAACCAATTTCATAAATCGTATGCTCATTCACCATTTGTCCTCCGGTTTTTTTTGCGCCAAAAGAGTAATATCTGGTGCCTGATTTGTCTATGACGCCAATAGCAATACTTGTATAGATACCATTGTCAATTCTGTCTTGAATGGTTTTGATCAATTCTTCTGATAAGTCGCTATGCTGAGCAGAGGGTAAGAAAGGAAGTAAAAGCAGTAAAAGGATCAGGCTGAGCTTCATTTATATATAATTTAACCTAAAGATAGATAATCAGCAGATGCTTGCGGTCAGTGCCTGCATTTCCGTCCGTAAAATCATTCAGGAGATCCATTTTGAACCCAACATGTCAGTAATTCAATGTCACTTTGGCTGAGTTGAGCAGCGTCTTTCGGCATCGCGATATACCCTTTTTTGTGCTGAATACTTCCTAGAAATCGATCGTTTAGGCTTTCTGCGGCGGCGGAGGCATATGCACTGAGCACAATTCCATTCTGAGCACTAGAAGCATTGTGACAACCTGAAATCGCACAGGATCCATCGAGAATGGGCTTAATGTCAGCGGTATAGGTCGGCTCAAAGCCGATACATTCAAACATATCAATGTCATCTTTTCCGCAGGAAATCAGGATTATAGTGCATAAGCAAATCGGAAAAATTACTTTTGCAAAGTGTCTACGAATAGATATATGGTGCATATGGATTTTGATCAAAAGTTGAAAATCTAGTTAACAATCCGCAAATGGATGTTATTTGGCGGACACACTTAAAAACATTTTACATCTACATGTCGTTTAAAAAAGGCTAATTGTAGAGAATTAGAGAGTGACAAGAAAAGAAGCACGTAACTTGTCTCTCAAATTTAACAAATCCGGGTTTAGGCCCAATATAAATGAAAAAGACGACCATGAGGATATGGATTATCGCTGCATTGACAGGCATTCTGGCATTTGTCGGTTATGCTTCTTTTAACAACAGTTATAATAACGATGACAAAGAGAAAGTGATTCTTCAGGCTGTTTTAGCGATGATGAATCAATATCACTTTACCAATCCACCCATCGATGATGATTTTTCGCACCGTCTTTATGACACCTATCTGGATCGGCTGGATGGTGCGAAGCGCTTTCTGATCATGGAAGATCTCGATCTTTTGGATGATTATACAGATAGTCTGGATGATCAGTTACGAGAGAATAATCTGAGATTTTTCGAACTTTCATACAAAATCATCAATCAGAGCATTGAAAAGCCTCGTCAATGGTATCCCGAGATATTAGGTCAGCCGTTTGATTTTGCAGCCCCTGATTCGATTGAGACGGATGGTAAAAAACGATCCTATGCGAAAGATGATGCGCAATTAAAGGAGTTTTGGAGAACCTACTTAAAATTTGAAACGCTCACGCGGCTGTCCGACAAACTGAAGGATCAGGATGCATTAGCGGAAGAACCGGAAGGTGGCAAAAAATCAATTGCTGAATTAGAAGCAGAATCCCGTGAAGACGTCTTGGAGGTTTTTGATGAATGGTATGAGCGTATGGATAAAGTACGCCGCTCTGACCGTTTTGAGATGTATGTCAATAGTGTCACCAGCGTGTATGACCCACACTCCGACTATTTCAACCCAAAAGAAAAAGAAGATTTTAATATAAATATGTCCGGCCGACTGGAAGGTATCGGTGCTCGGCTGCAGATGGACGGAGATTTTACCAAAGTAGTTGCCGTGATCGTTGGCGGTCCTGCCTGGAAACAGAAAGAACTGGAGGTTGATGATAAGATATTTAAAGTACAGCAGGAGACTGAGACAGAACCTGTTGATGTCACCGGATGGCTTGTGGATGAAGTGGTCACCTTGATCAGAGGACCGAAAGGCACTAAGGTCACTCTGACTGTGCGTAAGGCAGATGGCTCCGTGCGCGAAATCACCATACTTCGTGATGAAGTTATTCTGGATGCAGGCTTTGCTAAATCAGCAACGCTAGAGTTGGAAGGCGAAGTTGGGAATGTTGGCTATATTAAATTACCAAAATTTTATGCTGATTTCGAAAATCCAAACGGCAGAAGCTGTGCGGATGATGTGAAGACTGAAATCAAAAAGTTAATGGCTGAGAATGTAAAAGGCATTATTCTGGACCTGCGAGACAATAGCGGAGGATCGCTGAGTGATGTCGTTCAAATGTCCGGATTGTTTATTGAAAATGGTCCGATCGTTCAAGTAAAGAGTCGTGAAGCCACCCCATATGTCCTAAGAGATAAAGATGAAAAAGTTATCTATAGCGGCCCACTGATTGTGATGGTCAATACACAAAGTGCAAGTGCTTCAGAAATTCTTGCCGCCGCGATGCAAGATTATGGTCGGGCTGTCATCGTAGGAAGTCAATCTACTTTTGGGAAAGGAACTGTGCAACGCTTTTTCGATTTGGACAAATCTGTCACCGGAGCCAGCGAATTCAAACCATTGGGTGATATTAAAATCACCCTACAAAAATTTTACCGTGTCAATGGTGGATCGACACAACTAAAAGGGGTCATTCCTGATATTAATCTTCCGGACACCTATCAATTTATCGATGCCGGTGAAAAAGAAATGGACAATCCAATGCCGTGGACAGAAATCAGTCCAGTATCTTACAAGCAGGATATTGTCGATCTTAGAAATATGGATTCCTTAAAATCCAGAAGTGCGGATCGCGTGCAGGCTTCCCCTCAATTTGAAAAAGTACTGGCCAATGCTAAGCGCGTCAAAGAAATCCGAGACCAGAGCGTTGTGCCCTTGCAACTGGATGAGTACAGATCGCTTGATATGGCGAGAGAACAAGAGTCCAAAAAATTCAAAGACTTCTTCGGTACCATCGAAGAACTAAAGACTGAAAATCTTGCGATCGACTTGGAAACTATCCAGTCAGATTCTTCAAAAATAAGTCGGAATGATAACTGGCTCGAGAAGATGGGCAAGGATATCTATTTGGAAGAAACACTCCATATCATGAAGGACTTGATGGCCATTAATCATAAGAGCTGAGCGAGGAAGTGGTGTTTCGCTGTGGCGGAAGTGTTCCGCTGTGGCGGAAGTGAGGAAATAAACATTAAACACTACACCCTAAACATTAAACAGGCTTTACCCTTCCGACATAATAATCTTTAGGCTCATATCCAACGACCCTGCACTGTGCGTCAAAGCACCTGAAGAAATATAATCAACACCCGTTTCAGCATAGGCGCGGACATTGTGCAAGGTGATACCGCCGGATGCTTCGGTTTCAAATTGATCTCCAACCATCGCCACAGCTTCTTTGAGGATAGGAATTTCAAAATTGTCCATCATCACGCGGGTGATGCCTCCGCGATCAAGGACCGCCTGGAGTTCAACAAGATTTCTGACTTCAACCGTAATGGAAAGTTCTTTTTGTGTCTTCTCGAGATATTCATGCACACGATTTATTGCCAGCGGAATAGACCCACAAGCATCTATATGATTGTCTTTGATCATAATCCAATCATAGAGACCTGATCTGTAATTATAACATCCTCCATGACGCACTGCTTCTTTTTCAAGAAAGCGGATCCCCGGGGTTGTTTTTCTCGTATCAAGTATTTTAACAGGCAGTCCTTCTACCTCCTGTGCAAACAAGGATGCAATCGTAGAAATACCGCTCATCAGTTGCATCGTATTCAAGGCGAGGCGCTCGGCCATCAATAATGCTCTGGAAGGACACGTCACATAAAAGGCAATATCTCCAGGCTTCACCGGTTGACCATCTTTAATCAGCACTTCAAAATCTGCCGCCGATGCTACTTCTTTGAAAATTTTTCGAGCTACTTCTACCCCGGAGATCACACCATCTTCTTTGACCAACAACTTGGCTTTACTGATGCGTGTAGACCGAATGCAGGCCATCGAGGTATGATCCCCTTCACCAATATCTTCAGACAAACCCTTGCGAATAAATTCGATTAACCTTTCATCATACGTACTCATAAATAATTTGTTTCAATAAATAAAAAATTCTTGTTGGAACACCAACCCCTCAAACCAGAAGCCAAAAAATTAAAACAATAACCCAACAAATACAACAAAATTGCTGACACGCGTATGCGAGTCATCGGTGATACGCAGATACGGCGGATTAATATTGGGATTTAGAACCGCCGACCATCCATTGTTTTTGGTCACATCAAACATACCCCGTTGATAATAAAGCCCTCCAATCAGCGCATTATTTCGATTGATAGCATATTCGACGCCAGCCCCCATACCCAGAAAAATATTTGGGACGACTACATCTTTGTATATATTCTCCTGCGTATAGATAAAATCCTCTGACTCTATATCTCCGCGCCCTTTCAGCAAAAAAGAAAAAGTCAGCACCGGTACTTCGAGAAAATAAGTCAAATTGCCTTTTGGTTCGGTGCGAAACTTCATGCCCACCGGAAATTCCAAATACCTGAGTTTGTAACGGATGGTCACACCATCCGGCAATGGTTTATCCCCTGTCTGGAGAAGTGGATCACTCAGATCTGAATTTGGAAGATAATTGCCACCCACTTCGTATAATAATTCACCGCCTTCCTTAAAAGCAAGATTGATACCAGCTGTAACAGACATCTTTTCCTTTAGGGCAATATCGCTTATGACGCCAAGTTTCCAACCAAGATTCCCCCCGTTTTTGATCATGACATTACTACTGCTATGGATTCCGGAAAAAACAGGGCTTGCCTGAAAACCAATCCTAACGCTATGATTCTGGCTACTGATGGAGGGCACTAAGCATACACTCATCATTATTATACACCATATCTTTGCAAAACTTCGTTTCATACTTATCAAAATCGCTTATTGCGTTATCATCTCATATCACCATCCAAAATGATATTTCAACAATTCAGTACAAAAATAGGGCTTTGCGCGCTGATCGGCCTTGCTTTTTTTATTTCGGCCTGCGAGTCTGAAGAGAAAACTAATATTCCCGATGTGTCTGATATTCAGATAGATCTCGATTTCACACGCTTCGAACAGTTGCTTTTTGCAGACACGACCATCAGTGCTGCCGTGATCAAAAAACTAAAAGAAGACCATTCAGCCTTTGCTGATGTCTATTTCAACCATGTCTTTCCCGGGGCGGATGATATCGTGATAGAAGATGAAGAGCAACAGATTCAAAAAATGCAGGCCACGATCCGTCATCCTCGGACACAATGGTTGTATGATACCGTGCAACAAATTTTTCCAGACCTATCAATGCTTGAAAAAGACCTCACATCAGCCTTCCAATTTGCTAAATATTATTTTCCCGACAAAAAAACTCCAAAGATCTACACCACTATATCCGATTTTGGTTATTTCCCTTTTGTCTATGCTGAAGATAGCCTGAGAGATGGCATTGGGATCAGTCTGGAGATGTTTCTCGGAGACACCTTTCCCTACCTCGCATATACAGGACTTAACAACGCATTTTCAAATTATCTGACGAGATCATACAACAAAGATTATGTTGTGCGGCGCACCCTTGAGGTTTGGGTAGATGATATCGCTGGGCCGCCAGCTGCCAATCGCCTCCTTGATCTGATGATCCATAATGGCAAGAAGCTCTATATCCTCGAATCACTCATGCCCTATATGCCTGACACTGTGATCATGGATTATTCTTCAAAGGCGATGGCTTGGGTGAAGGCGAATGAAAAACAAGTTTGGTATCATTTCACAACCAACGAAATGCTTTATGAAACTTCGATGCGCAAGTTGCAAAAACATCTGGGGCCAAGTCCAAGCTCTCCGGGCATGCCGCCGGAAGCACCGGGAAATACGGCTTCATGGTTGGGTTGGCAGATTGTAAAATCTTATATGAGAAATAATCCCGGCACGACACTTCCTGAGTTGCTTGCCATTGATGATGCTCAATATATTTTGGATAAGTCAGGATATCGGCCGAGGAGGTGAAGGGCGAAGGGCATAGAGCATAAAGCGAAGAGCATTCGCCTATGCTCACGCTACGTCGAACCAAGTAGGACATGAGAGAAAATGAGTGTTTATTTACTTGCCGTATCGTCTTTGTATGAAATTGATGCCAGAAAAGCAACAAAATTGCGCCTCCGTTCCCGATAATCGGGACCGCGTGCTAACCATTTCTTTATTTTCCACTCTTTATTTATTAATGCCCTTGCCATTGGAGACAATATTGCTATTTACACGAAAATGGCTTGATTATTGCCTTTTTAATAGGATTTTATGGTGTTCAAGCACCCACCAAATGGTAAAATAAGTGCCTTTTGGGGGAATGATATGGGACTATAAATGGTTGTTATTATATAAAACAAGCAGAAGATGTCAAGAGCTATTCCATTAGTTGATCTGAAAAAATTTACATCAGGATCCGCCGAAGAAAAACAACAATTTGTTGGTGAACTGGGTCGTGCCTTCCACGATTTCGGATTTGTGGGGGTTGTCAATCATGGCATTGGCAAAGAGCTTGTGGAACGTTATTATGCAGAATCCAAAGCCTTCTTTTCTCTACCTCGCGAGATCAAAAGCAAATACGAAATAGCCGGACTCGCAGGACAACGCGGTTACACTTCCTTTGGGAAGGAACATGCCAAACAAAGCAATGTTGGTGACCTGAAAGAATTCTATCAGTTGGGACAGGAAGTGGCGGATGATCATCCAAACAAAGCAGAATATCCTGACAATATTCATGTAGCGGAAGTACCGGCCTTTACAAAAACCGGTATTGAATTGTATAAAGCTTTTGAAACTTCAGGATCAAAAATGCTGCGTGCTATTGCTCTCTATCTTAACCTTCTGCCGGATTATTTTGATCAAAAAATTGAAACCGGCAATAGTATTCTAAGAGCTATTCATTATCCACCTATCACACAGGAACCTAAGTCTGCTATCCGCGCCGAGCAGCACGAAGACATCAATTTAATCACCTTATTGGTTGGTGCTTCAGCAGGTGGACTTCAGATACTCGATGCCAAAAATCAGTGGCTAGACATTGTTCCCGGCGAAGATGAAATCGTCGTGAATGTGGGTGATATGTTGCAGCGACTGACCAACAATTATCTTATCTCCACGACGCATCGTGTGGTCAATCCACCGAAAGAGGAGTGGCACAGACCGAGGCTGTCAATTCCATTTTTTCTGCATCCCAAAAGCGATATGGATTTGACTTGTTTGCCGGACACCGTCACAGCCGAACGACCTGTTGCTTACGAGTCGATCACGGCAGGTGAGTATTTAAATGAAAGGTTGAGGGAGATTGGGCTGAAGAAGTAGATACGTTTCATTTTGTAGCGTACCTTTCCCCGATCAAGTATGATCAAATGTGATTTTCTCTATTAAGTCTTTGAAATATTCTGGGCTCCAAATTTTCAAAGCATCAATATTTTGGATAAACCTTACCACATCCTCTTTAATGCTGCTAAAAGAAACTGATTGAATTTTGGCATCTAAAAGTTCGATAATTTGTTCATTAGAAATGCTATTGTCTTTCCAGTCGTTTGTCTCTTTTGCCCTCGTTAAGAAATGATTTACATCCAAAGGAATTCCCTTTTTGATATACCATTCCAAGTCATACCAATCCCTTCCTTTGACTCTATGTTTCCATTTTCTAAATAGCAGAGCATGCATTTTACCTGCAAATAGGCTTGGTTTCGCAAAACATTTCACGTAAAAAGAAAATGGACGTAGTAATAATTTCTCCTCAGTTTTGAATCCTAATGGAGGCTGTGTATCAACTTCAATTTTTATCTTCAACGACTTGTTAGACCGCACCCCAGTTTCCTTAATGATGTCTTCGAGAACAATTTCCTGCCATATAGTTTCAGCTTTCAGAAAAGCAGAATCAATAGCTGTTTGATTTGTTTTTTTCTTTTCCTTAATACTAACAGTCAGTCCCAATGAAATGAATTCATCTAAAATGGCTTTAAAATATGGCTCAAGTGAAAAATTTAAATCAGGTTGAAGTAAAGAAAAATCCAAATCTTCTGAATATCTATCCAACCCATAAAAAATCCGGAGAGCGGTTCCTCCATAAAATGCTGCTTTCTCAAAAAAATCAGTTCTTGATAAACCTGCTAATGTAATTTCTTGCATTATTTCCCGTAATGCAGATAATATTTCTTCTTCATTTTGAGGGTGATATTCCTCAATCCACTCTTTTATCATAATTCTTTCAGCGTTTTAATAAGCATTTTTAGACTACTCTTTTTAGGCGCATGACTAATCCATAATTCCATAACGTGCGTATCAAATGTGCTTAATACTTCACTCTCCATGCGGAGATCCTCCATTAAAAATTCTCGCGTTTGCTTGATGCTTCTAAGATAAATTTTGGGGGTTAGTACAATTTTATCAAACAAAGCTTTTTCAGGAGAGGCCACTAACATTGTTTGCTTAGGGGAATATTCAATGTTTTTTATCCCAAAAGCATAATAAGGAAACTTTATCTGATGGTAGCTAAATCGTCCTACAGGTGTTTTATACAACTTTGACGTTTTTATGGTTACTGAGCTTATTTCAAATGCTCTTTCCGGAATCATGTTCCAATAGGACAATGCGGACTCTAATGACACATAACTCGGTCCTCTGAGGTGATTCGCTATTAGAAAAGGTTCTGGTGTTGGTAAGTCCACTCCAGGTCCCGTGATATACAGTCCTCTTCTTATAGAAACAAGCTCTTTGCTTTTAAGTAACTCACTAATTTTATCATTCGGTCGCTGATAATCACTTAGTAATTCTAAAATCAGGTGTCTGGATATAGGAACTTCAGCATATTCCTTTACCATCTTTCTAAAATCCATATTGTAATTTTTTAACATGTTAATCGGTTATTTTCCGATTATCTATTGCAAATATAACATATACATGTTAATAAAGAAGCACATACTCGGTTTATTTCCGATTATGTGCTTGTAATGTTACATTTATTTTCAGGTGCTAATTTAAATTTCCTTCATTACTTTCAATAAAAGCACATGTTAGGCAAGAGCTAGCCTGGTTGAAAACAATCAGGAGATATGCAGCCTTCCTCGGTTGTGAGGCAATCAAGATCAAAATTCCCAAGAATTAATTGTAATTACTCCAGGAATCTGATTTGTACTAATCGCTTTTTGAAAGGCAATTCTTCTTTAAGAGATTAATCTCATATAACTCCTTTTCGAGAATTTCAGAGGACTCTTGCAAATACGTATTGAGACTTTCGATCGCTTTTTGACAATCATTATTAAAGTAGTGCAACAACATTAAATTCCACTTACTGGGAAGATCATTAAACTCCTCATACGCAGCATTAAAATGGATTTCTGCCACCAGAAAATCTTCTTGCTTCTTCCATTTGGCAAATCGAGTGTAGTAGAGCATTCCTTTATCATACAGAAATTCTCTTTTCCCATTTATGACATCTTCGGCATGAATTGGGTCCAACAATTCTTTAGTATGCTGCATTGTTTTGTCATCAAAACTGGTGCAGCTGAGTTTGTTTTGTTTTTTGATCTTTAGATAATCTACCTGTGCGTAGGCTGCTACAATATTGAAGGTGAACAGTAATAAGAGCAACTGTATTTTTTTCATTTTCTACTATTCGGGTAAAGGGTCTTTACTGAGGAAAAAATTCTTGACTTACAGTTTCATGTTCGCACCAAACTCAAATCCTGTCGAGTATAAATGCTCTATCACCACATTTTCCTCCAGCGTCCTGGTCAAATGATACCTTATCACCGGCATTCCGAATATTGAAATGTTTTCACTGATACTAGCAGAGATACCGATTCCAAAATTTATTGAAACATTAATACGATTAAAATCATATTTCTCCATCCAGGTTTTATCAAGACTATAGTTTAGACTTACTCCGCCCTCTAGGAATACACCTACTTTTTTATCAATAAAGAAATATCTTAAATCAATAGGCATTTCGATGTATTGATAAATATGTTCAATCGTTCCTGAATATGGAAGTAAAGGATCAGGGTCATACTGCCCATCAAGCACTTCTGATGGCCACTGATAATCAACATCATTTGTTTTATAACCGATATTAAAATACCGTAAACCAGTTTTAATCGCAAATCGAGAATTAAAACTTTTAATTACATCCACACCAAACCTAAAGTTCATTAAGCCCTTTTCATAATCATCCCGACCATCATCAAATTTAAGTGTCCGGAAACCATAGTCAACTGAAGTTACTAGCCCAATGGAAAAGCCTTGTCCATTTAAAACAATGGTACTTGCTAAAACAAAAAATCCAAGGCAGAATATTTCTTTAAAGATGCTTATCATAAGGGAAAATATTAAATTCGAAAGACTATCATAACCCCTCCCAATCCTTATCCTTTTTCACAGAACTGTATTTCTTGCGCGTGATGAGTTTTTCCTTCTGCCGATCGATGATCAGTTGGGCGATGCCTCGGGCAGCAGGCACATTCGGTGATCGCAGGGCACGTTGTATTTTATGCTCTTCTACATCCAGGCGATACAGCGAACTCAATAAAATATCAATATCGCCTTTGAGCATTTCTTCCACTCGTATAGTAAACATATCCAGCAATGCCGGTTCATCGAGAATGGACTCGCTCTCGGGTAAAAGGTTATCAAATAATTCGGATGAATTGTCTTCGCCCATCGGTTGTGCTTAGGCGGTTTTGTTTTGGCTGATACGGAAATCGATCATGGACAATATGTCTTCGATATAAATGCGCTCATTGGACAGTCTCGGCACCTTCGCCTGGCTGCCTGTCTTTCCTTTTTTGTGGAGCCACTTTCTAAACGTGCCTTTGGGGAGCACTGTAAGCTTGAGTGGATTGAGCGCCATACTCAAAAAGCGTTTGGCTTCATAGTCGCTATTGAGTTGCTGTAAGTGATGATCGAGTCGCTCGGCAAATGCACTTGTATCTGCCGGTGCCTGATCAAATTCTATCAGCCAGTGATGTCCACCGCGCCCATTGAGGGTCATGTGAATCGGGGCTACTGTATAATCAGATACCATGGCGCCAAATTCACGTGTCGTTAGTGCTACTGCCCGATCTGTATTATCGACCATGACTTCTTCGCCGAAGGTATTTATATATTGTTGCGTGCGTCCGGTGATACATATCCTATAGGGTTCTTTGGAAGTAAACACTACGGTGTCACCGATCTTATATCGCCAGAGACCTCCATTGGTCGTGATGAGCATGGCATAGGGTACGCCGATTTCAACTTCTTGTAAGGAGATCGCTTCCGGATTGGGGTGATGCCACTGTCCTTCCGGAATAAATTCGTAGAAAATCCCTGTATCCGGAAAAATCAAAAGCCCTTCCTGGCGATCATTGGTATCCTGTGAGGCGAAATAACCTTCGGAAGCATTATATATTTCATGGTAGGCGAAACTATCGGAGGGAAACATTTCTTTAAACTGTTCCTGATACGGACCAAACCCTACGCCGCCGTGCATATAGACGGAAGCATGTGGCCACACTTCTTCCATATGGCGACAACCGGTCATCTCCAGAATCCTGCGAAAGAGAACGAGTGTCCATGTCGGCACACCTGCGATCACGCCTACATTTTTCCGGCTGCAGATTTTGGCCATAATTTCAATCTTCTTATCCCATTCCGGTATCAGCGACGTCGCATAATCAGGTGTGAAAAACGGGCGGCCGATCCATGGGAGGTGGTGATACATAATGGCAGAGACATCGCCATAGCGAATATCCGGATGGGAAGTTTTTGAAATACTTCCGGTCATGACGAGGTTATTATCGGCAAATGCGCGCACTTCCGGGTTGCGGTGATATAGCAGTGCTAGTGTATACCAACCGGCGCGGGTGTGTGTATGGTTGAGATGTTCTGTCGAAACGGGAATAAACTTGCTCTTATCTGCGGTGGTTCCGGAGGATTTGGCAAACCACGTGACCAGACCGGGCCAGAGGATGTTTGTTTCGCCGGCCATCATGCGTTTGATCTGGCTGTTGATATCATCGTAGGATCGGACGGGTACCTGGCGGGTAAAATCTTTGTAATTTTTAATGGTAGCGAAGCCATAATCCTTTCCTACTTCGGTGCGCTTTGCTTTGTGGACAAGGGATCGGAGCAGTTTATCCTGAAGGCCATGGATGTGTTTCTCCCTGTGCTGCAATCGTGCATACAGGTAGGAAAGGTAATAGGATACGGACGTATTAAACAGGCTTCTGCTACGCATACTTTCTTTCTATTGGCGGCCTACTGAGGCCCCAATGGGTTGATCATTGCACTAAAATATCAAAAAACCATGAAGAAAAGCAGTGTGGGGCAATTGAAATGGTTTATGACGGCTTAAAGGGCGCGCATCATGATATCCCAGAGCACTTCAAAAGGGATCACTTCGACTTCGATATTCTCTCCGGAACCGGCCAGGGTGATTGTCCCGAGTTGTTTGCGCAGATCTCTGGTATATCGTTCGGTTCGAATTGGATTGAAGTCTGCTTTGGTCATTTGGATCACCATTTTGATCATGCAGTTGCTTCGAAAGGAATCATCTTTTCGGAGATATCGGTAGGCATATTGATTAAGGGAATCGATGCGATCGATTATGCGGTTGTAGTCTTTGCGTTGGAGCAGGAAGGCGATATGCATCAGGTGGATACTGACATTGATGCCTCTTTTGTCTTTGCTGAAAACGGGTGTAGTATTGAGAAATTTTCCCAGTTTGAATTCCGGTAATTTTTTGCTGAGTGCTTCGGGATCTCCGGCGAGTCCTGAGTCTACTATGAGGTGGATGTAGCCGAGGGTTGT
>JBBKXT010000087.1:0-9816 GCA_037969625.1 Saprospiraceae bacterium
TTTGTGGATGGGGATACGATCGTTCAGGAAATTAATATGGGCAATTGGATTGATGTACAAGAAGAGTTTATAGATAAATACAAAGGGAAAGGAAATGTCGACTTATATAATGAGCAAAAGGAAGCATACAGAGAATCCCTCCAATTGCAGCGAAGGGAATTGGAGAATCAACAAAATATCATTCGATATGAATTGCAAAAAAGAAATGAAGAGATGGAAAAAGCCCATGATATCTGGCAATATGAAATCCGAAATAACAATGAAGCCCTTGAAGATAACCGACGCTTACTTATGGAAAAGTATGAAATAGAGAACAACTCTCCGGCTGTCTGGCAATTCCGATCCCATAGACTTAGCCTCAGCGATCAAATGGTCAAGGACGGATTGGTCAAGCCGGGTGCAGAGATTGACGTACAATTGACGCCCAGCCGATTGAAAATCAATGGAGAGAAAATGTCTGATGAGATTCATGCCAAGTATCTGAAGCTCTATGAGGATCAGCAAGGTGTTGAACTCACAGGAAAATCCAAAGTAGAATTTACCACTAAAAGCAAACAAGGTTTGTAATTCGTCCACCTAATCAAACGGTCTATCGATTAAACGACGCACAACCCTTGACAACTGCAACGAAACCGACTATCTTTTCATGTATAAAACCAAATCGTTTTAACCTTTCAATCTTATTACTTATGAAACATGCAAGTTTACTGATTGCCCTATGTACACTGTTTAGTTTGTCGGCAGTAGCCCAATCCTCCGCCCCGGAAGTGACTAAAACCAAACGAATCACAATCACCACGAAGAAAACAGACGATAACGGAAAGACTGTTACAGAGACATGGATCGCTGAAGGCGATCAACCGGAAGAGATATTAAAAGAGATGTCCATCAATCCTGAAATGATGCAACAAGTAGAAGTTGAAATAGAAACCAATGCGCCGGACCAGGAAAGATTGTTTTTATTCAGATCCGCTGGCGACAATGTAGCCATTGAAGCAACACTCGACGATGATGTAAGAGTTAAAGCCGACAATATTGTTTTCATTACGAAGGATACTGAAAACAATGACGACCAAGAAGTAAAACAAGTTTACACCTGGAAAGGAAGTAAAGATGGCCATCGAGCATATGCTGTTTCACATGGTGGCCAAAAGAATTCAAACTGTGCTGCACTGGGCGTATATGCGAATAATCGTTCTGAGGACTATGGCGCTACCATCAATAGAATTATTGAAAAGAGTGGTGCAGAAAAAGCAGGATTGAAACAAGGTGATATTATTAAAAAAGTCGAGGAGTTTGATGTCAATGACTTCCAATCACTCCACTTTGCACTTGCCAACTTCTTGCCCGGCGATGAGGTCAATATCGATTATATGCGTGATGGAAAGTATATGCATACAAAAGCAAAATTGAGCAGTTGGTCTGACATTCCACAACATGAATTCAGATCCAGATCAGATTGTGACCAACCAGAAATGCTTTCTAAAAACGATCAGGACGAGGTGGTTTTTGATGAGCCGACAAGCAACAAAAATGTTCAACCCCTGGCATTGACGGATGTAAATATATATCCTAACCCAAATGATGGTATATTTGCCTTGACCTTTACTCCGGAATCAGGTCCTTTATCTGTCACGATTTCTGACGTCAATGGAAAAACCGTATATAAAGATCAAAACGTAAACGCCGGTGGTATGTACAAGCGGGACATCAATATCGCAGATGTGCCAACAGGCAACTACATACTTTCAGTGACACAAGGTGGAAAGGTGTATACGCAACAAATTTCGAAACAATAGCAGGTTACTTTCAAAGTAGCAATACTACAGGGCCGGAAGCACATCGCTTTCGGCTTTTTTATTTCTTCTAGTACCGTTTGTGTTTAGATAGTTGAGCACAAAGCGCCGCAGGCGCTTTGTGTTGAGAACGTTTAGTTTTTATATCTAATATCTCGTGTGTCGAAAGTCGCGCATCTCATTAGTTGAATGACAAAAACTGCCAATCTTTCAAGACAATTCATACGGCCAAATCCCCTAAACACTCTCAACAAAAGGCGCTAAAGACGGGTGCGTGCGAGACTCAATTTTACTCACTACTCACTACTCACTTCCGCTACAGCGGAACACTACTCACTGCCCTTGTCCGCCGAATCCGCCACAGGCGGAGAAGGAGGATCACCCCTCACCTCTAAAAAGGACGCGAGACATTTTCCATTTAATCATATGGGGCAAGACCTTACGCTTCTATCACAAAATAACCCAATCACCCCATCACCAAATGACCATTCCGAATCTATTCGTTTATTTTGCAATCAATATATTCGAAGAAATGAGGATCGCAGTGAATACCAGGCATTTGTTAGTGAACCGTCTCGAAGGCGTGGGTATCGTAACAGACGAGGTGATGCGTCGTATAGCCAACCATCATCCTGAGGATCAGTTCGACTATTATTTCGACCGCAAGTTTGACAAGCGGTTTATCCATGGTTCCAATGTTAAAGGTATTGCGCTTCCGCCCGTCACGCGATTACCATTTCTCATTCGCATGTGGTTGGATTATCCGGTGCGATGGCATGTAAATAAACGGCAACCAAATGTCTTTTTTAGTCCTGATGGTTTTATTCCTTTGGGGATGAGCATTCCGAAAGTCTCCATGTTTCATGATGTGGCTTATTTGCGCTACCCCGAATTTCTAACACCGCGCATTAGTGCGTTTTATAAAAAATGGATCCCTCGCTATTTGGCGTATACGGATCACATCATCACGGTGTCTGAGTTTTCTAAATCAGAAATTGTATCCGGTTATAATATTCATCCTGATAAAATTTCAGTCGTTTACAATGGGATCACGGATAGTTACAAACCGGTGAGTGACGAAGTAAAAAAGGAGACGCGAAATAAATATGCTGATGGGCATCCGTACTTTCTTTATCTCGGTGCCATTCATCCGCGAAAAAATATTCACACACTGGTACAGGCATTTAATCAATTTAAATCTGAACACCAATGCGATACGCAACTTGTTTTGGCGGGCAGAGCTTCGTGGCAAACTGAAGAGGTGACAAATGCGATTGCTAACAGTCCATGGAAAAGTGAAATCAAATTGCCTGGCTACATAGCGACTGATGAAGCTGTTGATTTGGTAGGTAGTGCAGAAGCGATGATATACCCTTCCTTCTATGAGGGATTTGGGTTGCCATTGGTCGAGGCGATGGCTTGTGGAGTGCCAGTTATCTGCAGCAACGTCTCCTCACTGCCTGAGGTCGCCGGCAATGCTGCTTTATTATTTGATCCAAATGATGCAAGTGCGCTCGCACATCAAATGAATGAAATCACGATGGATCGTTCCCTACGGGAAAAATTGATAGGGCTTGGCCATCAGCGTGCAAGTGATTTTTCCTGGGATAAGGCGGCTAGCCAGATCTACGCTATTCTGGAAAGGTTTGGGAAAAAGGGAGGTTAGGTGCTAACCCCAAAACATGACTTTTTCCGGTTATAATCGCGAATAGTTATAACTTTTAGCGATTACGATCGCAAAAAGTACTGAAAATGGGGGTGTTTAGGACTGATTTCCTCTTTTCACATGCATACCGGGCTTTTGCATTTCTTTATACTCTTCCACCTTCATTTGTTGAAAATTGGATCAATATTTGCAAATTAGATATTGAATGTCTAATTTGCGCAAATGATCACTCGATTACTGGGCCAAAAAATTGAAGACGCAGCGAAAAAGATGCCTGTGATCGTAGTCACCGGTCCACGGCAGAGCGGCAAATCAACACTTATACGCCACATGTTTCCTCAGTATACTTATGCCAATCTGGAAGACTTTCAGCAAAAGCAGTATGCAAGAGAAGATCCCAAGCATTTTCTCCAGAACCTTGGTGATCATGCCATTATCGATGAGGTCCAGCATGTCCCGGAATTATTATCCTACATTCAGGTCATTGTTGACGAAAACAAAAAAGCAGGCCAATATGTGCTCTCAGGCTCTCAGCACTTGTTGCTGATGGAAAGTGTATCCCAGAGCCTGGCCGGGCGAGTGGCGGTGTTCAACCTATTGCCTTTCTCGCTGGAAGAAATCGATCATACGCCATTCGCAAAGACACAATATGAGGATTACATCTTCACCGGATTTTATCCACGCATCTACGACCAGAATCTGGATCCGACATCCTGGCTCGGAGATTATATTCAGACCTATGTCGAGCGGGATCTGCGGCAAGTCATCAATATATCTGACCTCGGAACGTTCAGGCAGTTTCTCCAGATCTGTGCAGGCAGAACCGGGCAACAAGTCAATTTTTCAGAAATTGGCGGCCAGATAGGCGTGTCCTATCAAACGGTACACCGCTGGCTGAATGTCTTAGAAACCAGCTATATCATTTATCTCCTAAGGCCTTATCATAAGAATTATAACAAGCGGATTGTCAAAACGCCCAAACTATACTTTTACGATACGGGACTCGCCTGTGGCTTACTCAACCTTCGGGATGTTGGTGACCTGAACCTCCATTTTGCAAAGGGTGCGTTGTTTGAAAATTTCATTATCAACGAAATCCTTAAAAATCATTTACACAGAGGGATACAACCAAACGCATACTTTTGGAAAGCTGCCGGCCGGCATGAAATTGATTTGCTCCTCGATCATCGTGGCCAATTGATCCCTATGGAAATTAAATCAAGCCGTACGATCAATTCAAATTTTTTTGATGGACTCACCTACTTTCAAGGTGTATCGGGAGCATCTCCCGATCATAGCTATCTCATCTATGGCGGTGAAGAAGTGCAGACACGAAGCAAAGCAAGAGTATTGGGGTGGAGACATTTGGGGAATATCCCCTTGTAGGTAGGGAATAAAGTTTCGAAGATTTAAACTGACATACTTTTTTGACAGACTCTCGTTAAATATTTTCTTGCCTTAGGTCCTCCCCTCTTATACCTTTTCACTTCCTTCTGCTCTTAGTTTCTCCTGGCGTTCTGCCACCAGCTCCTCCATTCCATAGTACTGAATCGCCTTTTGCTTCAATGGGTTGGTGCTCCACTCCGACCACTCACCGGTATAAGGGTTGTATCCACACTTAAGAGGTTTGCTTAAAATATCCTCAGGATCTTCTATATAGGCTCGGCAGTCGGTGCATATATAACGGAACTCGCAGTCTTTGCAAACATATATTTTGTCCTTATTAATGCTCCATAAAGACTTAAAAGATGCATCATTAAGAACGTCTTTGAATTTCGTATTTTCAATATTCCCAAATGATTTTATCATCGAAGGGCAATTCTTAATTTCTCCGTTAACATCAATTGAGATCTTATTATTTAAACAAGTATTGTAATTCAATGACTCCATATACGTATTAAGACTTGGATTAAAATACCCAAATATTTTTCCACAGTCTAAATGGGACTTCATTAAATCTGTAGTCATGAATATGTCTTTATTGAGATCTGAAGATGAAATTCTATTATTCTCTGGAGAATTAAAGAATAAAATAGAATAACACTTCCTACTTTGCAAAACAAGCTCTGATATTATTTCTACATTCTCCTTTTCAAAAGGTAAATATATAGAATAGCCTTGATGAACAATGTCTTCCAGAAACTTCATCAATTGAAAAATGTATGTCAACTGAAGAGGTTTATATATTCGAATAACTATGTATGGTATTTGAACGTCTTGAACTACTGAATACAATTGCGGAATGTCAAATTCTTCATTAAAGTCAATTAAACAGTTTGAAATTTCTGTGGGAATCGACCATTGATTTAGTAAATTTGTAAATAGTTCAGGATCATCCAAAAAGAAAGCAATCTCATTATCGACTAAAAAGCTTAAATAGCTTTTGGCATTATCTAAGTCATTAGAATAATAATATAAAATATCATCAATGCTCTTACCAAGCGAGTTATCAATAAAATCAGAAATAGAAACCGGCAAATGAAAAACATTTTCACGCTGAAAATCGATTATTGCCGCAAACTTCTTACCTTTAACTACTTTGACAGTACTAAAAAGAATAAATATTTTTTCACTCATTCTTTAATATTTTAGAAATAGGTTTTTCTATCTTCTTACCATTATAGAAAAAATGCTTCTTATTAATATCAAGCTTTTCTAACCGTTTCTTATTGTAAAAATAAAGTAAAGGCGATAATTTTTTTAAATTAATTTTTAATCTTTTCATTAATATAATTTGCGATTTGCCTGTCAATATAGTAATTACAATTTTCACTCAACCATTCATATTGCCCAGAATAATTAATTTCTAAGAAATAATAGTTATTGCTCGTGCATTTAAGAATGTCAATTGATCCAGTATCATAACCTGACAATTTTGAAAATTCAAGAACCTGATGCTTCAATGATGATGGTAGGGAAAAGGGAACACATCGGTTAGGTAACTCCCTATCATAGTTTCGAAAATCTATTCTAGTTGTATCATTACTTTGAGAGAATATCGCCATTGCATAAATTAATTCATTGTAAAAGAAGACTCTAATTTCGTACTTTTTCTCGATGTATTCCTGGAACAATGTTGGAAAGAATTGCTCTTCAAGTTGGATGATTGAATCCCACGTTATTTTCTTAGTTCCCCTTGGAATAAAATGAACGCCTCGTTTTGTCATTAATGGGCGATGATCACTAATCGGTTTAACAATAACTCCGGATTCACTTGATTTATATAATTCTATCAATTTATTTTTTGAAGTTGTAACTAAAGTTTTTGGGATGGCAAAACCAGATTTTTTTGCTAGTTGAAGGTTTAATAGTTTATTAGTTCGTTTCTCTAAAAATAGAGATCCATAACAATCTCTCAACTTTAAAATATTCTCACTATATTCAAACAAGCATTCTTCCTCCTTTTTCAACCATTCTTTTGATCCATAATCCAATATTTCCATATTCTCATGTATGAATGATTTAAAAACTCCTCTACGGTAGTAATAAAAAACAATTTCCTTCAGGTTAAAATCACCCAAATACACTCTGTCTAAGTCATTACTAATTTCTACTTCTAATGGATGGAAGTCGCTATGTTCTGTTATAACTTTTACTGTTAGACTAGGGTTAAAATAATGAAGCCAATCTATCACGCTTCTTGCAGAATTGTCGTATTCCGAGATAAAGGATAAAATCATTTATTATTTAATTATAATACTGTTTTCTACTAAGTACTCTTTGAGTCCACCTAACCCAACTGACTTTCTTAATAAGTCTACAGAATCAATATTTTTTACTGGATACAGTATTTTAATTTCATTTTCAAACGTGTATTGGGTTCCATAAATTTGTGGTAATTCTTTGAACATGTTAATCCTATCTATTGTATACGCAAGATACATGGGTTTCAAATCTTTATTATTAACAGCTTCTATAATTAATGGTAAATACCTTTCTTGATATTTAAGCGGTGCATGCTGTATAACTAACCAAGCGACATCGTCAAGATTATTTCCCACAACAGACCGACCGGGATATTTACCAATGTGCTTAATGATTTTTGCCAACTTTATTTGATTTATACTATCACGAATAAATTGAGCTTCATTCATGTCCCTTACACCTCTTCCATGATCATCAGTTATGATAACCTTTAATTCTTCAACAATAGATTGATTATATGCTGAAAAAAGCTTATCACAAATGCTGTCAAAATAAGGCTTCTCATTATGCAAATAATAATAAACTATAGGAGATCGTGCTAAATACCCCGAATCAAATGAACGTTCAAAAATGAATGAATAAAATCCACAAGCTGAGTGTGGACTGTTACTGTAAGCGGCGTTCCAAATTTGTTTGATCACGCTATCAGGCTCCAGTAAGGCTACATTGGCCACAAGAAATCTCCAATACGGAAATTCTTTGTCACACCATAATATAGAGCTATCATTGATAATATTTACAGTTTCATTATAATGGCTTAAATAATAAGAATAATCTCTAGGCAATTTATCCATAAATGAATAATGGTCAAAAGATGACTTAATATCTTGTGAAATGATAACATTTACGAAGCAACTCGTTAATATTATTAACAGCAGCACATAAACCTTCTTTTCCTTATTTAGCATCTTTATAATTGATTATTTATCCTTTTTTGACTCAAGAAAATAATTCCCCAGGTTAGAATTTTGGGAGTTAATTGGTCCTAATCCCATACTCGCCCTAAGTTGATCAATTTTTAAATAATCTTTAATTGGGTATAGTTCATTCGCTCCCTCTGTAGTTTTATACTGGGTACCATATATTTGAGATCGATTTTGTTGAACCTCAATCTTGTCTAAGATCATAGCTAAATATTTAGGATGTAATTCTTTTTGTTTTATGGCAGTTTTAATTTCAGAAAGATATTTGCATAAATAATTTAAATCACCGCTTAAAATTATTTTACACGCAGTATGCTCAAGATTTAATCCTACAACCGATCTGCCTGGATATCTTCCAATTCTCACAAAAATACTATCTAGTATTATTCGCTTATTGGGATCTTGAAATTTTGTTTCGTTGAGTAAACTGAAATATTTTACAATTGTACTGTCATATTTTTCATAAATGCAATTACATTTAGGTAGAAAAAAATTCTTTTCTCTAAGAATAATAGTATGAAGCAATAAAGGAGTATTTCTATAGTAGTTCATTTTATCTATTCGATCATATTCACTTTGTATGCCATCACAAGCGGTATATGGATCATTTAAATAGCCTTCATACCAAATGTTTTTTATTGTTTTTATTGGGTAAAATAAGTTTACTGAAGAACTAAAATAATTTGTGAAAAGAATAGATTTATTCCACCATTCTACAGTTGAATCGCTTAATTTTTCCTGAGTGTAAGTAAATAAATTCCTTTCTAGGTTAAATCGAATTCCAATGGAATCCATTAAGGGGTAATGGATTGGAAATGAATCTTTAGGAGAGCATAAAGTTATGCCATAGAAAAATAAATTCACCAACATGCAATATAGGATTCTCATCTTATGAAATTTCAAAAAATAAACAAAGAGGTTGATATTGGTAAATCCAATAAATTAGTTCCTTTAAATATCAACCTCTTTAGTCATGCTACAATAAGTGATTGTCATTATTATTTTGCATCCATGGAACTTCTGTAGCATTAGGTTCTTCATAATACTTTGTCACAGTAGTGCCTGTTGCAATATTGTCACCTCCTGATCTTGTGGTTCCACTTGCTGAAGTTGAAGACCAAGAAGTTTCGTGGTTTCCACCCGTAACTGTCATTAGTTGATCTCTGTTAAGCTTGGTAACCTTAAATTGTTCTAACTTTTCCATATCGAATGTATTTTATTAATTATTATCTCCTCTTTTCATGGGTTCGGAGAATCTCCCTGATAGCTATCGAATACAAGATTAAGATCACTCACTGCCAAAAATGGCAGTACGTCAAAATTTACCAAGCTTTTTCCACCATTTATTTGGTTTTTATCCACCTGACCTATATTGAGATGGATATTGATCTTGACTTCGTTCTTATACACATACGAAGATCGCTCTGTGCTATACACAATTTCTGCACCCAGGTCTTTGAGTTCTTCCATGATCCGATAGAGTGTTCGCTCTGAGATGTTCAACCGATCAGCAAATTCTTTTGGAGTACCAGTAGCCTTATGCATTATGCGATCATGTACGCGCTGTAACAAAAATAGATGGTTGATGATGCTCATAGTGTCTATGTATTGATATTGGTGAGTTGAAGTAATTGATCAAACAATCTTTCAAGAATACGCCTGTCCCTGGTGATGATCCGCGCAGTACCCGGTTCTTGCGGTTTCAGCAGGAGCGAGGCTCCTGTTG
>JBBKXT010000088.1:0-36780 GCA_037969625.1 Saprospiraceae bacterium
CCCGGGGATTTACTAAAACTATACATCTATGGCTACCTCAATCGGGTTCGTTCGTCCAGGCTTCTGGCTCGTGAGTGTGAACGCAATGTAGAATTGATGTGGCTGATGCGTGGCATGCGTCCTTGCTTCCATATCCCGATACGTATCGAGACAGGATTCAGATCTGATCATCTTGAAGCTTTTAGAGATACCTTTCGCCATTTCGTCGATGGGTTGAGTAACGCAGGTTTTCAAATCCTTGCACGGGTATTTGGAACGATCAAGCAATCTCGATAGCTATCGGGAGAGATTAAATCACATCCTCCTCAATCCAGACGGCTATCATGGCCGGAAAAATGAAGGAGCGTTCGGGCTTGTTTTCCTTAGAATAATTCTGTACTTACGCTCCCGACATCTCTTTCGAATCGTAGAAGACAACATCCATGACTTGGTTGAAGGACAATACCGATGTAAGAAATAAACAGGAATTACGTTGTATGTTAAATGCAAGGCTTGCAGGGAGGTGTATTTAGCAAAAAATAATTTGTCTCCTGTTTGGTAAACGTAAACCCGTTACTTCTCTGTTATACGCACTTCAACACGAGTTCCTGCTGCAAACCCTTTCGCATCGAAGAGGTCTTCAATATCTACCTCAAACGTCAGATCTGCTGTTCGCCCTGTGATGTCCATTCGATCACGGGTGATCTGCAAACCCATCGATTTGTTTTTTTCTGCAGACTTGCTTTTGATAAGTCGGGCAGCCTCACGTCCTATACCATTATCTTCAATGATACACTGCAGGGAATTTCCTTTTCGGGAGAGATTTATTTGGAGTAGACCTTCACCATGACTTTTATGCATCAATCCATGCCAAATGGCATTCTCGACATACGGCTGCAGGAGCAATGGTGGAATTTTAACGGTGTCCGGTGATACACCTATACCCACCTTAATATCGTATTGAAATTTATTATCAAACCTCATCTGTTCAATCTTTATATACAAGTCCAGCGCCTCAAGCTCTGAGGAAAGTGGTATTAAGGGACTCGCAGAGTTTTGCAACACTTGTCGAATTAGTTTAGCAAAACTGGTCAGGTACTCCACTGCTTTTTCCTGATCGTTTTTCTGAACATACAGTTTTATGGCATTCAACGTATTAAATAGAAAATGAGGATTCATTTGTGCGCGCAGTGCTTTCATTTCTGTTTCTGCCAACTGTTTATTAAAAGCAGTCATCAAGGCTTCTTTCTTTCTAACTTCTCCAATTCTGTATCGATACACAGACCATATCGAAATACCAAGCGCGAGTATTGCGACACACACAAACCACGCGCGTTGCCAAAAAGGTGGAGTCACTGAAACCAATAGTGTAGCAATTTCCTCACTCCATGCTGCTCCGGGATTACGAGCTTTTACCTTAAAAACAAATTTCCCACCACCCACATTTGTATACGCAGCATATTGTCTACCTTTCTCAGGATAGTTCCAATCCGGGTCAAGCCCTTCAAGTTTATAAGCATACTCTTTTGGTAATTGAGTCGCGTAATCAATCGCTCCAAAATCAAAAGAAAAAAAGTTTTGGGTATACTTTAGTTCGACTTTACTAATATTTGGAACACGATAGCCCTCCGGTGATTTATAGGGCTGATCAAATACGCGAAATGCCGTAATCACGGGTCGAGGTGCTGTTCCCGTGGAAACCATGCTGTCCGGATTGAAGATCATAAGATCACCATCCACTGCAGCAACGAACTGTCCATCCGATCGCAATTCAAGATCAGACACATGGCCAATGCCAAAAGAAGGACCAAAGTAATCCGTTTGTCCTGAGGTCAGTTGATACCTTACCAATCCTTTATGACTCGCTATCCAAAGGTGGCCAGCATTATCAAAATTCAAAGCATTTATTGTAGCACGGGGAAGTGCATTTAGATCTGTCACAATCTCAATAGAATCTTTAGGAAATTTATTTTTATCTAAGATTCCTAATCGATTCAGCGAACGACCAAGCCATATCTTGCCATCCTTATCTTGAACAAAAGCAGATGGCGAATCGAAGGCGATACTGTCTGTAGCCATCAACGGAGTCCTAGAGTTCAGAAATTGCTTATTTCGTTGATTGTAACAAAAAAGTCCCGAGGAAGCACAACCCCAAACATCACCATCTTCATCAATAAAACCATAGGCTATGGAGTAGTTATGTATTAATGAATATGGATCATCTTTATTATAATCATAGTGCTTTAGTTCTTTTGAATTCAAATCCAAGCTCCACACCCCTGTACCCTGACTCAGCAACCAACATTGGTCAAAAGGATCAATTAGCGCTTTCCAATAATATCCATTTTGAACCAGCCTATCCCGACCCGGATGATCAAAAGGTACTAGATGATCATTCTCGATTCGATACAGGCCATAAGCATCCAATAGCCACAATTGCCCCTTTCGATCATAAAATAAATCGGTCATAAATTTTTCATCCGGGTTCAAATAATTGGCGTAAGTCATTCTGGATAATAATTGTCCATCAGGCGCTAAATGATACAGCGTGTCATTGCTGCATCCGTATATCTCATTATTCTTTGGATCACTTATCAGTTTGTGAATCTTTGAGGGCAATTTGATTCGACTATATTTCTGGCGTTCTTTCTGCAATAAAAAGAGTCCTTCACCTGGAGCAACGATCCATAAGCGCTCGTTGGATCCACTAAAAAATTTTGCCGGCTTGTAAGGGGCCTGCTGAAGACAGCTCAAATCAAAGGTTAAACGCTCTGTATCAAAAAACAATATGCCTATTGTAGAAGCGATCAACAGGGTGTGCTCATCATATTGATAAATATCAGATGCATTCAGGCATCCATATGACGTATTGGGTATATCATCACACTTGAACGTCTGCCACGTCCCTCCCGCCGGGGAATATCTCCACAATCCCAGACCCCAGGTGACACCCCAGATAACACCTGTTGCGTCCTGATGAATAGATCGAAATCCAACAGGACCGGAAGGGGGATTGATATACGTGTATTCATCAGTAAGCACATTCCACTCAAGGAGTCCGTGCAATGAAGCCATCCAATAAATAGTCGTATCCCTATTGTCCCGCGTAGAAGATGAAATCATGTGTTGAAAGTCTTTGTATCGCCTCAATTCATCTTCATTCTGATAGGGTCTCACGTTGATAAATCGATCATGTGCTGAATCATACCGACACAATCCCTGCCCATGCGACGTGACCCATAATTGGCCTCGGTGATCCTCAAACATTCCATACGTTCTGTTAGCTGGAATCGAAAAGGTGTCCGTTGGATTTGCTGCATATTGTTTGGTGGTGCCTTGCAAGGGATCATACTTCAGTACACCATTCCGACTCGTTCCAATCCAAAGCATGCCATGTTTATCAAAATAAAGGTCTTCCAAAATTCCTTCCATCTGTCTGCCGGAGCCTTCTTCCAGATTCAACCGAATACTATTTGATCCATCAAACCGATAGAGTCCATTATCCGTTGCCATCCACAGAAAACCCATTGGGCCTTCGATCACCGCATAAATCTTATCCGTCGGAAGGCCTGTTGACGTACTATAATGAACCAATGACCACGTACAGCGCTGCGCACTGGAGACAGTGGCAAACCAAGTCAGGATTAATATTATAAACAAGCGCATAGTAAGAAGTCAAAACTAACCAATAAACCATTGGTTGCATTTCGCAATCGATTAAGTCGTTCGTGTTTGATCTCAACTTGTACGTTTGATCCTCTAACTTGTCTTATACCAAAGGCTGCAGTAGGAACGCCAACTATACTGCAAAACAGACCAAATGCACATTGAAAATTGAAAATTTTACCGGAGCATCGGGCAACCTGAGTGATCAAATGTATCTTTAGCACATCAACATGTGCGAAATCATATAGGCATCAAAAATTATAGACAAATGATCAGAGCTATCATTCTGGACGACGAAAAACATTGTATCGAAAGTTTGCGACTTGATTTGACGAAATATTGTCCTGAAGTTGAAATCCTGGCGACATGCACTTCTGCTAAAGACGGATTGCAATCGATTAAAAAGCTGCAACCGGATCTTGTCTTTCTGGATATAGAGATGCCCTGGATGAATGGGTTTGAACTTCTTGATTTGTTGCAACCGGTCGAGTTTGATGTCATATTTGTAACGGCATATGATTCCTATGCCATGAAGGCTTTTCGTGTTTCTGCCGTAGATTATTTGCTCAAACCGATTAGTAAGGATGATTTGATTAATGCAGTGCAGCGCATTCACAAAAAAATTAATGAAAACGGCACAGAACGAATACAAGCATTGTTGGACGATTATTTTGTTAGACAACATCAAAACAGAATTACGATTCCTGAAAAAGACGGATATCAGTTTCTCGATATTCCTACCATTTTATATGTCGAAAGCGATGGCAATTATTCCCGGATTCACCTGCTGGATAAACCGTCCCACTTTGTCTCCATGACGTTGAAAGATCTGGAGCTTAAACTCAGTGGAAATAATTTCTGTCGTGTACACCATTCCTATCTCGCCAATCTTGATAACGTCGACAAATACGTGCGTTCCGAAGGAGGCTATCTGGTGATGAAGAATGGAGCCATTGTCCCTGTTTCCAGAGCCAAAAAAGGAGAACTCAAAGCAGTAATTCAGTCTTAGGTTTTTACCCTTGAAACTCTTCGTCCTGAGATTCTTTTTCGTTAATCGCGCATCGCCCCAGCACACTTTACTTATCACTCAATGCTGCTTAACCTGTCGCTTTTAACAGGTAATCGGTTTGTCAGGCATAAAGCACATAATAGAAAGTCAAATTCGCGGAATAAAACAAGGAGCAGGTTTTCATTGCATGAAAAGGACATCTTCGTCGAATCATATAAAAAGCAAACCAATGAAACACTTTTTTCTGATTCTGATTTTTATGATGACGCTTGTGCCCACGGCTTTCACTCAAGGGAAGATTAAGATGCAATGGAATGGAAATGATTATTATGTTTTCGATACGATTAGAATTTCGATTTTAAATCCAGAGCAGAATATCTTCATCGGGGAAAATGCTGGTAGCCTTTCCGGCGGATTAAACAATCTGTTTGTTGGAAACCAAGCCGGGGGAAATGTGACTTCTGGTATTTCTAATGTTGCGCTGGGAGAACAAGCATTATTTCACAATACAATAAAATCCTACCTGGTGGCGATCGGTGATTCGGCCCTGTTTGCCAATGGCATTGGTGCTTCCGGTGAATTTGAAGGAAGACGAAATGTAGCCATAGGATCCAAAGCCCTTTGTGCAAATAATACTGGTCACAGTAATACGGCCATTGGTTATCATTCACTTTGGGTGAATACTTCTGCAAACCACAATACGGGTGTCGGCAATGAAACCTTGTTGAACAATACAACCGGATACAGCAATACATGTCTTGGCACACAAAGTTTGTATCACAACAACACTGGGAACGAAAACACGGGAGTTGGAGGTAGTACTCTGCTGTACAATGATACAGGATCTTCAAATGTAGCGGTTGGTCAGGGAGCCATGACCAACAATCAAACGGGGTCATTTAATACGACTGTTGGTCGCGCTTCATTGTTACACAATGAAACCGGTGACTATAATGTCATCATTGGATCAGAGGCATTTTATACCTCCACAACTATATCCAACAGTGTGGCGCTCGGACATCAGGCCGGATTTTCTTCGAATGGTAGTGGAAATGTTTTTATCGGATATCGTGCCGGCTACAATGAAACAACCGCACATAATTTATACATCGACAATGACTCGACCTCCAGCCCTTTGATTTATGGTGATTTTATTGACAATGAATTGAACATCAATGGACGCCAGGGAATAAATAAAAAGGAACCCGAAACCGATTTGCACATCAAACAATCCAATGTAATCACCGAACGCGGCATACGGTTAGAGTATGGATCAGACAATGATTACTGGGATACGTATATTGATGGTGCCAACGATTACAATTTTGGCTTCAATAGTGTACTCAAAGCTTACATCAACGACAGTGATGGAAGCTATAATATTGCCTCTGACCGAAGACTCAAATCCTCCATTCTTCCAGTGGAAAGAGTTCTGCCATCTGTGTTATTGCTAAATCCCTCAACGTATTACTATACAGCAGACCAGAATCAAAAAAAACAAATAGGGCTGATAGCTCAGGAAGTAGAATTCCTATTTCCCGAAGCGGTCAATGAAAAAGACGGATACAAGGCCATCAACTATGCCGTTTTTGGCATCCTTGCTGTACAAGCAATCAAAGAACAACAGACATTGCTTGATGATCAGGCCATGCGCATCGAAAAACTCGAAAAGCAGATGGCTCGACTGATGCAGCACATTCAGGATCAATAACCACAATGCCTTATCTCCATAGGCAGGAAGATGTTGAGTCGTTCGGTAAAGACTGTATTCGTGCTATGAATACTGATCAAAAAGCGGTTCTACATTTTCTCTGATAACTGGTACGTTTCAATGGAGATCTCGTCACACCAACGTGCTAAATGGTCATAAAAGAGATATGGTCTGCCTATCCAAAAGAGTTTGCAACATATAAACCGGAAGCGACCATATAAAGGTTATCACATCCTCGTGGTTTCTATTCATTATAAGTTTGATTAAAATAAAACGGTTATGAAATATTTTCTCCTCTCTTCCCTTTTTTTGACATTCCTGATAAACGTTCAGGCGCAGGTTTCCATAAATCCATTTGGCATTCCGGCCGATCAAAGTGCACTACTGGATATCAGCCATGATGCAGAATTTCCAAAAGGTATTCTGATCCCAAGAATGGATCTGGGAGACATACTAAATATTCCCTCCCCGGCGGCAGGTCTGATGGCTTATGATACGCTGAGCAATCGGTTCATGTATTACAATGGCCTGGACTGGATCCGAATTGGCGAAGGACATTGGTTTGAAGTTGGACCCGGCATCCAAAGCAGCCCTGAATACATCGGTATTGGATTGCCGCCGGATTTGCTATTCAGCACAAAAATCAACAGCCCTACGGAAACAGCCATAGGGGCTTTCTCGGGACAACTTGTACCTACTACTATTCCAAACGTACCTGCTGCTGTCTTTGGGTATGGTGTGAACGGCAGTAATGGGGGTCATTTTGAAGCCAGTGATTCCGGTATCGGATTGCTTGCGGCCAATTTTGGATCAGGACATACTGCGAAATTTCTTGGTGGCAAAGTGTACATAGAAAATTTCCTGGGAATAGGTATAGAAAATCCGGCATCACCCTTATTTGTGGACGGCACCACAGATATCATAGGCAGTTTCGAGAGTACCCTCAATACTACTTTGGAATTGCGCAGAAATGGTCAGCAGGAAGGGCTGTTAAAAATTATCGCCGGTGAAGAAACCAATGGCTTTCGGATCGGAAAAGAAACAGGTATGAGTCAGGGGGATGTCTCTTTGTATAATCAGGGAAGAGCACTCACACTTCGCCATAATGGTTGGTTTTCTTTTCAAACACCGGGACCCGCCGACAATCTGGATATCACACTCAACAGGGATGGAGTTGAGCATGGTTCATTATCAGTCAGTAATGATGCCGTCAACGCAATGAACAATGTCCTCACCTTAGGAAAGCCTAGTAATGCCGGTGATTTAAGATTCAGAAACGGATTAAATTACATGGTCATGGAAGCCGACGGAGATGTGGGTATTGGTACCAATTCAGGATCAATATTTAATCCTGTTGAAAACAAATTGCGAGTGGTCAGTAATAAAACTACTCCGGCATTTTCGTCCAATGTATCCTACACAGGAACTGCTGATGTTATAGCCATCGAGGGTAAGTCTGTTCCGGCACCCGGATGGGGTTATGGGGGAAGATTTGAGGGTGGATACTATGGCTTGTTTTCAGAAGCAAAAGGGACGACGTATGCCGGCGATGCTATCGGCGTATATGCAAAAGCATCAGGAAGCACGGGAACAAGAATTGCCCTCTATGCTACGGCATCAGGAGGCACAGAAAATTGGGCAGGTTTTTTTGCAAATGGAAAAGTTCATATTGCTTCAACGCTTTTGGTAGGATCTACGACCGGTGGGAGCGGTTATAAATTATCTGTGAATGGGAGTATCGAAGCTAAATCCAAAATCGACATAAATAACGCCAATGGCGATTTAAAGATATCTCTCGATACCGATGTAAACGGCGATTCAAGGATTACTACAGATGAATTACAAATCAATGGCGGTTCAGATTTCGCTGAGCGCTTTGATATAAATAATGGACATGACAACACACTTCCAACGCCCGGAATGCTTGTTTCCATCGATCCATTAAATCCCGGACAACTTCATATCACCTCAGAAGCATACGATCGCAAAGTGGCCGGAATCATCAGTGGTGCCAATGGCATCAAACCAGGTGTGTTCATGGGTCAGTTAGAAAGCATTGCGGATGGTGAATATCCTGTCTCTCTGTCAGGAAGAGTGTATGTCTATGCGACCGATGAAAATGGTCCTATAACACCCGGCGACTTGTTGACATCTTCTTCGATTCCGGGACATGCAATGAAAGTAAAAGAAGGTACAAACAGCAGTGGATCTATTGTTGGCAAAGCAATGACATCACTTCATCACGGGCAAGGCTTTGTTTTAACCTTAGTCAGTTTACAATAATTCAATCAATCCAAACGCACGACATGAAGACGCAATCAATTTGGTGCCTGATGATTTTGTTACTGATCAGTTGCATACAACCACCAGAACAGCTCCCTCTTAAGAAGAATGAAAATGAAAAAGCAACCAATGCCGAGTCTCTTCAGCAATGGCGTCTGATGCGACGGGGGGGGATGTATGATATGGGCAAACTCATGGAAGGGAAAAAGTATGCAGATAGAATGTTGAAGTTACAAGCAGATTCAAAGGATAGTCGTGATGGTGGACTTTCCGGTTGGGAATGGAAAGGCCCGGGAAACATTGGCGGTCGCGTTCGTGCTATTGCCGTAAAAAGTAACGGGCAGGGCGGTGATGAAATCTTTGTTGGTGCTGCCGGTGGTGGCATATGGCACTCTACAGATAACGGCAGCTCATGGACCGCAGTCAATGATTTTCTTCCATCACTAGCCATCACTTCTATTCAAATTGATCCTGCCAATGATCAGGTAATGTATGCCTCTACCGGTGAGGGTTTTGGTGGAGGACTCCCCGGTGCCGGCATTTTTAAAAGTATTGATGGTGGATCCACCTGGGATCAATTACCAAGTACAAATAATGATGAATTCCGTTGGGTCAATAGAATCGCTATAGATCCGGATACCACCTCTACATTATTCGCGGTTACCGCATATGCAAGAATTTGGCGGTCTGATGATGCCGGTAATACCTGGACACTAAGGGATTCAACGGTTTATAGCGCATTGGATGTCAAGATCGATCCAAACAATTCTAATCATATTCTGGTGGGATGCAACCCCGGGCTGTATGAGTCAATCAATGGGGGTGACACCTTTGTAAATATCACGGGTGGGAATGATCAACTTCCATCTAACAGCGGGCGGGTAGAAATCGCTTTTGCTCCATCAGATTCATCAGTTATTTATGCCTCCCTGGCCAAAAACAAAGGAGAAATATGGCGTAGTATAAATGGAGGGAGTACCTGGACTCTACGAAATACCGGGACAAACCATCTGGATCAGGGATGGTACAACAATAGCCTCTGGGTTAATCCGGAGGAGCCCGAAGAAATTGTTGTTGGGGGCGTGGAAATTTGGCGAAGCACCAATGGAGGAATGACCTTGACTCAGATCAGCGATAAAGATTACTATCCAAATGGAACTTCTGCTCATGCTGACAATCACATTTTTGTACCCAGCACTAATTATACCAGCGATAACCCTATCGTGTATGTTGGAAATGACGGTGGCATTCAAAAAGCTAATAATATATGGACTGTCACCTTAACCAACGGATGGACAAATCTTTGTGGAACAACGCTGGGCATCACCCAATTTTATGGTGGCGCGGCTATGAATGATGGCAGTGTCTATATGGGGGGCACTCAAGATAATGGCTCTTTGATGGGTTCAACACCAGCAGCATGGGTTCAGAAAGTAGGAGGAGATGGTGCTTATGCTGCCATAAATCCGGTTAATACTGACATCCGTTATCACAATATCAACTATAACACCATGAGAAAAGCTACTAATGGGCAGACCTTTAACACGTTAGCGAGATTTACCTTATCACTGACGGATACGTTGATCTGTCCTGATCCGTATAATGGGTGCGTACATCAAGGTATATGGCGTGTTTCTGACAACCCGGAGCTTATCGGCAGATTTATCCTGGATCCATCAGATCCAAATACCTTATGGGTAGGCAATAAGCGACTTTGGAAGAATGCTTCAGCAATGGATCCCTATCAATGGCAAGTGGCTAAAGATACTGTCCCCGGCAAAGCACCTATCGAGTCTATTGATGCCTCGGATAACGCTGACGCCATCTGGGTTGGATATGGTTGGACAGGTAGAATAGAGCGCTCCGACAATGGTGGATCTTCCTGGTCAGGAAATCTCAATACTGGTGATATGCCGGATAATACGGTTACAGATATTGATATTCATCCGACCAATTCAGCCAAAGTGCTTTTGTCCATCGGAGGATACCATCAAGATGGAATTTGGTACACACAGAATAATGGTGCTACCTGGCAAAATCGATCATTACCCTTTGATATGCAAGTCAATACTATTCTCTGGCATCCCGTGTATTATGGTTGGATTTACGCCGGTACTGATGTTGGCATCTTTGCTTCCGAAGACTATGGTGTGACCTGGTCTGTAACCCCTCTCTATCAAAACAGTGGAATATATAATAATGAGGGTCCTGTTTATACCGAAGTCTCTGAGCTCTTCTGGCAAGGCGATGGAACACCGACATACCCTTATCGCCTATGCGCTGCGACACATGGCAGAGGTCTGTGGGTAAGTTCACCACCGGTAAACGATGTCTTGTATGTTGACAAAGATTATGTCGGCATTGAGGATGGTTCCTTTACAAGACCATTCAACACTTTTCAGGAGGCATACAATTCCGGTGGAAATAACGCCATCATAAAAGTTCTGTCCGCGGATACCCATGATGAAATATTAAACCCTTTTACCATTAAAAAACAAATCACCATCGAACTGCTCGATAGCGCCATCATAATTGAATAATAAGCGCATGAAATCGCTACAACAGGTTTGTTAAAATTCATTGCTTAAATAAAGCACACTATGAGATCATATTTTTTTATCTGTTTGTTATCCCTGCTATCATATTCAATTTGTGGGCAATCATTAATTGATTTTGATACCGTAGCCCACTACTCCCTGATCAACACAGCGATCGATGCCAGCGGTCAGCAAGCCGATGCAGAACTTATCAATGTTCCATTTGTGGACACGAATGGTGTCTATTGCAACGGCATCTATGCCTTCAGTGGAAATCCAGCAGGATCGCTCGTCAGCGCCCCACAACTTACCGCTGTGTACGACTCAACTTTTGCTGTCAGCATTCAATTCAAAATTGACTCCATGCCGGAGATGTGGCTGCCTGTCATAACCGTCGGAGATAGCTGGCGCTATCTTGGCTTGATCGTAAAATTCGACGGCAAGATCATTTACAACTTCAACAATATATGGACTGAAATACCTGCATCCCAAATTCCCCTGAACCAATGGAATACATGTACAATCATCTTTAGTGCTTCAGACTCCACTGCACAGTATTGGCTCAATGGAGCAATGATTGCTATAGCAAATGGTGCTCTAATTCGTCCAGAAGGTGATGGCAAAGTAAGCAATACCGATTATGGGGCCGGATGGACCTTTAAAGGTCACATGCGTAACCTAACCGTGATGTCCATAGCGGATCAAACTACGGCTGTTGCAAATGTGCCTTCGAATCTAGCCATAAACCTCTTTCCCAATCCGGCACAAGACATGCTTCGTATCAGTTGTGCAAAAGAAACATCCTGGCAGATTTATAATCTTCAGGGTAAGCGTACTGGCTTATCTGGTCATGCAACGAATGACGCCGAAATTGATGTTTCTAGTCTACCGTCTGGTTCTTACCTCATCGTTTTCACTGATGGAATGGAGCAGGAATCTCGTCTTTTTGTGCGGCAGTAATTAGGCTTGTGCTCTCTGGAATAAATAGATACTTATATTCTATGATTAGGACGTAGTGGTTTCTTCTTATTGCTCCTTCTTCTACACTTCGCTCGATCATCAGGCAAAGTGAAATTTCTAAAATAGCATTTGAATAATCCCCTTTACCATTAAAAGCTATTCACATTGGACATCTAAGGGTTATTCTTCGAAATCTTTGTTCTACTACTAGAGTAGCACGACGTATAAAGTATATCTTTTTTTGTGACTTAATATGAATCCAGAAAAAGTTGTGTTCGTTAGATTTTATTTCTGATATTCCATTTATCTTAGGGTGCGGTATGCTGTATAGTGGGATGGATGCATTCGCCCTATTTGTTGATTGGGATATCTCTCATTATAGTGTAGAGAGTGTAACAGTGTAATGGGCAATAGAATTTTATCATGATAAAGGGACGAAATTTATATATTCCATATTATAATCACTTGCAATTTTTAGAGCAATTAACAGATGATAGAAACTCTCTCCCAGAGGGCAGCCATCCACCTCTACAGTCAATAAACATTACAATAATTATTAACTGTTGTATGGTTCTTGAGGGTTTTTTATTCACCATCATCAAGGACTATTTAAAAATAACTGAAGGAGAAATCAAAAGTAACCCTAAACTAGAAGCTATTATAAACCCCTCTCTTTTTTCCAAAATACTTACTGAATATAGCACCAAGCTCGATGAAGGAAGCTGAAATGGATACATTGGCTAGTTTGAATTATTTACTGACAGCAAGATCAATAGAGAAAATGAACTTTGGAAAGCAACCGTGACATTGTTTAAGATAAGAAACTATTTAGTTCACTGGAATGAAATTGAATTTTATATACAAGGTGATTCAAAAGATAAATTAAAAATTTCAACTCAAAATAAAAACTTAAATAAAATATTGAGTTATTACTCAGAAATGGACTTAATTCACCTTGATAAAGAAAAAGTTTTGGTAAGTATCTTAACCAATAAAGCTTCAGATCATTTCCTGCTTTCTATGAGTAAGTTCGCAATTCAGATTTATGAACTGATACCAGAAAATAAACGAACACAGCTAACTATAGACATGTTCATGTTTAATGAGTTAAGTGAAAAGTATTCCTAAGCAGCAAATTACCACCCATAGAAATTCTGCCACTAACAATACCTCCCATTAAAGCTGTTTCTCCCTTGTGAGGATTAAATTAATTGGTTTTCTATTTATAATTCCCAATTCTTCATCACGCCCATCAGGTTGTTTAAATGTGGATTCACAAGGATGCCTTCACTTGCCTAAGGAGGTTCGAGCCATAGAAACCCTCTTGATTGAGCCATATTCAGCCAAAGTGGATAGCGGTTTTAGATGCATACACTTCCTAGCGTAATTGCAATATCATAGTCGATATCTTCCAAATTCTCGACCGATCTGCCAAATTCAAAGTTTGGCTACTCCCGACTACTCAGTTCAGGCATCTTTGACTTAGGATCTTGATAATCCCGCAGAATTCCAAACGTCAAATTTTTGCCTAATATGAAAAGTATAATTTTTAGTACATTCTTTCTCTTTATCAGTATCGCCATGACGGCACAAACCAGCATCCGCTTTGATTTGGATGGCACGGAGTTTTTCCGGATGCAAAATGGCAGACTCAAGGTGTTAAATACCGGCAACTCTATTTTGATTGGGGAAGGTGCCGGTTTAGCGGATGATTTTGCAGACCGCCGAAACGTATTCGTGGGCCAAGATGCTGGTCACTTCTGTTACGGCAGTAATAACATTGGGATAGGTTATAATGTGCTTTCCTTAAACGATACTGGTGATTTTAATACAGCGCTCGGAAATAATGCGATGTCACTGAGCTATGATGGATCATATAATACTGCAATCGGATCTGGAGCCTTGGCACTTAACGAAGGGAACCATAACACTGCGGTTGGTTTGTCAGCCCTCGGGGCTAATGTAGGTGGAGCCTATAACACGGCTTTCGGAAATTCTTCACTCTTGAATATTACATCCGGCAATTTTAATACCGCGATCGGATGGGCAGCAGGAGGCTTGAACAGCACCGGATACAGTAATGTCTTCCTGGGCTATTTGGCAGGATATAACGAAACCGGAAGTGACAAACTGTACATCGCAAACTCGCCGGCAAATGCCACTGAAGCACTCATCTACGGGGATTTTGAATACAGCCTTCTCCGCATCAATGGGACACTCAATATCAATAACGCCTTCTCATTTCCCACCACTGACGGTACCGCAGGGCAAGTCCTTCAAACCGATGGTAGCGGCATACTCTCCTGGCAGAACATGACAAGTGGCGGCAATGCTGATGAGATCACTGATGCTGACGGCAATACAAAAGTGATGGTAGAAAAATTTGCCAATGAAAACAAGATCCGGTTTGATCTTGACGGGACGGAGCATTTTGTGATGGATGGACCGCGATTGGCAGTGAAAAACTCAGGCAGCAATATTTTCCTGGGGGAAGATGCCGGCACCAATACAAATCTGTTATCGGATCGCTTCAATGTCTTCCTGGGAAACAGCTCCGGTACCAACAACACGACAGGATCCTGGAATACCGCCAATGGACATGGAGCCCTTTATTCCAATGTCGATGGAAACTTCAACACGGTCAATGGGTACCAGACAGCTTATGCCAACACCTCAGGAAACTTCAATACCGCCATTGGAAATGCAGCTCTTTCGGCCAACACAACAGGATCATGGAATACCGCCAATGGGCATGAAGCATTGTACGCCAACACCACTGCAAACTACAACACCGCCATAGGGCACATGGCGCTTCATGACAATAAAGCGGGTGCCAAGGCAGTCGCGATCGGTGCATCCGCTATGCGCTACGCCAACAATACGGCGAGTGCATTCGATAATAGAAATACTGCAATTGGCTATGAAGCACTGAGGGGTTCAACAAACGCGTCCGTAAATACTGGAAATTGGAACACCTCAATAGGGTATCAAACATTAACCAATAATACTTCGGGTACAGAAAATACTGCCAATGGGTTCCAGGCACTTTATTCCAATACCATTGGAGCCTTCAACACGGCCAATGGGTATCAGGCGCTCTATGCGAACATAGATGGAGAATCCAACACGGCCTTTGGATCAGGATCCCTTTTTGCCAACACTACAGGATCATCAAACACTGCCATAGGAAATTCAGCCCTTTCTGCCAACACTATAGGATCATCAAACACTGCCATAGGATATATAGCGTTATTCGCCAATACCACCGCAAGCAACAACACCGCCATAGGGCACATGGCTCTTCGTGAGAATAAAGCAGGTGCCAAGGCAGTCGCCATCGGTGCATTCGCCATGCGCTACGCCAACAATACGACTAGTGGTTTCGACAATAGCAATATTGCGATCGGCTATGAAGCACTCAGAGGCTCAACAACAGCATCCAATAATACCGGAAATTTCAATTCAGGGATTGGCTTTCAATCAATGAGACTTAATACAACCGGTGAGGGGAACACCGCGTACGGCTATCGGACGTTGTATAACACATCCACAAGTATCTATGGTACCGCCATGGGTTTTGAAGCACTGTACAACAACAATGGCAATCGCAATACAGCGATAGGAACAGTAGCCCTTCGTGCGAATACTTCCGGGGCAAACAACACAGCTTTAGGAGCCTTCGCCTTGGAAAACGGTACTACAGGAGGTAATAACACCGCAGTAGGGTACAGCGCACATTCCAACAGCGGAGACTATACCAATAGCACAGGGGTCGGCTACGATGCTGACCCAAACGCAAGCAATATGGTGCGCATCGGTAATGGTTCCGTCACCAGTATTGGCGGCCAGGTCGTCTGGACAGCTCTTAGCGATCAACGATTTAAACAAAATATCCGTGATGATGAAGTACACGGGCTCGACTTCATCCAACGACTTCGACCAGTCACCTATACCTTCAGCGTAGATGAATATGACCGTTGGAAATCATCAAACTATGATGAATCTGTGACCGAAGTTTGTGAGGGTAAATACGATATCGAACAAATCCGGTTCTCCGGTTTTCTGGCACAGGAAGTCGAGGAGGCTGCTGTGGCTACCGGCTACGACTTCAGCGGTGTGGACAAGCCAAAGAATGACAAAGATGTCTATGGACTGCGTTATGCAGAATTTGTGGTGCCCCTGGTCAAAGCAATGCAGGAGCAACAGCAATTGATTCTCGAACTTCAGTCCGTGGTGTCTGCGCTACAGCAAGAGGTCAGCCTTTTGAAAAGTGAGGATTGAACGAAGAGGAAAGTTAGCTTACCTAATATTTGTCCATTTAATCGTTAGGGATATTTCATAAATTAAAAGGTGTGCTTATAGCATGGGAACAATCTGGCTTGGACATCATAGATGAATAGACTATACGTTTGGATTTATTTTAAAAAGGGGAGATCGCGTCTGACGTTGATCTCCTTTTTTTTAGTGGTCATTAGGTAACGCATTATGGTGGAATCTGAGGGGAATTCAAGATTGAATACATGCAACGGGTATATCCTTGAAGCAATACAGCCGGGCTGAAAATCTGGTTGCTTGTGATATTGGGATTGTGTATTTAGTCGTTCGCAACATCATCGCCAATAGTTTCAATTGGTCTTGTATTGCCCGATAGGGTGTTTTGAGTATTTTTGTAGTGTTAAAAAGATAGTGAGTGTTCAATTCAAAACGATTACCAATGAAAATCTTGAAATTTCTAGCCCTCTCCTTTCTTGCCTTCGTCATCGGTGCTTGTTCATCAACAAAAAAAATGACAAACGAATCGCTTTTTACTGCCAATTGGGGGCTTGAATACCTTTCCGGGCCTCGGATTGCATTTGATGGGCTTTATCCTGACAAAAAGCCTCAAATTTCATTTAATAAAGCAACCCGTAAAGTAGAGGGAAACAATAGCTGTAACGGTTATTCAGCAGCCTATACACTTGTCAATGATGATCTTTCTTTCGGAGATCCAGATCCAACCACGATGATGTACTGTGGCGAAGGTGAAAAATTCTTTTTAAGTACGATGAAAAAGATAAATAAGTATAAAATCGATGGGGATGGAAAATTGAATTTGATGATTGGCGAAGTCCCTATGATGCGGTTTAAAAAAATGACCCAGGAATAAGAATTATGTTGAAGGTTTCCCTGTTTTTTCTTTGCCCTGTTTTTTCTTTGCCCTGTTTTATTATCCTGCAATCATTAAGCGGATAAAAATAACGAGGGATTAAATACAGAAATTAGTGATTCTATAAATCTGGAAGGGAGCGAAAGTCTAAGGACGGAAAATAATGTTTGCTGCTAATGAAATAGACCAATTATATCTAACACCAAGTAGTGATGGAATGGGGTACTATACTATTCATATGATAATAAATGGATTAGAAGGACAAAAGCATGAAAAATTGATGACCGTCAAAACCCTTTCCAAAGCAAAATATTTAGAACAAGAGATAGAAAGATATCTCGATATCAGCGATAGTGAAATTCCTGACGCAATAATCTGAATTCAATTAAAATTAAGAAATAAAATAAAGGCCTACTGGACCACCATGGAGAAGGACAATGTTTCCTAAACGGGGGCACTGCGCCTCCACACATGTTTGAAATAATTAAATATAAAACCAATGAAAACAAATAAAATCTTTTTATTGATCTTGGGAATAACCCTCATATTCTCATGTAAAAAAGATGAAGAGACAAAGCTTGAAAATACTTCTGTCGTCTATTATGGAGGTGATATTATCACAATGGTCGGCGATACGGTCCAATACGTGGAAGCCATTGTCGTCCAACAGGGTATTATAACCTTCGTTGGGCCATCTGATATGGCTATGCAAATGGCAGGAAAAGGACATCAAATGACTAACTTAAATGGGAAGACACTCATGCCGGGTTTTATAGACCCACATAGTCATTTCATAAACTCTTTGGGAATGAGTGGACAAGCTAATTGTTCTCCTTCCCCAGTGGGAGAGGCTAATGATGTAGCTGGTATTATTAAATCGTTGCAGGACCTAAAGACCGAAAGAAACATTCCTGATGGAAAATTGATAATGGGCTATGGCTATGATGATACCGTAATGCCAGAAGGTAAAACGTTAAATCGGGACGATTTAGACAAAGCCTTACCAAACAATCCAATTATGGTGATGCACGTGTCTCTTCATGGTGCTGTCTTAAATTCAAAAGCCATGGCGTATTTTGGTGTTACTGCTGAAACAGAAACACCTACTGGAGGAATCATAGTGAGAAAACAAGAGACTGGCGAGCCCTACGGATTAATTATGGAAACAGCATTTTTACCCATTTTCGCACAATTGCCAAAACCAACAGAAGAGCAATTGTTAAAGCAACTACAGGACGGACAAATGATGTATGCTGCTGCTGGTGTAACAACTGCGCAAGAGGGCGCTTCTCATTTGGGTGACGTCGAAATTTTACAAAAAGGTGCAGATATGAATGCTCTTTTTATAGACGTGGTTTCTTACCCTTTTATTACTGAATTTGATACTATCTTCAAAAAATACAATGCCGACGATTTTGGTAAATATTATAACCATTTTAAATTAGGCGGTATAAAAATTACGATTGATGGCTCACCGCAAGGTAGAACGGCATTATTTACAACCCCCTATTTGACAGGTGGGCCTAGCGGAGAAGAAAACTGGTTGGGCGAATCAACTTTTTCCCAGGATGAAGCAAATGCAATGCTTAAAAAGGTATATGACAAAGGGCTACAATGCATTTTTCATGCAAACGGTGACGGCGCCATAGATATGTGCATCAAAGCACACGAATTTGCAAGCGCTGGCAACCCTTCCAAGGAGCTAAGAACTACCATAATACATTCTCAATTTGTACGTCCAGACCAAATTGACCAATATGTAGCCTACCTATTGATACCTTCATTTTATACTGAACATACATTCTTCTTTGCAGATGCCCATATCAAAAACAGAGGTTTGGCACAAGCCTCATTTATTAGTCCTATGAAAACAGCGATTGGTAAAGGTTTAAAACCAACGAACCATACTGATTTTAACGTGGCACCTATTGACCAAATGATGGTAGTGTGGACGGCGGTAAATAGGATTTCAAGAAATGGTGAAATCATTGGTGCCGAAGAAAGGATAACACCTTATCAAGCCTTGCAAGCAATTACCACAAATGCAGCTTACCAATACTTTGAAGAGAGTAAAAAAGGTAGTCTGGAAAAAGGGAAAATAGCTGATATGGTAATACTGGACTATAATCCTTTGAAAATAGACCCTCTAAAAATTAAAGAGATTAAAGTACTTGAAACATTTAAAGAAGGAAAAACAATCTTCAAACTATAACTATTGCTAACAATGGCTTTTAGTAATTGCTTGTTCTTGCCAATTTCTGAAAACCCTCACAGATTTTTAGTTTCATGTGTACTTATTAAGCTAAGGGCTAGCCCGCGCAACTACGCATAGCCGTGGCCGTCAGACTGTGCAATAACCCTTATTCTCTGCAAATATTAACATTATTTATTTCAATAAGATGTTTGCATTTCGTAATTTGAAGTACTAATTCTTCTCTTATTAAATACATCGAAGGATTCAACCGAAACCAAGCCATTTTATTTCCACATTGTATTGATGAAATCATTCCTCTGGACGCTGAGGAAAGAATTATTGATGCATTTGTCGATTCACTTCCACTCCGGGAACTCGGGTTTATGAATCACACACCAGTAGAGGGGAGCACGACCGAAGGAAAAACGTACTTTAAGAAAAAGATATCTAGACACAGCTTCAACAATTGAGGCCTCCCGACGGGCAGCCCTGACGTCGTCAGCAATATTCTAATTCAATGACCACTAAAAAGAAAATAATTGAATCGGACAGTGGACAGATTGGACTTAGAATAGAGAATGATTACTTTTTAAAATAATAGGTTACCAAAATTTGTCAGGAATTGGTTTTGACAACGACCATTTGTTAGCGTTTATACCTAAAACAAAGATTTTAAGTGAAAAATACCGAGAGTTAATGAACGGCATTGAAAAAACAGATTCTTTCGGTTGGACAGCCCACAAATTAATGAACATACCATTGTTTTGTTCTGCATTGTTGGTCAAGAAACGAGGTGCCTTGCAATACAATATGACGGATATTAATACGAATTACACTTATCACACTATTGACGCAATTGAAGATCTCGGCAAAAAATCATAAAAAATGGAATATGAACATCATATTAAGTGACTTAAAAACTGAAAATAATTTTGCCTTTGGAAATTTATACCAAAGCAATTTTGGTAAAATTTCAAAATTTGTTCAAAACAACAGCGGAAACCAAGCTGATGCGGAGGACTTATTTCAAGATGCAATGATGGTGCTTGTAGAAAAACTTCGACAAGACAATTTTCAACTCACTGCCTCAATGGATACATATGTCTATGCCATTTGTAAAAATTTGTGGTTTAAAAAACTTCGTGATAAAAACCATGAGCTTTCTTTGGATGAATTACAATCTAATAATTTTCAAATGTCAAATAGTGATTCCATTGAGAATGAAAAAACGTATTTAGAAAAGCTAAAAGGATATCTTCTTAAAATAACAGAGCACTGTAATCGACTTATCAATGACATTTTTTTTAATGAAAAAGCCATAGAACAAATTCAGAAAGATTATAGCTACTCGACCCGACATAATGCTCAAAATCAAAAACATAAGTGCGTTGAGCAAATCCGAAAAGTAAAGAAGGAAGAAGAGCAAAGAGAAAAAATATAAAAAATTATCTTGCTTGGGTGATTTTTTGAAATTATTGGTATAAAGGTATAGATAGTTCATTCTGACTATTATAACTTTCAAATTTTTAAACAATGTTTTCAACAATCAAATCAATGGTTTTCGCAGTAGCTATTACTGCATTGAGCACCCTATCTGTAAACGCACAAGATGCAACCATGTGGAAAACTGACAAGCCTCACACTTCAGTCAATTTTTCAGTTACTCACTTCTTCTCTTCCGTTCCAGGTAAATTTACAGACTATGACGGAATGATACATTTCGACCCTAACAATTTAAAGGGTAGTAAGGCAGATTTTTCCATATCCATCAACAGCGTAGATACCGATGACGCCAAACGAGATAACCATTTGAAATCAAAAGATTTTTTTGATGCCGAGACGTATCCGAAAATGTCTTTTAGTTCCACCAAATTTGAGAAAAAATCCAATAAGGAATATTTGGTTCACGGAAAATTGACAATTAAGGGTGTGACTAAAGATGTAGTTCTTCCAATGAAAATTACAGGAGAGATGGAACACCCTATGATGAAAGGAACAATCATTTTGGGAGTAGAAATTGAAACGTCAATAGACAGAACAGAATTTGGAGTTGGCACAGGAGATTGGGCAGCAACAATGGTCGTAGGCGATGAAGTGCTCATTCATATTCCAATGGAGTTAAACCGAATGAAATCATGAAAACAATAATTAGTAGTATAATGGCCATTCTTTGTTTCGCTGGCACTTCCAATATCAATGCACAAATACCTGAAAAAGCAGAAGATATTTCACCCTTACTTATAGGAGAAACATTACCTAAGGTCAGCTTTCAGGACGCAAAGGGTGATTTTATTCACTTGCGTACTCTTTTAGAAGAAAAACCAACTGTGTTGGTTCTTTACCGAGGGGGTTGGTGTCCGTACTGTAATTTACAATTGTCCGGTTTGGCCGAAATTGAAGAGGACGTTTTAGCTCTTGGATATCAAATTGTAGCCATTAGTCCAGACGACTTTAACAATTTGCAAACCACAGAAGAAAAAGACAATTTAAAGTACAAATTATTATCGGATCCTAATGGTAAATTCATTCAAGAAATAGGAGTTGCCTTTAGTACCCCTGAAAGGTTGAAAGGATATATCGCTACAAAAGGTCAAAAAGGAGAAACAACAGCAGTGATGCCTGTTCCTACTGTAATGATTGTAAATAAAGAAGGTGTGATTCAATTTGAATACATAAATCCTAATTACAAAGAACGAATTAGTGGCGAGATGCTTCTAGCCGTATTAAAAACAATTAAAATTTAAAATTCTCAACCATAGAATTCAAAAATTGGTTTTATCAGGAATTATCACCTTAGTTTTTACACTGTTTACGATGGAAATAATGGGAATGATGATGCCCATGCCGAAAATAGAAGGCTCTATGGTTTTAACTGCCATAAGCAATCTAATGGGACCTATACTATTTGGAATGACAGTTGTTAAAATCGTAGGAGAAACTTATTGTAATAGTGGGACTCTCGAACCTAGAACAGCATAGAAGATGGAATAAAAACTGCCTACAACAAGGTATAAAATCAATAGCGGTTCAGGTGCTAACTTGAACCGTTTTTGTATTCAATGTTGTATATTGATACCTGAAACTAAGAGCCTATAAATTCGCTGGTGCGCTTATACTAGACCGTTAGCAGTAAGTAATAAAAACAATAAAATGACCGATAAAAAACAGACAAAGCCTTAATGGCTGAAATGAACATCGGTAAAGAAACCCTAAAAATATTAAAGAAAAAGTTAGAAAAACAGAGGGGGTTCCAGCGCAAGGAATTGAGACATGGTTTCAGCTTGCTTCACGGAATCTATATACTCCAGGACAAATAGATGATACCAAATCAAATATTCTTGTCACCGTTAACTCTAATATTTTATCCGTTATTTTAGGAAGCCTTTATGCTCGATGGGACGGCGACCCACATCTGATTTGAGCGTGGATTTGGGCCATAGGTATAGGAATATCCGCCTCTCCTATGATGTGATTTTGGTTGGTTTGATTATTTTGATATTGATGCTTGGTGTTTGTCATGTGTCCTTTTAATATTGTTTGTATGAAAAAAAACATCAAACTTTTTGGTTGGTTGGGGTTGCTTGCTTCTATCATGGTTGGGGCAGGCGAATTTTTAGTGCATTTCAACCCAGACGGTTTTAATAGTGAAATGCCTTTCGGCTATTTTTTGGGTATCGAACCAAGCCGCTTTACCATTGGACAATATTTAATGGTAACTTTTATTCCGCTTTACATTTTTGGGTATGGGCATCTATATTTGGCATTGAAATCTGGTTCTAAAAACCTGGCTAAGGCAGTCCTCACGCTTGGCATTTTTGCATTTGTCATTGGCGGCATTTGGGTGGGTTCAAGGGCGCATTTGGGAATGACGATACAAGCATTGAGTGAGGCGAATGCACCCGAACTGCAGCAAGAAATAATCGCTTCCTATAAATTACACCTTGAAAACCTGGTGCAGATACTTCGGGTGCTTGTACTGCTGATTTCCGTATCTTTTGTTTGGGCCATATTGAAAGGCGGCACGCTGTACCCGAAATGGATGGCATTTTTTAATCCGATTTTACTGCTGATTATCGTATTTGCGCTTTTCATTTTTGTCCGACCGATCGGGCAATACCTTGCTCCAACGGCAATGAATGTGGCCCATTTGTTGCTGTTTTCAGCCTCGCTTTTTGCATTAAAAAAACAAAACATAAAATGATTCAAAATGAAAAAAATACTTTTTTTATTATTCGCCTTGATTGCTTTGATCGTGATCGGCGTACTTTATTTTTTCAAATCAGATACTAAAAACCCTTACGAAGCAGTCCAATGGGGACGGTTTGCCGGACAATGTGAATCTAATGAAGTGCCTAATGATGATTTCGGGAAAGACATGGCCAAATGTGATTACGCTGTACCCGAATCGGAAATACCAACATTTACAGAAATCGAATTTCCGTTCACCAATGAATTTGACAATACCAAATCGCTCCCGTTAATGGCAGCAGCTATGATTGACCTGGACAATGACGGGGTGGACGAAGTATTTGTCAGTGGCGGCGTGGCGCAGCAAGATGCCATTTTTAAATACACCGAAAATGGTTTTGTGGATATATCAAAATCATTTGAGCTGCCAGAAAAACCAGCGGGGAAAACGACTTTTGGCGCATCCTCTTTTGATTTGGACAAAGATGGAAATACCGACCTTCTATTGACTGGGGATTATGGCGTTTTATGGTACAAGAATACAGGAAGCCGATTTGAGAGTCAAAAAATTGAAGTGCCACTCAATGAAAAATCATCGGCTGCAACTACAACTATTGGCGATTTCAACAGAGACGGTCATGCCGATATTTTTCTTTGCACTTATTTGCATGTGGATAAAATGGAAGGGCAGACCATTTTTAAAGACCCCAATTATGGTTCATCAAGTTTGGTGTTGCAAAATAATGGCGACAACACTTTTTCGGATGTGACCAAAAGCATCGGGCTTGAATATATCCATAATACTTTCCAAGCTGTTTTTGTAGATATTGACAATGACGGATGGTTGGATTTGGTGGTAGCTTATGATACAGGTGAAGCCCGAACGTATAAAAATATGGAAGGCAAACAGTTTAAGTTAATGCCCAACCCCTTGACAGGTAAATATGCTTACCCTATGGGTATCGCTGTGGGTGATTATAATAATGATGATTTGGTAGATTTCTTCTTTTCCAATACGGGAAGTTCTGTACCGATATTTTTAGCAAGAGGGGATTTGGCGGAAGAGGATGTTTTAAATGAAAAATGGATTTTGTTTAAAAATGAAGGGGATTTCAAATTCACGGACGTCGCCAAAGAAACAAAAATAGCAGATTATGAATTTTCGTGGGGAGCGATTTTTGAGGATTTTAATCTCGACGGAAAGCAGGATTTAGTGGTTGCCGAAAACTACGTGGATTTTCCACCGCATAAGCTATTCAAACTTCCTTGCCGTTTTTTGCTGCAACGAGCGGATGGAACATTTGCAGCCGTGGAAGAACAAGCGGGCGTGGTCAATAGAAATTACGCTGAATCACCTTTGACCTCAGATTTCAATAAGGACGGTTATCCGGATTTATTATATGCCAACCTAGACGGACAAGTAAAAGCATTTATTAATAAGGGGGGTGATAATAATTTCATAGCCTTTCGATTTACCGAAAATGCAGAATATGTGGGCAGTCACATCACTTTAAAACTCGGTGAAAATCAAGTGCTTTCAGATGTTTATGTAATAGGCGAAGGCTTAGGAAGTGACCAAAGTTCTACCGTGACCTTCGGGTTGGGCAAAGAAAAAGAACCACAGTCAGCCCTTATTACTTTGCCGACAGGGGAACAAATTACATTAGACAAACCAGCTATCAACCAAGTTCATCTTGTGAAAAGATAGCGACATGAATGAACTCTTTGAAACTTGCGGATACATTGCTAGTTTTTTGGGAACGTTTATCGAAGGTGAAATTTTACTGTTGACTTCCGTAATAAGTTCCAAGTTGGGCTATTTCAATTATTTTGGAGGAATGATGGCTGCCTTTTTTGGTGCTTTTCTAAAAGATTCCATCAAATTTATGTTGGTCAAAAAGTATGGAAAAAAACTTTTGAAAAACAAACCGGACTTACATTCCAAACTGAACAGCACCTCGATATGGTTTGAAAAACGCCCCTATTTTTATATGACTTTTTACAGAATCATGTACGGTTTTGGTACGCCAATTTTGATGCTTTCGGGGTTAAAAGATATTTCTTACGGAAGGTTTGCTTTTCATAGTGCCATTAGTGTTTTGCTATGGATTGCCCTGATTGGCGGAATTGGTTATTTCTGCGCTGAAATCATGGTCGAGAATTTGAATTTCCTAAAAGAACATGCTATTGAGATGATAGGTATTTTAGTCGTTTTGGGGTTACTGCATTGGTTCTTCTTCAAAAGACCACATGAAAAATATTGTTTTAGACCAATTGAGGAAAAATGAGTAAAAAATTTATTCAACAGATATTTTACATTGCGATTTGGATTATCATCTTAATGGGCTTGAGTGGAACAATTCCTTTGGCCCAGAATGAATTCGTCACGGGCAATGTTTGCCCTAAAATGGTAGGCATTCCAGCTTGTTATATTATTTTAAGTTGTCTATTATTTGCGATTGTTTCCCATTCCAATTTGTTCAAAGACAAAAACAGATTGTACTATTTAGGTGTTGTCATTGCCCTTGCCATTGCCACCTTTGGCTCTGTTGGCAATTTGTTGGGCTATATTGAATGTCCCAAAAACGACCATGGGATACCGATGTGCTATTTGTCTTTTCTATTATTTTTCAGTCTGTTGATTTTTAAAAATATAGAAATAAGAATTACGCCCGCTGCCAACAAAGGTTAAATCGGCCATATGGGTTATGCGCCCATTCTGCGCTTAGCTGTATCGTGATCTACCAATGTGCGTGCAAAAAACGCGCAGCACAAAAGGAGGCTGCCCCACACATGCATGATGATTTGTCAAATGATGACATCCCTGTTGATTAAGAAAGTAAAGCAAATCAAACGCCACGTCTTTTTCAAAAGTGGATACAATCGGAATCTATTAGAAATATTGATTCATCAAAATGCAAAATATTGAGGGGTGTAGTCCGCCTATAATCTAGTGTGCAGTGTCTACCGACTCCAATCACCGGGGTAAAGGGGGAGTTGACACAAAGGATCATCGCATCAGGTGAACAGTCATTTGGGCTGGGAAAGAAGAATATGATATATTTCCAGAATCCACTTATCTTAGGTATTGTAATTAAAAAAGCAACTGGCTGTAAAACGGTACTTTGTTACGCATTACAAGCCAATAAGCTTGTAACTCGTTATGGAGTGGCGGGTATAACTTAGTTGGCACCAATTTGACAGAAGAATGAAATGGACTTTAACAGCAATTTTTGCAACCATAATCTTGACCGATTTAGTCGCGAGTCCTCAAGTTCCAGATTATATTATTTATAAGAATGATACAATTCCAACATACAACTTATTGGTCGAACTATATCTACAAACTCGGAAAGATGATAATGGAAGATTATTTGACTTGAGTTTCAGAAACTCAATTGATGGTCAGTTAGGAACTTCTATGAATTGTTGGAGAGGCTACCAAGCCATTTACAAAATAGAAAATGATAGTCTATTTGTAATTGCAATAATTGATTGCCATTCTTTGGAAAACAAAAATCGGTCACCAAATAACTATATCAAAAAGTTATTTGGAGATAAAGTCCAAAACGACAAAGTTTTTATAAACTGGTATAGTGGAAATATTAGTTTTCCGTCAGAGACCATAGACAACAGAATCTTGCGTTGGGATGGAGTATTCGAAAGAGTTTTTCTGCATGAAACTGCAATAAAAATAGAGAACGGGAAAATACTTGAAATCAGTGACGAAACAAACTATGTAGATTTAGAAAGCGGAATAGATAGAATGGAAAGAGATTCTGTCAGCAACATTTTATTTGACCATATCCAGAACTATAAATGGACTAAACTGGATAAATTTGATTGTGGAGAAAGATATACAGTCGTAATTGGAAAAAATGGAAAAATTAGTGATGTTGTAATGACAGATTATCAAACTGACGAACTGATAGAAGAGTACTGGGACACGAAAAGGGAATACAATTTTTGTGTGAAATCAGTGAAAAAAGCCGTATCGAAATTGCAATTTGACATTCTGAAACGACAAGGAAAACCGACAGATGAAAAAGTATTTATTGAGATCTGGTTTAATGAGGATGGAACAATTGAAAACTGGACGAATTAAAAAAAAACTAGTGCCAACATGCGATGACCACATCAGCCACCCTTTCGGGATGGCCGCTGGGTATCGCCTAGACGTTATGGGTCATTTAAAGGTATACACTAATCACTAAATCTGAATTAAACTATTTCTACATTATGCTTCAAAAAATTGTAGAGGGAACAAAGGATTTAGAATTTAGGTACATTACTATGGGATGGACAAGAGTTAAGCCATATTCCGGTACCATTTCTACTCCTTCTAAATTATCAAAGCTATTTAACGAACCAACAGCAGAAATATGTTTAGAATTTGGCTCACAGTTAGAAAAGAAATTGATTTTATCATGCCATTGTTTAGAAAATGAAAAAGGTGACTATTTCAAGTTGAAGCTTTCTGAAATTAACAAAAAAGAAAAACTCACAAATTCCATTCTATCTATTGAGTTTGGAAGCCTCTATATTGATTCTATTCAATTATATGAGACAAATAACTTGTTTAGTGAGCAACAAAACTATGATAAATTAAACTTTCTGTCAGATGCAATTATTGTTAAACTTAACAATCATAAAATTCATCCAACGATTAGTAAGTACATGCTTTTTATTGGTGAAGTTGGAGAAAAAGAACATGAACCAACTATTTGTTCTGTTTTCTTCAGGTCGAATGAATTAACTAAAATAAAAAAGAAATATATTGATAAATGGAAATTACGAGAAACTATTTACGTTGCAGAAAAACACGCCCCATAATCGAGTAGGCGGCCCCGCCTGTTGATACAAACGGGGTGCGCCTCTCACACCACTGTACGTACGGGTCTCGTATACAGCGGTTCGTTAACCATCTCAACAACCGCTCTTTACACCAGTTGAAGCTATTCCTTACTTTTATAGAGGGCTGTAATTCTACTGGAAAACTATCCGTAGCGTAGAAATTACTCCCAATTCAATTTCAGGAAGGTTAACGTTCAGCCCTTCTCCCGCTGTACAGCGGGATACTATGGCTTCTGCTGACTTCTCCATGTGTCCAGTCAATGGATATAGAGATCTCCCCGGGTAAGAGCATCTTCTTTCCCTCGATGCCTGCTGAATCTACTGTTTCGATTATCCCCGACGAATCGAGATTTTGGACTTCGCAATGATGTGCTTACTCATCCAATCTAACAGCCTCCTATTCAGTTCGTGTACCTCAGTACCGAGATTTGTAGTCCCGCTTCCTTCCGCCGGCGGCCGTAGCCTATGGCGGAGGACTCAGATCTAAGTTCACACTTAACACCCTTGCGGCTTACTAATGGTTCAAGGCGTTACCCCTGCCCATAAGGGACTTGCACCCTCTAGATTAATCCATATCTTTATATGGAAAGATGCCCATGCCGGGCACACACATCACCTATACGCAAGCAGGGGTTTTGTGCTTCGTAGGACAGGAAAGTAGTAAATTTAAAGCTCAGTTCTTCGTAGGAAGTTCAGTGGTAAAAATCCCTGCCTGCGTATAGCTGAGAACCGTTATCGATCATAAATAGTAATTTGTTAGCAACTAATAGACCTACTTGTATTTCGCACTAGAATACTCATAAAGTGTACCTATCTTCATTTTCAATGAAAAATATTCCTGTCATTATTATTGTTTTAATCCTCAACTTCTTCGGGGCAGCCCATGCTCAGGAATTTCTTACACTGGGCAAACAGTGGGTATTTGAAGACATGCATTACTCTAACATATGGATGCCTTATTCAGATACTACTATAGAAACCATAACTATCACTGCTGACACAGTGATTAATTCTCAATTGTATTGGAAACTAGTTCTTTCTCGCCACCCAAGTTGTTGGAATACCGAAAACGTTGAGTACTTACGAGAAGATGGAGAAAAAGTATTTCGACTAAGCCGCAACTTTGATCAAGAATTTTTAATGATTGATTTTGCAGAAAGTATTGAATATGAAATGCTTTATGATCAAGGAGGCAATATTGATACTGGGATAGTAGTCATAGATTCATTTGGGATAGAATATGCCTATGATGGGACTTCTATTAATACCCAATTCATGAGAATTATTAACAATCAATCATTCGATGATGACGCACCTTACAAGGTTTATAAAAATATTGGGTTCTTGTATCCAGGATTTCTATTTCCCGATTTAGGCACGGGTTTGTGTGACTTTGGAGATGGAATCACTCTTAGGTGTGTCATTGCTGGTCTTGATACAATACATTTTACACAATATGGCTGTTTTGAACTTCCCGCTATAAGCTCCTCTAAGAACGCTTTTAGTACTTCACCAATATTTCTATCGCCCAATCCAGCAATTGATTTTGTTTCCGTTCCGGAGGGATTAACATTTTTAAACATGATTGATATAGTGGGTCGAATCACTTCACCAAACAGGCTAGACAATAGAATTTCAGTGAAGAACTACCCTTCGGGACTATACACCCTGAGGTTTATTTCGGAAACGGAAAATCGTATCTACAGTGGAAAAATTATAAAATACTAGCGAACACTTGTCAATGTTACGATCGATAACAATACCTACCCACCAGCAGGGTTTTTAAACATAGAAAATGAAAATCTTAACTTTAAAGAGAAACTCCTGGGCACCACCTTCGCATGGCTTCGGTGGTCGAAGACAGACTTTCGGTAGCCACCCTGCCGTCGGGTAGCCCGGAACGTTGTAGGCCTTCATAAAAATTAAAACTGTCCTATGAAAACCCTTATGAGAATATTTTACTTATCAATAACACTTTTTGTATTGAGTTGTAATCAAAATACGCATCAGAAAGAATCTGATACAAGAGTAAATGAAATATATGACGGTCCAATTATCGATATGCATATACATGCCTTTACGGATGGAGAACCATTATTTGGCCTAACACATCCTACAACTTTGAGAGGTCAAACCTTTAAAGGTGTGGAATCTAGCGAGGAGTTAAAAAAACAAGTGCTCGAGCGATTTAAAAAATATCATATTGTAAAAGCTGTGGTAACAGATGGCGAAAGGTGGATTAATGATGCCCCAGACGAAATATTGATTGCTGGTGCGCACAAACCTATAGATTCATTACAAAAACAGTTTGATGAGGGCAAATTAAGGGTCATCGCTGAAATGGCTCCCTTTTATGCTGGACTTAAAGCATCTGATTCATCTCAATTGCCTTATTTTGAGCTGGCACAAAAGTTGGATATTCCTGTTGGTTTTCATGTACTGCCTGGTGGACCTAATTCTGGAATTCATCTTATGCCTGAAATGCTTGGTGGGATGCGTGCTTATAATGCAAACCCAATGCAGTTAGAGGAGGTATTGGTTAATTTCCCAAAATTAAAACTGTATATAATGCATGGTGGCTGGCCATACACTGAAGATGTGAAAGCATTGATGTATGCGCATCCTAATTTATATGTAGATATTGCAGTTATCAACTGGATTTTACCTAAAAAAGAATGTTACAAGTATATTAAAGACCTGATTGATGCTGGATTTGAGAAACGCATAATGTACGGAAGTGACCAAATGGTATGGCCTCAAACTATTGATATTGGTATTGAGACGATAAACTCAGCCGATTTTTTAACCCTAAAGCAAAAGGAAAATATTTTCTACAATAACGCTGCAGAATTTCTGGGCTTGTCTGATGAAGAAATAAAAAAGCACAAGAATAAATAAAACGGCATACAACACTGCTATAATCCATTGCTTGCTAAATGCTAAATCAAAATTCATTAACTTTAACTTGGTTTGATTCCTACTCCGAAATTCTGCCGAATTTATCCGCAACGGAATCATAGTCTAACCGTTGTATGATATAAAAACAAAATAAATAACTTATTATGAAAACAATATTTCCGCTGCTATTGATTGTGTTAATCACACTCTCGTGTACTCAAAACAAGGGTAAAAAAGAAACTATGGAATCCTCTGAATTGGCATTAGATTCTATAACGGCTATAGCCAAAGAAGCTTATATCTATGGTTATCCCATGGTAGATAACTATCGTATTCAATACGGCTATTATGTTGATAGTACAAATTCTGAATTTAAAGCTCCCTGGAATCACATAACGAATGTGGCTAGTGTTTTCACACCTGCCGATATTGCCATACAGACACCCAACTCGGACACGCCTTATTCTTTTGCAGGCTTGGATTTGCGTGCAGAGCCTATTGTACTGACATTACCAGCGGTAGATGGAAATCGTTACTACAGTATTCAGTTCGTAGATGCGTATACTTTTAATTTCGACTATTTAGGGACCAGATCTTCGGGCAGCGAAGCAGGTAAGTACCTCGTTGCCGGTCCTAACTGGAGTGGAGAAGTTCCTGAAGGTATAGACCGCGTAGTGAAATCGGAAACAGAATTTATTAATCTACTATACCGAACACAACTTTTCAATCCTGGTGATATTGAAAACGTAAAGAAAATTCAGGCCGGCTATAACGTCCAGCCATTGTCCTCATTTTTAAATACACCACCACCTGCTGCTGCACCTGCCGTTGATTTTATTAAACCACTAACTCCCCAGGCACAAAAGTCGTCCTTGGAGTTTTTCCGAGTAATGAATTTTGTGATGCAGTTCTGTCCAACGAATCCAACGGAAACTGCATTAATCAATCGGTTTGCGAAAATTGGCATTGGCGCAGGAAAAGATTTTGATGTTGATAAGCTTACCCCTGAAGTTAAAGCTGCTTACGAAGCGGGGATAAAAGAAGCATGGACAGTTGATTTTGCTGAATTAATGAAGAAAGTGGATGCAGGTGAAATCGCCTCCGGAGATGTATTTGGGACGCGAGCGTATTTAAAGAATAACTACCTATATAGAATGGCCGGAGCGGTAGTAGGTATCTACGGCAACTCAAAAGAAGAAGCCATGTATCCGTTTTATGGTGTTGATGGTGACGGCAATAAATTAGATGGAACTACCAATCAATATACCTTGCATTTTACCAAAGGGGAATTACCACCTGTTAATGCATTTTGGTCTTTGACCATGTATAAATTGCCGCAAAGTTTATTGGTAGAAAATCCCATCAATCGCTATTTATTGAATTCGCCTATGCTTCCAAGTATTGTAAAAGATAAAGATGGAGGCATCACGTTGTATCTTCAAAATGAATCTCCAGGAAAAAACAAGGAAGCCAATTGGTTGCCCGCACCAAAAGGCCCATTTGCAACAATCATGCGATTGTATTGGCCAAAAGAAGCTGCGATGGACGGCAGTTGGAAGCGTCCGACATTGAATCTTGTGAAATAATTAAAAAGCCATAAAATGAAAAGCACATTTAAAGCACTTTTGCTAATAACAGTAACGGCTGTAGCATTTAGTTGTAAGCAGTCATCTACAGAAGCAGCCAGTGTAGGCGATGCAGAAATAAAAAGTGGAAATGCTGTCGCACTTTCGGCAGCCACCTTACAAGGCAATGAATTAATCAAGACCAACTTCGGGGATATTCAATTGAATCAAAGTTATATTACTAAAGAATCTATTGATAAGCTGAATGACCAATTGAGTTTACAACGGGCGATTGAAGTGTATCAATGGTCGCTTCCGGTAGCTACTTTTCAAAAGTGGTACAATGAGCAGAAGGACGTTTATGGAAGTGCTGATTTGGATTTTGTGGAATATAGATCGTTCAACGAAAAAGTAGGTATCCTTACGGCTAATGCAACTACCCCATATGTATTAAGTTGGGCCGACCTTTCTGAAACTGGTCCTGTGGTCATAGATTATCCAGCAGGGGCCTCGGCCGGGGCAGTCATGGATTTTTACCAACTTTCTTTAGCCGATTTAGGTTTGATGGGCCCTGATAAGGCAAAAGGAGGTAAATACCTCATCGTTCCAAATGGATTTGATGTTTCAAAAATAGAAACCAAAGGGTACTTTGTAGTCAATAGTACAACCAATAAAATAATGATTGGTACTAGATTTCTATCAACGGATGCAGCAGAGATAAAAAGAATGAAAGAAAGTTTTTTGATAGGCTCATATGGAGAAACCTTAAAGCCAGTAAAATTCATTTCCAATACGGACAAACGTTTTGAGGGCATGCCATCCAGGGGCTTAAAGTATTTTGAATTGGTGCATCAGTTTATTCAAAATGAACCACAGAAGGAAGAAGACAAGATTTTCTACACGTATTTGAAATATTTAGGAATCGAAAATGGTCAACCTTTCAATCCAACGGACAAACTGAAAACCATTTTGGCCGAAGGCGCAAATTTAGGTGAATTAATGTCTCGTGCCAACCAGACGAAACCACGCCATGACCAACCTTATTATGACAACAGCAGTTGGTACAGGTTGTTAACTAATTTTCCGTTAACCAAATCCAGTAAAGATTTGTATTATTTAGATGAAAGTAATCAGTATTATTATGAAGCGGTCACGGTAACAGCAGGTATGCAATCCAATACGCCAGGACCCGGTACAACAAGTTATTTAAGCACGAAGGAAGATAAAGACGGTAATTTTTTAATGGGTACAAATACCTACAAGATTCATTTACCCGCAGGTATTCCTGCAGCTAATTTCTGGGCGCTGACCTTATATAGCGAAAACACCCGCTGCTTTATTGATAATGAAAATGCTAAAGATAAACTTAGAGCTACCAGTGTTGACTCAAGAGATAAAGCATTACAAATAAATGCGGATGGAAGTGTTGATTTATACATCGGCCCTACATCACCGGAAGGGAAAGAAAGTAACTGGTTACAAACCAATGTTGGTGAAGGTTGGTTCCCATTGATCAGAACATATGGTACAGAACAAGCTCTGTTTGATAAAACATGGAGACCAGGAGATTTTGAATTAATAGAGTAACATCATACAACACTTTGTATAAGTAATGGAAGGGCAAGTACCAAGTATTAAGGTTTGTAGCCCGCTCAGCCTGCGTAAAGGTTTGACAGAATATACAACGCCATCTGCCACTACTCATACCATTTACGGATACCTTCAATCTATCCATGTGTTTTTCGGAATGATTTGCTTATACATTTCGATCTTTTTTCGCCTTTATTATTTTTTGTTTTACTACTTTGGTAGGTGCATTAAATGCCCCTAGTCGATCCGGAAATTTCCATTTTTTAGAAAAAAATATTTAGAACGACAACTTTTTCCCTTTTCGAAATAATTCACTTAATAACTTGTTCAAATCGATAAGATCCCCGTCAACACTCTACAAATTAATGTTCGGCATGAGTCTTGAAATAAAATATATTCCAAGCATACTCATCTTTTGGAATACGGAAGGAGTTGAATATCCTAGATCACGAATAACCAAATCTCCGGGTCTGGAAAATTTTAGAATTTGATTTGAATAGGCCTGGTCGTTATCGCAAAACGAGCCGATCTCTAGGTGGACTTTTTCATCTGTTTTGAGATCAGATAGTAACTGAATTCGAGCTGTCGCCGCGTCCCCCTTTTTAGTATGACTCCCTTTATAAATATCTTTTAAAACTTTCGGAAGAGCAAGGCAAGTACTATCGCCTAAATATACATTGTTGAAACTATCCAAAAAGCTTGGTTGGTTCGTCAATGATGATCCCGGCCGTAAATTGATGCAATAACGTAAGAGTTGTTTAGTGAATGCAGCATGCCTAAATGATAACTTTCCTTGAATTGCTTGAGTACTAACGGTATCCTCCAAAAGCACAGATAAACTGAGAGCCCAACTATGTAAAGAAAAGCAAGAATTAGACATCAAGTCAAAAAAGGAATGAACAAAATCACTGGGGTCAATTTTGAAATCAGACCTTTTCACAAAGCCAGTGGAAACAGCCAAAGAATTAATAGGAATTCTGGATAATAATTTAGAAATTTGAGGTATCATTTTAAGAGTTGTTTATTGGACGAATTGGAGATAATTCAAAGATAAACAGCTCTTTTTATATTACATAAATATATATATTAATTCTTAGTCTTGATGCCAATGCGACACATCGGGAGCCCTTCTGCCCATATTTTCCGTTAACCGTTAACCCCGAGTGTAAATAATTCAAATAAAAAAGCCGGGGAGCTCACCACCCACCCGACTCATGTCCTGATAAAAACTATTTATAATGATGTTGCCCACGAATGGGAAACTACGAAACCGGAGATCTTCCCTGAATGATCCGGAGCAATACTGCGATCACAGCAATAACCAGTAATATGTGTATCAATCCTGTAGCACTATAGGCAAAGTATCCGATGGCCCATAGGATGACAAGGATAACGGCGATTAAATACAATAGACTACTCATAACATATATTTTTTAAGGTTAACAATTTGGTTTGCTCTGATAAAAATCTACCAGGGTTTTTCGTTTGGCCAATGTCGCTCAACATTATGTTCTTTAAATTTTATGGGCACTACATGACCCCACACGTCCGGTGTTTTTTTATCAGCAAACCTGTCTTTCATTTGTGCTTTATCGTGGGCATCCGAACTGCTTTCTTGGTTTTTGTTTTCATTTATTTTGGATGCCTTTCTTTCGCGATGATTATTTTGATTTGGCTTTACCAAATCAATAGGAAATTTTTTCATGGCTACAAATTTTTATGATCGTTCGATCACAGCACCATAGCTGCCATCAGTAACTTTCCAGGGAGAGCGAATCAGAAAGTCTTTATAAAGGAGTTAATTATAAAACGAATCCCAACCCCTAAAAGTTATACACGTATTTTTGCCATAAAAGCCACAAATCCCTTAATTTCAATGAATTAAACGCGTTTAGCCGCATAAAATTATTTTGGGATGGACACATTTTCAGTATTTACCCTGATCATTCTTTTCATCGTTCTTACAGTGGAAACCATCAAACCTGATGTGCAAGCAAGAGATCAGCAGCAAACTAAAATCGATGTAAAGCAGTTTCACAATCTTATACCAAGGTGGAGAGAGCTAGGATAATTTCTTGCAAATTATTCTGTCTTTCAAATCTATAATCTCCTTTATTTATTCATTCTAATTTTTACTTCAGGACAATTTACATGAAGCCTCTTTTGACAAGATTGTATCTTCGCTGCCATGGAGTTAAAA
>JBBKXT010000089.1:0-2537 GCA_037969625.1 Saprospiraceae bacterium
GTGATCTGGTGGAGATTAAATATGAACAAGGTCCGCAGGCGATAAAAAGTGAGGATGGGTTTTTAGTTGGCTATGTGTTGTTTGATCGCGAATCAGATTATGCTGAAGTAAGCGTAGTCCACAATGCACAGGAATATTTGCAAGGTAAAATTGATGCTGGGGAGTTAGTCGTTCCTGCTGGAGTTAATTACAAATTCGCCGGAAATTATGAGCAACAAGTCCGGGCAAACGAACGGATGTCTATCGTCATTCCTATAGCCTTGGCGATGATTTTTCTCATTCTTTATTTTCAGTTTAGTTCCGTGACGACTTCGCTTATGGTTTTCTCAGGAGTATTTGTAGCCTTCTCAGGTGGGTTCATCATGCTCTGGCTCTACGGACAGCCCTGGTTTATGGATTTCAACTTCTTTGACACGAACATGCGCGATCTGTTTCAGATGAAGACGATCAATCTGAGTGTCGCAGTCTGGGTAGGTTTTCTGGCACTCTTCGGTATCGCTACTGATGATGGGGTGCTGGTGGCTACATTTTTACAAGACAGTTTTAAAAGAAATACACCGACAACTATTAATGAGATAAGGGATGCCGTCGTGGAAGGAGGTTTGCGAAGAGTGAAGCCTGCGATGATGACGACCGCTACCACCATACTCGCGTTACTGCCTGTTTTGACATCGACTGGACGAGGAGCTGATATAATGATTCCAATGGCTATTCCGTCTTTTGGCGGAATGACACTTCAGATCATCACCATGTTTACGGTGCCGATACTGTATTCCTTATGGAAAGAAACGAATTTGAGATTTTCAAAAAATGAAAAAACAGCTAACGCATGAAAACAAAATATTTAATCTTATTCATCGGCTTTAGCGCTTTGTCATTTGGTCTTCAAGCTCAGTCGATTGACAGTCTGCTGAGCTGGGCATATGAAAACAATCCGGAACTCAAAGCGGTTCGATTGCAATATGAAGCTGCCCTTCAAAAAGGACCACAGGTCAGCCAATTGCCTGATCCTACAATAGGTGTTGGGGTGCCGATCTTACGACCGGAGACGAGGCTCGGCCCACAGGTGCTAAATATCTCTGCTAATCAAATGTTTCCTTGGTTTGGTTCACTTCAGGCGCGGGAAGATGTCGTTTTAGCAATGGCAAAATCTAATTATGAAAAAATAGCGGCCACGAGACTGGAAATTGATTTTCAGATTAAGTCAGCGTATTATGATTTGTATTTGCTTCAAATGAAGCAGGAGATTTTTCGAAAACGCTTGCGATTTTTTAGTGCAATAGAGCAAGTTGCCTTAGGCAAAGTAGAGTCAGGAAAGGCAATCGCTTCTGATGTACTCACCGTGCAAACTAAAATTGAGGAGCTCGCCCAGCAGATTAAAATTCTTCAGCTAAGGAAACGATCTTATGAAGTGCAAATTAATGAAGCTGCCAACCGTCCATTGTATGATTCGATAATTGTCCAATTAAGTGATCTTGGCATCGCTACACTTAATTATGATACGACATTATTTAAAGAGAAAATCGTAGTCTACCATCCACTAATTAAGCAATTGGATTGGCAAATCGAAGCTTCGAAGAAGGAAGTAGTTGTAAATGCTGCAAAAGGTAATCCAAGTCTTGGTTTAGGACTCGACTATGGCTTGGTTAACAAAAGAACGGATGCTTCTCCGGAGCATAACGGAAGGGATATTCTTATTCCTAAAGTAATGATTTCCGTCCCTATTTACAGAAAAGGTTACGAGGCGAAAAATAAGGAGGAAGAATTAAAGCAATTGGCTTTTCAGTGGCAGAAGGAAAGTCTGGCTAACAAAATACTTAGCCGCCTTGAATCCTACAGAATCGAATATGAAAGTGCTGTATTATTATACACATTGGCACAAATACAAATTGAAATCGCTACGAGTGCATACGAAATATTGCTTTCAGCGTACACTAGTAAGGGTACCCGCTTTGATGAAATGATGATGCTTCAGAATGATCTGACCAAATATCAAATTGATCTAATCGATGCTGTCATTCAAACCCATCAAGCAAAATTTAAAGTGGAACGTTTAACGGATTTTTAAAATTTTCAAAGAATGAAAACTTCAAACATATATATCATTGGTATCGCATGCCTTTTCATAGGGTTTGGTGCAGCCTGGTTATTAAAACCACAATCAAATCAAAACCAGCAGGATTTGAGTGGGCACTTGTCATCCAATATGGAGCAAAAGAAAGATGAGATTTGGACTTGTTCTATGCATCCACAAATCAGGCGAAATGAGCCGGGAGATTGCCCTATTTGTGGCATGGATTTGATTCCTGCCAATCAATCCGGTGGGGACCAGGCTTTTGGCTTTCAAATGACACCTGAAGCAATCAAGCTGGCCAACATACAAACGACCATTATTGGAGACTTAGCCGGGTCCGGTAACGATGCACTGATGCTCAACGGACGGATTAAAGCTGATGAAACACAAGCGTCCAGTTTGGTTTCTCATATACCGGGTAGAATCGAAAAACTCTTTGTGAGCTTTACTGGTGAGCACGTAA
>JBBKXT010000090.1:0-5486 GCA_037969625.1 Saprospiraceae bacterium
CAAAATACGGGTATAGGGTATATGGCCTTGTATGCGAACGAGTCCGGAGAATTAAATACAGGTATAGGATGTAAAGCTTTATCAGCGAATGTTTATGGGATATACAATACCGCAGTAGGATTTGAAGCAATGGAAGGAAGTAGTGATGGAGATGCTAATACGGCGATTGGGGCTTTGGTTCTTTCCAAAAATGATGGAGGGGATGAAAATACAGCCGTAGGTCACTTCGCCCTTTCGGAGAATACTTTTGGTTATAGCAATTCTGCACATGGTACATATGCGTTAGGGTCGAACACGACTGGCTATGAGAATACAACTGTTGGGGCCTTTTCAATGGGTTCTAATATTAGTGGTAAACTGAATACCGCTATAGGAAAATCTTCTTTATCTAGTAATCAATCTGGGGATAATAATTCAGCGGTAGGGTATGAGGCTTCGCGTAACAATGTGAATGGATATTCGAATACAGCAGTAGGGTTTAGAGCACTGTACAGGAATGCAGCCAGATCGAATCTCGTAGCTGTAGGTGATTCCTCATTATTTAATAATGGTCTGGGTGCCACCGGTATTCAGGCCAATGAAAATACAGCAGTGGGTTCCAAAGCCTTGTACGCTAATACTACAGGATATAGAAATACCGCCGTGGGCTATCAGGCTTTGTATACAAATGTTGATGGCTTTCATAATATGGCTTTTGGATATTTTGCCCTTCATGCAAATGTAACAGGAGATTACAATCTCGCTATAGGGAACACAGCTTTACAGAGCAGCACAGGCAATCGAAACATAGCCATCGGCCATATCGCACTTAGAGACAATACAGGTAATCAAAATATTGCCATTGGAGTCGATGCCGGCCAACAAAATACAGGAAGTGACAATGTGTTTATTGGCTTTGAGACCGGAAAGGCAAATCTCGGAACAGGAAATGTATTTATAGGTAAAAGTGTGGGAAGTGTTACTCCAGGCAGCAACCGGCTCATGATTGATAATTCAAATACGAGCACCCCATTGATAACAGGTGATTTTAGTGCAAATGTATTGGGCATCAATGGCACAATGGGTGTTGGTGCCACGACCACAGATTGTAGAATGAATATTGCGTCAGGTGCCGGGGAAGATGCATTTCGTATACGCGTAGATAACAACACAAAATTATATGTGCATTCGAATGGGGGTGTTTTGGTTGCCCATAATGGAACGCCTACCTACGGTTTACAACTGCCCAATAATTCAACGCAATTGATAGGTCAGGCAGTGGCCTTTGCCTGGAATACTTTTAGTGATGCTCGAATTAAATCCGATATACAGTCATTAAGGTATGGCCTGGATGAACTTTTGAAATTAGAACCAAAGTCGTACCTGCACCATTCAAATGTCATCACAGGCGATGAATCTATACAACACTTAGCTGAAGGTGGAATACCGGATATCGGTCTTATTGCCCAGGAAGTGAATAAGGTTATACCAGAAGCAGTGCGTGTTCCCAATAATGAAAGCACTGAATTGTGGAGTATGGATTATGTGAGGTTGGTACCTGTTTTGATAAAGGGCATTCAAGAGCTTGCCCTGCAAAACGAACTCCTTGCTCAGCGAATTGAAGCTCTGGAAGCGCAACAAGTAGGAATGGGAAAGGAAAAAAGTGTCTCTTTAAAACTTGATTGATCTATATTTCCTGCAAAACCAATAAGGTTGATTAATTTGAGATGATTTAATAAATAAACAACTTGACCGATTCATTAAAATATCTTAATACGCACAAAAAGGTTGCAGCTTTCCTTTTTTGGGCTATCCTTTTAGTTATTCCATTGCAGTATATTTCTGCACGAACTACATCCCAAGAACCCCTTGAGATTTTATTGGCCGACGCCAAGCGGCAAGATTTGATGTCGGATAGCGCCAAGACATATCTGGAGTTGCTGGCACAGAAAGCTAACAATATCGAGGCTGATGCATTTGAAGCGGAAGCCCATTACCTATTAGGTAAGCGAAGCTTTTTATTAATGGAGGACAGCATCGCCGAGATCCATTTTCGAAAGGCACGGGTGCTATTCTTACAAACTAAAAATTGGGAGAAAATCGGATTCTCCAATTTTCAGTTAGGGCTTGTTCACTCGCAAACGCATCGACAGGATTCGGCCTTATTGGCTTTTCATCAGGCTATAGATATATACCAAGCCCATCAATTGGAGAAAAATTTGTGGGCACCGTATATGGCTATTTCTTCCGTTTATAACAGGGAAGAACATGTCGCTTTTGCTTTTAAGTATGCTCGCATGGCGGTGGAGGCATTGCAATTCAGTCAAGATAATACCAGTCGGAAAATCGCCCTAAATCATATCCTTAATCTGGCCCGGGAACATGACAGTCTTGAGGTATATGCCATTTATTCACCTGCATTGCTTCAGATGTACTCCCCATTGGAGATGGATGACCGGATCGTACAGCACATTAATCGTTATGTTGATATTGAAGAACCTGATTTGCGCCTTATAGCGCTTCAAAAGGCGATTGATCAGTTATTGCGATGGCCCCCGACATTGGAATTGGTTTCTTCCTATTTCCACCTGGGTAAAACCTTGGAACAACTTCAGGACTTGCCTGCAGCAATAACTGCTTTGGAAACAGGATATCATATTGAAAGAGATAGCCTCCACATTGTTCAAATATCACCAACGTTGCTCCTCTCTTTGAGTAAGCTATATGCGCTAGAGAAGAAGTATGACAGAGCCCTTGATTATTTTACAGCATATGTAGGTATGAAGGATAGCCTTCAGCAAGTTTACAACAAAGCCAAGACGGAGGAGCTGCAACTCCAATTCGAGTCTAAAGAAAAGGATGCTGAAATTTTGCAGCAAAAGACGATCCTGCAACGTAGGACTTTTCAAAGAAATATGATTGTTGTTTTCGCACTGCTTATTTTTGGGGCAGGAATGTTTTATTATTACAATCAACGTAGACATCTAATGGATCAGGCGACTATTGCCAAGCAGCAGGCAATTTTGCATCAGAACGAAATGGATGAACTAAGAAAGCGTCATGAAATCACGAATATGCAAACCTTAATTTCAACACAGGAAGAGGAACGAAAGCGGATCGCCTTTGATCTCCATGATAGTCTGGGGAGTTTATTGGCATCTTTAAAAATTCAATCCAGAAAATTTGATGAGCCGATGGACCAAGCTGCACTTAAGATGGTTTCAGGAGCACATGTTCAATTGATTGATACGATCAGTGCAGAAGCGCGTCGAATAGCCCACAACATGATGCCACCGGCGTTGATTCGCATGGGGTTGAGTGTTGCCCTTGATGATTTAGCGCAGGCCATTGATCTTGATCGGAAGTTGGACGTGTCTTTTCAGAATATTGATTATGACCAATCATTGAACAGGGAATGCGAAATAGCATTGTATAGGATTGTTCAGGAACTATGTGCGAATGTTATAAATCATGCAGAGGCCCGTCATTTGTTGATTCAGTTATCTCGTCATAATGGCTCTGCCAGTGTAGTGGTAGAGGATGATGGTAAGGGATTTTTGCCCGGGGAAGGGATGAAGCAAGGGATGGGAATAGATAGTATTAAATCAAGAGTGGCGTATATGTCAGGAGAGGTAGAATTTTGGTCTTCACCGGGAGAAGGTACTAGCGTGACCATTCATATTCCGGTTGTATGATTAGGATACTCATAGTCGATGATCATCAGCTCCTTAGGGATGGTTTGCGACAGATGCTTACAGAGGAAATGGATATTGAAGTCGTAGGCGATGCAGCTAATGGGAAGGAAGCAATAGAATGGTTAAACATACATGAGGCAGATGTCGTACTGATGGATGTGAATATGCCTGAAATGGATGGCGTGGAGGCAACGGCAAGAATCATGACAGCTTTTCCAGATTGTAAAATACTGGCTTTAACTATGCTTGATCAGGGTAGTTTCGTCCAATTAATGCTTAGAAATGGCGCAATGGGTTATCTGCTCAAGGACACTACAAAGAAAGAGTTGCTAGAGGCCATACATACGATCTATAAGGGGGATAAATATCTGGGGCAAAAAGCTACAGACCTGTTGGTCAGAAATATTTCTAAACCACAACGCGGAAGTAATACATTTCTACCAAAAATTACAAGACGAGAGAAGGAGGTTTTGCAGTTTATTTCGCAAGGAAAGTCTGATGTGGAAATAGCGGCCCTTCTCCATGTAAGCGCTTCTACGATAGAATCTCATCGCAAGAATCTGCGCTCTAAGCTAGGTGCGAAAAATTCAGCGGAGATAGTTAGGGTGGCGATGGAAAGAGGGCTAATGTGATTTTCTGTTGGTAGGCTTTTTATGAAGTTAAGCCATTAAGGCTAAGGTTTTGAAGTATGCATCCAACAAACGCTTTACTTTTTCTTACCTATTAATATCCTTAAAGCACCCCGTCGTTTGCAGAATCTACGGTTGCCCTATCCTTTTCTTGCTCTGTTTTTCGGTCACGTTTAGGTGTTTTGGTTATTCAAAACGTATTGGTCAGGTAGAGCATTACTTTAATCTGTCTTTGCTTATCGTCTATCTACTAAAGTTATTTTTCACGTTGTATTTTAACTGATTAACCTAATCTTAATATTCCCTTAAGGCGCGTTAATTTCCAATTAAACAGCCGTGCGGTAGTTTGACGAATGAAAAATTCGTCTCTTATTTGCAGGGCAATTTAAAACAGGGTTTTATGAAAACCAGGCTACTTCAAAATTTTGCGAAACAATTATTTTTAACTTAAACAACATTGTAAAATGAAAAAGTCAATTTGGGTTTTATTGTTTTTTGGATGTCTGTATGGTAGTACATCCTATGGCCAGGAGGTCAGAGTCAACGGCGGAATGCTTGTATTAGGCTATGTCAATGATCCGTTTACAGGATTTGGTGTTGGTATTGAAACATCTGTAGGTACACATTTTACGTTCAACATGGATGTTAATTGGGGCGCACAGAATGGGGGGAGTTCATTAGCCTTCAGGCCTGCTTTGCACTATTATGCGGGGCAGAAACAAAAGGGATTTTTTGTAGGACCCGCTTTGAAATATATTCATGCGAATGAACCCGATGAAAGTCAAGGCACCTATGCAGACAATTTATATGCGCTAGCTTTTAACCTTGGAGTGAAGTCATTATTAAGTGAAAAATGGACACTTAGTTTCCTTGCCAGTCCTCACGTAACGGTTGGTGGAAGTGGTGAATCCAATGTTGCGGGCATCGGCGCACAGATTTCACTAGGGTACAAGTTTGGGAAGATGAAGACAGACGGATGACCTGTGGATCGAATTTCAATGTGCTTAAAGAAATATAGAAGGGGGAACAAGAATGTTCCCCCTTTTTAATTAATTCCGTGCGTGATGGTAGTAAAGTGTTTATAGGATAAAAATGTCGGTCAGTGGTCAAACAATGAATCATCTATGCATTTGATTGGATGTCATTTCGTATTTGGTTAGATTGTCCTTATCAAATGATAGAA
>JBBKXT010000091.1:0-5244 GCA_037969625.1 Saprospiraceae bacterium
GTAAAGGCTAGATTCTCCTGAACGTCACTTTCAGGAGTAATCAATTCTATGGAAAAATTCCTGGCCAACATGGAAAGAACCAGCTTCATTTCCAGTAGTGCCAAATGTTTTCCCGGACACATTCTTGGGCCTGCACCAAATGGCATGATCGCGCATAAATTATGAACAGGACATTTATGATCCTCCTTTGGTATCCATCGATTCGGATTAAATGCTGTACTGTCGGTAAAATAGTCCGAACTTAATGCACCATAACGCGTTAGAACTATCATTTTTGCTCCTTTTTGAAAATGGAAACCATCCATTTCGACATCCTCAAGAGGTTCCAGCAAAAGAAGTGGAGCAACAGACTTCACACGCAACGTCTCTTCAATCACAGCACTGGTAAAGGTCAACTTTTCATGGTCAGAATAAGATTGCAAATACCTATTTTCGAGTAGTACTGCATCTGCCTCTAATTGTAGTTTCTCCTGAACAGTTTTATTTTGACTGATCATAAATATTGCCCAGGCTAACGAATGTGCGGTGGTATCCTCCCCAGCCAATAACAATGTTAAAAGGTTCCCTTTGATCTCACGATCCGAAATAGCACTCTCCTCATCTGATGCCGCAAGTAACGCCTCAATTATATCATTTGGCTGGTTTTGTAGTTCCGGGTTGTCCTTAAGCCGTTTTCTGCCGGCATCAATATAGGTTTTTACACATTTTTCAATCTCCTTAAATGCCTGGTCGTACGCTCTATCTTCTTTTGTGCGATAAATCCTATGCAAAGGAAAAGGGGCGTTGATCCGCTTGAAAATCATAGGGAATATTTTCTCCATGTGCTCCTGAATCACACCACCCTTTTGCTCCAGGGTATTCATTTCAAAACCAAATGCTAGTGAAGTCGTCACATCAACGGTAAAACGAACTAAGTCATCTTGTACTGTGTAAGCCGCTTTGTTATCAGCGATCCTTTCCATTTTGGCATGCAGTCGTCTGACGGATTTCAGGATAGCAGGAAAATACTGCTTCTGATGTTTGATATTTAAACCCTTGTTGACTATCCTTCGGTGGACCTTCCAATCATCTCCCTCCGCATTAAACAAGCCATGAACCCCTTCCGCCTGAAGAATCTTATCCATTTTGGACATGCGCCTAAATTGGTAAGGACGAGATTTCAAAATTTGCTGAATTAATTCCGGCTTGGAAACTATTGTAAAATTGGCCGGACCTAGCTTTACTTTAAATACATCACCATACGTTGTAGCGTGTTGCTCCAGATATTGGTGCAATTTGGAAAGTTTAAACTGAAATAAATTACCTACAAATGGCAAACCTTTGGGACCCGGCAGATCGGCATATTTTATACTCATAATCGTTGTGCAAAATCAAATATAGATACATTTTAACCAAAGATGCTGCAATGAAAATGGGTCCTTATCGTCCGAAATAGGTATTTCACCTTAACTAAAAGGAGCTAAATCAGGCTGCATAAATGTATGCTTTGCCTTTTCTTCTTCAAATATATCTGTGCTGTAGTGTGTCGCTATCAAATCTTTAAAACTAATCGTCAAAGCGGGAAACTCCAGAAGAAACTGTTTACATGTAAGCGCAGAAGATTTTTTGACAAAGTGATTGACTGCTTTTATCGCCGCGATGGTTACGGTTAGATTAAATTTTTCTTCAGCACCTACAGAAGCGGTGTAGGTCTTGAGTTGTTCACAAATACGATCTATCGCGATTTGTTCACCACTGGTCGTGATATAAATCCATGCTAACCGTAAATGCGCTTTATGTGTAAAAGAAATTGAACCGAGATTACAATTTCTAAATTTTTCAGCAAACGATGCATCTGATAATGAAAAATGTTCTTCCACAGGTATCCTGGATTACAGTGCGTCAAACTCCCGTTTCTTTTGCTCATACCATTCCTTCATCGCTGCAGGTGAATGCATAAGTGTTTCCATTTCATTCATCGCTTTGAGATGCCCTTCATCCTTTCTTTGAAACATCTCCATGCCATGTTGCTTACTCATCTTGGCAATTTCTTCAAATGTATTTGCCTGGAAGGCCTTGTCGCAAGCGCCTCCCAATTGCTTACAAGTCATTGTCTTCATTGTGTTGTTTATTAATTGGTGAGTAATCACAGTTCATTGGTAAAGATTAATGAATCATGTTCCGCACGATAAATATACAACGAAGGAAGTTTAATTTTTTCTAAACCCCAATACAACACATACGTATGCATACATATACTTCCGTAAGTATACGTATACGAAACGACTCTGTCATGGGAAACACCCCATATTTGAAATATCCTTCAATAGAGGAAGGGATCATATAACCGTTTCACAATCAAAAACAATTCATCATGTTTTCAACAGTTGACAATCGCGTTCAGCTCATTGGTTTCCTTGGACAAGAAATCGAACTAAGAGAATACGCAGAGGGCAAAAAAATGGCCCGCATGTCCATCGCCACCCACGAATATCAAAAAGCAGAAGAAGGTAAAGGCGAAACCGTCACCACCTGGCATAATCTGGTCGCCTGGGGCAAAACGGCTGAAATCATGGGAAAACTACTCGGCAAAGGCCAGCGGCTGTACGTAGAAGGCAAGCTCACCTATAAGGAATACACCGGCAAGGATAATGTTAAAAAGAATTCGACCGAAATCGTCATTTCCGATTTCAAAAAACTGGAATCAGCAGAGAAGTAGTTGGTGGGCCTTCGGGCCCCCTTCTCCTTTTAGCAACGGATCGTCTGCGGACGAATGAATCCGCTCACAAATGGCGGCAAGAGAGAAAATATCTATCTTGCGTCGTATGAAAATCTCTGTCATTGTTGTTGCTTATAATGAAGCGCATAACATACGTCGATGTCTTGAAAGTGTCAAAGATATCGCGGATGAAATGATTGTGGTGGACTCCGGTTCTCAGGATGATACAGTAGCCATCTGCAAAGAAATCGGCGCGAAGGTCATCGATCAGCCTTTTCTCGGATACATTGAGCAAAAAAACTTTGCCATTGCTCAGGCCGGTAATGAGTGGCTTCTGTCGCTAGATGCAGATGAGGAGCTCAGCCCGGAATTAAAAACCTCAATTCTAGCCGCCATGCAACATCCTGAAGCCGATGGATATTCCATGAACAGATTAACGCAGTATTGTGGCACATGGGTGCGTCACAGTGGATGGTACCCGGATGTAAAATTGCGGCTCTTCAAAAAACATGTAGGACAGTTTGCCGGCATGAATCCTCACGATGAATACAAGTTTCATGATGAAGGAACCTTAATTCATCTCAAAGGAGATTTATTACACTACTCCTATGTCGATCTGACTGATTTTATTGAAAAGATGGATCACTTCAGCATGCACAGCGCTGATGCCATGTTCAAACATGGTCGACGATCCAGTCTCTTGAAAATAATTTACAAACCAATTGCAAGATTCTTTCGTCATTATTTAGTGAAAGCAGGATTTTTGGATGGTACGACAGGTTTTATCATTGCGATCAACAGTGCCTATGGTGTCTTCCTCAAATATTTGCGCCTGTATTATCTGCATAAAGGAACACCCCTGTGAAAATTCTACACGTATCCACTCCTACCAGTTGGCGCGGCGGCGAACAACAGGTGGCTTTTCTAGCCAGCGGCTTACATAGTCTCAGCATTGATCAAGTCGTGTTATGCCCGATTGATTCAGCACTATCCGTTCGGTTATTGGACCAGGATATTCCGGTAACCACTTTTGAAACCAAAGGATTTTTAGGCATCAATCTTGCTAAAAAAATATCGGAACTTAGCAAGGCTGCAGAGTTTACACATATCCATTGCCATGATTCGCATGCCCATACCGCGGCCATCATGTACAATCAATTTTTAGGCAAAACCATTCCCGTTATTGTCAGCAGAAGAGTCGCTTTTCCGATTTCAAAAAGCCCCTTATCCAATTGGAAATACAATCACCCTAGTGTCAAACATATTATTTGTGTATCCGAAATCGTCCGAGAAATTACTGCACCGAAAATATCAGACACCTCAATTTTAAGTGTCATCTACGATGGAATCGACATTGAAAAGTATTCAAAAAAATCACCCCAAAAGAAATTATTTACAGAATTGGGTCTTGAAAAAAACACAATTCTCATTGGCAATCTTAGCGCCCTTTCCAAATCAAAAGACTTTCCCACCTATCTCTCTGTTGCATCAGACGTTTGCAAGAAATTTCCTACCGCAAAATTTATCATTGCGGGTGATGGTCCTGAGAAATCTACTATTGAAAAGCTTATCCAAAAACTCAATCTTCAGGAAAAAGTTTTCCTGCTTGGGTTCAGGGAAGATGTAGTGGACGTGCTCCAGTCATTAGATATTTTCTTATTTACTTCTACGATTGAAGGCTTAGGCACTGTCGTACTTGAAGCCTTTGCGGCCGGTGTACCTGTGGTCGCAACACGCGCAGGAGGTATCCCGGAAATGGTGGAAGATGAAGTGACCGGATTATTAGCTGAAACCGGTGATGCCGAAGCGCTCGCCAAAGCAGTGCTATCGTTGATCGAGTCGCCTGAGCTTCGAGAAAATTTAACTTATGCTTCATTAGAAAAAGTAAAATCCTTTACTTATCAAGAAACCGCTGCGCAGACCCTGGAGATATATGAAAAGAGACTTGAGACAAAGGGCATAGAGCGGGAAGCAAAAGGGGTGAGAGGTGAGGGGTGAGATTTTTAAACTTTAACTTAACCTTTTAATCTTCTAACCTTACACATTACACATTACACAAAAAAAAGGACGCGAGACTTGAGACGCGAGACAAAGGGCATAGGGCGGAAAGCAAAAGGCATTCTATTTCAGTACCCTATATCCTTCTAACCCTTTAACCTTACACAAAATTAGACGCGAGACCTTAGGCAAATAGACATGTGACATGTCGATACGCGACACGCGACTTTTCGACGCGAGACTCACCACATACTTCTCAACCACTCAACTCAAACAAAAGAGACGCGAGACATTTTTATACAAAAAATTCTCTAGCCACTAACCGGCGCTGATTGCCTTCATGCATTTCGGCTACTAAAATAAGTGTGGCACGCTCGCAGCGCTCATGGCTCAAACGCAAGAGTGCCTCACTACCCTCACGCTCCTCCCCCTACACTACCTCCTACGTCGGAGTATAGGGCAAGCGCTGCGCTACGTTTTTCGTTTTTCGTTTTTCGTTTTTCGTTTTTCGTTTTTCGTTTTTCGTTTTTCGGTTTTCGTTTTTCAAG
>JBBKXT010000092.1:0-4577 GCA_037969625.1 Saprospiraceae bacterium
CCATAGCTCCCCATGCGCAAGTCGCCATATTCAAATGAAGAAAAGCTCGTCACCGAAGCCCATTTCTTCCAACCCACATTGACATCAAAGTGGCCGGTAAACTCTTCATTGGCACTGGAAGTCCGAACAAAAGCTTTTCCTGAAATAGCAGGCTTGTCCGTTAAGGAAAAATCAGGTCTGAGTGTTTGAAAACTCATGACGCCTCCAATCGCATCACTTCCATAGATCACAGCACCGGGACCAAAAAGTATTTCTACTCTTTCCGTTGCGAATGGATCGAGATTAATGACATTCTGAATATTTCCGGAACGAAAGATTGCTGTATTCATACGGACGCCATCTACGGCATATAAAAGACGATTGGTCGCAAAACCTCGGATCATCGGACTTCCACCACCTTGTTGGCTCTTTTGAACAAAGACCTCTCCTGATGAACCAAGCATATCCGCTGCCGTCTGAGGATTCATCAATTCAATCTCCCGTGCAGAAATGGAAGATATTTTTGAAGGTACATCTCGCGAGGATTGATTAAAGCGAGAAGCAGAGACAATCACTTGATCCAACGAAATATCTTCTTTTTTCAATCGCACTATATAATTCGACCTTGCGAGTTCACTCATTTCTATTCGAAGTGTTTGATAACCCAGGCCTTGGACGATAAACCATTCCTCGCCTTCGAACAAACTACTTTTGATTTGTCCCACATGATTTGTGAACTCGCCTGATTGATGTTTTTCACTGGTCAAAATGGCAAGCTCAACAGGCTTCCCACTAACATCATCAACCACCGTAATGACTTGTCCATATGACAAGATACTTATGCAGGCAAACACCCACAACATAAATAGTCTTTTCATTGTGTTTGAATTAGTATTTAACAATAAGAATTGTCAGTCTTCCGGAGAACACTGAATTAATATGGCGTTACTAACTCAAGGCCCATGGAGGAGGCGAAGGCGGGCCCTTTATATAGCCTGAAAGCATCATGACACTTCCAGCAGGATTATTCTTCTTGCGTTTTTCTACATCGCAAAAAGATACGTTGGTCACCGCCGAAACATATAACGACTTGAAAAAATGGGTGGTATGCTGTTTCTGCTTGTCACTCGTATGCCCATGTCTTATAAACTCGGTTACAAATGATTTTAGCTTTTTCTTTATCTGCGATTCACGCTTATCATGGTAGACACAATATGTCACTGAATCGCCTGCGAAAAAAGACTCAATCACATCATACATCTCGCCCTTAAATTCAAATTCTTTTGAATGCTCCCATTGGAGTGTTTCCTCCGCCTCTTTAACTGAGAACTTCAACCAGACCCATTCCTTCTTTTCGTGATCTCGGTTAATAAACGCCCGAGCTTGTTCAGAAGCGAAAAACAACTGCCCTTGAAACCAAAGAAAAATGATGCAGAAAGGAATCACCAAGCTCACCAAAAGAATCGAAGCTAATATGTAGCGCTTTGTTTGCATTTCACAGAAAAGCAAAAATAGTTAAAAGGATTTAGAATAAGAATGTCTTGAAATTCCATCAAAGAAAGCCGAATCACTGGCCCGCCACAATACTGTCGGCGCCTTATGTCTTATGATACGACTAATACTTGAGGTGCTCGGACATTCCATTCCACAGAAAACTATCCAATATCAGAGGATCACAAAACGCTTACAGCCTTTCCTTCGCTCGTGCTTGATACTCGAATAAAGGAAACAAATCCACATCTGATGCGCCGGCAATGCCATCCGGTGAATACTCAAAGGGTTCATCAATATCTCTAATCAAGCGCACCATATAGACAAAAATCTGCGTAATAAAACAAACGATTATAACGCGCACGATTTCGCTATCAAATTTACCAATCATCAACAAACAAATAATGACTACTGCCAAAACCTCAAGCAGCGCATAACCGGTGGAAATAAAACTAGTTCTACGAATAACATTTATCCTTGAAAAAATTCTTCTCAAATTATGCTGTTCACTCATTACTTTTGAAGCAACCGGGCCTGTTCCAGCTTTCTCCAATTCAAGTGAGATGTCCGTAATGCCACTAATTTTAAGAAACACCTCATCCGCGGTACAGCCTTTGGTAAACCAACTTATAATCGAAGAAGTCACTTCATAAAGCTGCCGTTTTTGCGCTGCGAAATCAAATCCACCCTTAAATCTATAACTGTGGCTAATGGCATCTTCTATGGACTCCAGAATGGATGCTATCTCACTTGGGAGTTTTTCACTTTCTTTATAATCTGACATCGTCCCGGCTACCATAAAACCAATCAAAAATAATCCGCCGGTAATCACCAATCCGATGTCAGAGAATTTTACCAACCCATCAAATCCCACTATATGAACCAGCCCTAGCTTGATGAGAAGGACTATAAATGTAACGGGAAGTGTCGTTAACATCAACTTCCACTTAATTGAATGGCTTTGCATAAATCTGGATTTCCGTTTCAAAGTTAGTAGGCCCTCAAGATCACCTCTTTTCTTCTAGAATAAAACCTAATATTGATCTGCTAAATTAATCATTAAAATATTCTTTTTTAAAAGGAAGTTTTATCTCTCAAGTATTGTATATAGATGAGGCAAAACACTTCTCCCCCGATAAACTAATGGGGTCATTTCATTGCCTTATAATATGTATGCAGGCTCCTGAAACTGCATTATCAATAAGTAAGATTTCTTTTAATTTCTTTTTCATGAAAAATTTTAAATACCTAGTGGCTGGTGCAGCCCTCATGACATTTCTATTGGTTGGATGCCAGCAGGCAGATGATCTTGGGACTCATACAAATTACACAAGAACCCAAATTGTTGAACAAATAATTGTTTATCCAGATTCTAGATTAGACATTTGGGAGCAAGTGAGTCCAGAAAATCAACACGAAATTTGGGTAAAGAAGCTTGATTGAATTCTTGCTCAGGATATTAAAGCAGAATGGAGACCGCTTTTTAAAGAATTGAAACAAATTCTAACCTATTCTGAATACTTAAAGGGTCTACACTCTAATGGCGGCCTTACGTTACTCGGAGAAAGGGATGTTAAGTTTGGTCTGATAGCCACTGAAGATGAAAGAAATGCTACCATTGGCCCAACAAATGGGGCGTATTACAGTAGTTGTAAAACAAATATGCCAACCCGGAAGGCTGGCATATTTTGCTTTGGTAAAATTAATTACCAAAAATATAATATCTATTATTCACATCAATTGATCAAAACCATTTTTTGCGCTGCATTAAATCCATTGGATTGCAACTTGCAAATAATAATACCTGCCGCACCACCAAGTTCGATTTGAGAAACATCTATCAAGTTTATTCCCTGATGGAAATCACCGGAAATCTTGTGTAACAATTGACCGGATAGATTATGGAAACTAATAACCGCTGATCCTGCTTCCGCTAATTCAAAACTGATTGTTGTTTTCTCCGAAAAAGGATTTGGCTTATTTGGAAGTAATTGATTTTGAAATGCAGTTTTCTCGCTCAGAATAAAATCAATCTCCAGTGGTGCAGTCTCCAGGCCTTCACCGATATAAGCTTCTGCATTCAAGCTGCCTTGTTTGAAACGCAAGACATCAAATACATCGACATCCACATCAGCACTTACAATCAGGCTGAATAAAACTTCATCCGGTTGTACAGTCACAAGATCAGTCACATTCCAACTCAATTGCAATTGCTGACCATTCACGATATGGAAGTTTTCCTGACCAATACTTAAAGCGCCAGGCTCCAAATCAAGTATCTGTCCTTTCTCCATCAACATCGAAAATTGAAGACCAACGATCTCCCTAAAATCCTCAGAAGTAAAATCTATTCTTGAAACTTCCCCAGCTTGTAGTTCATTGATTTGTGTCTTTAACGTAATGGCATGTCCGTTTCTCGACTTGATATGATTGTCAGCAACATTTGGCACAACATCTCCTGTGACATCTCCTATCTTAATCCCCACAAAATGAGCATCTGTGATAGGTTCTTCGAATACCTCAATATTTATTACTTCACTAAATGCCCATGGGTTATTGATGTCCAGATTTTGATTGATCGGGCCAAAACGCCAGCTCAAATTTCCCGGCAGCTTATCGTATATACCCAGTAGCAACTTTCTGATTTCAATCAAGTCCATGGCACTGACGCTTTGACTATGATTCGCATCTGCGGCAATCATTTGGTAGGGTGAATCAAATGGATCAATACCTAGTAAGTGCTTTTGAATTCGAATCAGATCCAATGTATTGACACCATTCGTGTGATCGGTATTCTTATAACCATGGATAAAGTATTCCTTTCCGGTCACCACACTTTCAAAAAGATATTGTCCATCACTTTGTGTTGGCGTCGATACGTAATTGATGTACGTGTGATCATCGTATAACTGGATATCCACTCCCGGCACAGGCAGCCCTGTAGGGGTTGATACCACACCTGCAATACTTCTGTTCAGTCCTTCAATGGAGGCACAGCTTGCCACAATACTGATTTCATCGAGATCCCAAACAGATTGTGCACCGGCATTCCCGACAGGACAATAGGACAGCAACTCAAATCTAAAAGTCGTTGGATTCTTCACCAA
>JBBKXT010000093.1:0-17770 GCA_037969625.1 Saprospiraceae bacterium
GATTTGACCGGTGGCAAAACAACATCAAACTTATATCGTTCGCCTGCTTTGAAGGGGCCGATCGTATGATCTATGTGTTCATAACCTGTGCGGCGAAACTGGAGCAAGATGCTTACTCCCGCAGGGACTTCTATTTCAAATTTTCCATCGACTTGTGAATTAGCAACTACAGATCGAGCAGCATCGATGACACTGACAAATTCAATCGGTTGATCATTTCTATCGTCGGTGAGTACACCATAGATGGTTGCCTTCTCCTGTGCTTGTACCTCTATGATGCACAAACAACAAGCCGTCAGCAAAAATGAAATCACAAGTGAACGAAAGTGGTTCAAGCTTGTATCGTTTTAGCGGCTTCCTGCCCAATTCCTTTCAAACTTTTCATCGCCGCTATTGGATTATCTGCGGACAACATCGCGCTACCGGACACCAATACATTTGCACCTGCCTGAAGTACGCGCTCAGCATTGTGTAGCCCGATACCACCGTCCACTTCGATATAAGGATTGAGATTTCTCTCCACGAGCATTTGCTTTAACTCAGCAATCTTTGGGATGCTTTGATAAATAAACTTTTGCCCTCCGTAACCGGGATTCACTGACATAATCAAAATGAGATCAAGGTCTGCCAGCACATCTTTTAAAAGTGAAACTGGTGTATGTGGATTGATCGCAACACCAGCCAGTGCACCTGTTTCTTTGATTTGATGGATCACACGATGTAAATGATTGCAGGCTTCATAATGCACAGTTATAACATGAGCACCTAATTCGCTAAAACGTTCGATATAGCGTTCGGGGCCCTCAATCATGAGATGCACATCGAGAGGTTTGGTGGCGCGTCTTTGAAGTGCTTCCATCACCGGAAATCCAAAACTAATATTGGGCACGAACATTCCATCCATCACATCTACATGAAACCAGTCTGATACACTTGAATTGATCAGATCAATGGTCTCATTAAGATTTCCGAAGTCAGCAGAGAGAATGGAGGGAGAAATCAGGTGGGAGGCACTTTTCATGATTAGTTTAACGGTTGACTGCTTCAAAAACTTGTTGGGAAAGCAGAATAGGGCAAAAGTAAGAAAAGCTTGAGGTTGAAACCAGTTCAGGCGCTTGGAATATCTATATAATACTGGCGGCAGTCGTTTCTAAGTCCACTTTGCCATCAAATGCAGGTGTTCAGCTCGACTCGCATGTCTCGAAACGCCTGAAAATCAGGAACTTTCATACCCGGCAATTTCTATTAATTTTGAGCGACTTACGATTATGGCAGAAAAACACAAAAAACAAAAAACGCCAGGAAAAGCGAAATCCAAAAAATTGGCCTCCGGATCTAATCTTCCAACGCCAACCTGGATTTATCTCTTACCTATATTAGCAATCACCTTTATATTGTTTATTCCGGCGCTCAGCAATGGATTTACAAATTGGGATGATGTGCTCTATGTCACTAACAATCCATTATTAAAAGATTTGAGCGGAGAAGGATTGAAGGCTATTTTTTCGACGCCGGTCGTTTCTAACTATCATCCACTGACGATATTAAGTTTGGCGCTCAACTATCAGCTAGCAGAGCTCAATCCGTTGTCTTACCATCTCACCAGTATCTTGCTTCACCTGATCAACACAGGACTTGTCTTCTGGTTTATCTGGATGCTTTCTTCCGGCAACAAATGGGTGAGTCTTATCGTCGCTTTGTTATTTGGCATACATCCGATGCATGTAGAATCTGTTGCCTGGATTTCAGAACGCAAGGATTTATTATACACTTTATTTTATGTGGCGGCGATGATCGTCTATGTCAAATACATTCATTTAAAGGAAATGAAGTATCTGGCGGCAGCGACTATTTTGGGAGGCATCTCATTACTCTGTAAGCCGGCGGCGATTGTCCTGCCGATGTCGCTCCTTGCGATTGATTATTATCTAAAAAGAGAATGGTCCTGGAAATGGGTGATTGAAAAAATACCCTTGTTTATTCTGGCGGGAATTTTTGCCTTTGCGACTTTGTCGATTCAGTCTGAGCGAGCGGTTGCTTCTGTCGATCTACACAGTATTGCTGACCGAATCTGGTTTGCCGGTTTTGGTTTGAGTTGGTATCTATTGAAAATCTTTGTGCCCTACCCGCTTTCCGCATTGCATCCGTTTCCTGCTGAGATCACACCTATCTATTATATGGCAACAGCTATATCTGTTGCGGGCATCGCCTATCTGGCGTTAAAGGTTCGAAACAGGAATATACTTTTTGGATTTGGTTTTTATATCATCAACCTTATTCTCGTCCTACAACTGATCTCCATCGGTAATGCGGTTGTTGCCGAGCGGTACACCTATGTGCCATACATCGGTATATTCTTTATGCTCGCCATGGAGGTTTCGGTTTTGTTAGAAGGGAAATTATTAAAATTCAAAAAACCACTACTTGGTTTAATAGCCATTTGGATACTCGTTTTAAGTTTTCTTACGTGGAACAGAGTTTCTGTTTGGAAAGACAGTCAAACACTCTGGGCGGATGTGTTGGAGCATTATCCGGAGAGCACACGTGCCTGGACGAACAAAGGTTTAAATCTTTATGATCAGAAACTATGGCCTGAAGTCATTGAACACTTTAATGAGGCGCTCGCTATTGATCCAAATTATGCTGATGCATTGGAATGGCGTTCGAGGGCCTTATTGGAAAATAAAGAAGGGCAAAAAGCGCTGGCCGATGCGAATAAATATTATCAACTCTATCCGCAAAAAGAAGCGGGATTGTTTTTGGTAGCAAGAGCACTAGATGCTACCAAAGATTTCGATGGAGCTGTACGAAGTTATGGAACATTGATCCAGAAATATCCAACCAAACCTGAATATCTCAACAATCGCGGTGTGTTATACTTTAACAAATTGAAGCAATATGAAAACGCCAGAGCTGATTTTATCAATGCGATTAATATAAGTCCTGAGAATGGCTCTTATTACCTGAATCTTTCCAGATGTTATTATATGATGGGAAATAATAGTGAGGCCAAAACACATGCGATCAAAGCGAAAGAATTGGGGGAAACAATTGATCCATCTTACGGCAATCTCATTGGAATACAATAAGAAAGAACAAAAATAAATTATGATCAACAACAAGAAAATATCACTCGTCGTTCTGGCGGCAGGCATGGGAAGTCGCTATGGTGGGTTAAAACAAATGGATGCTTTTGGACCGAACGGTGAGACTATCATTGACTACAGTCTCTATGATGCGCATCGTGCCGGTTTCAATCATATCGTTTTCATCATCCGGGAAAGTTTTGCGGAAAAATTCAAGGAAACTTTTGGCCCCAAGCTCAAAGGGCTTATGGATGTGGACTATGTTTATCAGGAATTAGATAATGTTCCTCTTAACTATACACCAGCTGCTGACAGAGATCGGCCCTGGGGAACAGCGCATGCGGTGTGGGTTGCGCATGATGTCGTGGATGGACCATTTGGCGTCATCAATGCTGACGATTATTATGGCCCTGAATCCTATGAAACCTTGTATACATTTCTTGCCACACAAAAAGAAAAAGAGGAATATGCTGTTGTAGGGTACAAACTTAATAATACACTTTCCGAGCATGGCACTGTGAATCGCGGTGTTTGTCAAGCTGATGAGGAAGGCTATCTTGTAGGGATTGAGGAATGCACAAAAATCGGCCGCAACAAGGAGGGTATAATTTCTTTTCCGGGAGATGATGGACAAGACCGATTATTGTCCCCTGACACACCTGTTTCCATGAATATGTGGGGATTTTTCCCTTCATACTTTAGCTACTTCGAACATGAATTTGGGATTTTCCTTGTCAATGATGGGCAGGAGCTCAAATCAGAATATTACATTCCAAAACTAATTGACACACTCATACAATCGAGAGAACGAAAGACAGCCGTACTATCATGTGATGCAGAATGGTTTGGTGTAACTTATCGCGAAGACAAAGAATTTGTCAGCGATCGATTGAAAAAATTGATTGATAGTGGTGTTTATCCAGGGGATTTATGGGAGAAGTAAGTGATGAGTGGGAAAAATAGAAATTATTGTTCTGCTGATAAGTACTATTTCAGCTTCAAGGGAATTAATTTGAAAAATAATGCCTGACCAGAAGATTTCCATTCGGTTATATAATTCAGAGGACAAAGATGCTGTACTTAGACTCATACGGCTAAACACTCCTGAATACTTTTCCCCCGAAGAAGAAGAGGAGCTGGGTAATTACCTTGAAAATGACATTGAGGAATACTTCGTAATCCATCAAGACGATCATGTGATCGGTTGTGGTGGAATAAATTTTGAAGAAGAGAATTCAATTGGCATCATCAGTTGGGATATCATTCATCCCGAATTTCAAGGCAAATCACTAGGCAGCAAGCTCCTCAACTATCGCATTGATCGCCTAAAAAAAATTACAACCATTAAACGAATACTTGTTCGGACCTCTCAATTGACAAATCGGTATTACGAAAAAATGGGCTTCACACTTCTCGAAGTTGTTGAGGACTACTGGGCAAAAGGTTATCATCTCTATAAAATGGAATATTCGAAATAAATTATCCGTTATTCATACATCACGATCTAAAATCCCTTCCTCCTAAAATATTTTTTCCATGGGCAAACGCATGAATGAAATTCCACAAGCACTACAAGAATTTATCGTTAAACAAAAAATGTTTTTTGTCGGAACTGCCAGAGCAGAAGGCACCATCAATATATCACCAAAGGGAATAGATTCATTTCGCATCATCAATGCCAACAAAGTGGTCTGGTTAAACCTAACCGGGAGTGGCAACGAAACTGCTGCGCATCTGCTCGGCAATAACCGCATGACGATTATGTTTTGTGCCTTTGAAGGAAACCCACTTATCTTTCGTCTCTATGGAAAAGCTAAAGCTTACCATGTCTCCGATGAACAGTTTGAAACATACAGTGCGCTCTTTCCTAAAATGGCAGGAGCGCGTCAAATTATCGAAATGCAAGTTGAGTTTGTTCAAACATCTTGTGGATTTGGAGTTCCGTTAATGGACTTCAAGGAAGAAAGAACACAGCTCTCGTCATGGACGGAAAAGAAGGGTGATCTTGAAGCGTATTGGCAAGAGAAGAACACGGTTAGTCTGGATGGGTTTGAGACGGGAATGCCAAAGGCTTAGGGTTCCGCCAGGCGGAAGGATTAGGGATTAATGCAAGAAAACAATTCTTCGTCTTTAGGCAAAAACAATGGCGGAAAGGCAGAATAGTGTGGGCCAAAGCGTTTAGTGCGTTTGCTTCTGGACATGCTCTATGACCTGAAAGACACCTTTGCTCCCGACTACTATCTGGATTGTGCCTCTGCGCGAAAAAAAGGGTTTAGAAGAGAAACCGTCGGAAAATTCAGATTGTGTTATCTTGAGTCCATGAAAACTTCCTGCTATACCTACTCTGCCCTGACGTTTTTCTTAATTTTAAGTTGCACGGTCGGCTATTCTCAGCACACAGCACCGTGCTCTTTTGATGAAGTCAATCAAAATTGGCATCTCCAAACAGCGAATCAAAAAATTCAAGGCAGTATTCAACACAAACTCACTTCTATGAACACCCGAAGTGGAGAAGGCGAATTTATACGAACAATTCCTATAGTCGTACACGTTATCCATGATGGGTGGACTGAAAATATTTCCAACGCACAGATTGAAAGTCAGATTCAAATCCTAAACGAAGATTTTGGGAAGCTGGAAGGCAGCAACGGTGACGGAAATGGTGTTGACACCAAAGTGCGTTTTAAATTGGCTAAAATCTCTCCTAACGGAGATTGCACAAGCGGCATTGTGCGCATACGAAGTCCTTTAACAAATCATCAGACCCATGAACGCACGCTTCTTAAGGAACTCAGTTTCTGGGACAATGAACGGTATTTGAATATTTACATTGTCAAGTATATCAATGGGACGACTTTAGGATATTCTTCTTTTCCCGGAGGACCTCCTGATGAGGATGGTATAGTCGTCAAACACAATGTATTTGGCAATACGGGTACTGCATTAAATAGTCTGGGTCGAACGCTAACGCATGAAATTGGCCACTGGTTTGGCTTATACCATACATTTAATAATGGCTGCGGAGATGATATATGTGCCGATGGTGATTATGTGTGTGACACGCCACCTCAAAATGCTCCTAATTTTAGTTGCACCGTCCAAAACACCTGTTCAAATGATATACCCGATGAAAATGATCTTCGGGAGAACTACATGAACTACACCCCTGATGTCTGCAAGAACATGTATACGGATGGTCAACGAGAAAGAATTCAGGCCACGCTTGATACCATTCGTACGCTCATTTGGTCAGAAGAAAATCTTGTGGCTACCGGTTGTGATTCCGCGTATAGTCCACCGTTCATTTGTCCTGTGGCTGCGAATTTTGTGACTTTGACCAGAGAAATTTGCAAAGACAATTCTGTGCGTTTTATGGATATCTCTCTTAATGAGTCAATAACACGCCAATGGACATTTCCAGGAGGCATACCGGCAACTTCTACTGATGAAAATCCATTAGTATACTATCCTGATATTGGCTCTTATGATGTTACGCTTGTAGTAAGCGATGCTATCCAATCCGATAGTTTCACTATAGAACAGTATATCAATGTCGTTGCGCCAGGAACCGGCGATCCGCTAAACTATATGGAGGAATTCAATTCCGGAGTATATCCACCAGATGGTATTAGCATTGTAAATCCTGATGAAGGTATCACCTGGGAACTGGATTCGATGGCCTATACCTCTCCCCCATCTTCCATACGGATCAACAATTTAATAAACACCAACTATGGCTCAATTGATGAAATTGTACTCCCTCATTTTGACCTAACAAGTGCTCCATTTGGTGAAGATATCGGCATGAAGTTCAATTGGGCTTACGCCAAGTCTGATGCTAGTTTTTCGGATGAACTAATTGTCCTGTTGTCTACTGATTGTGGATCTACATGGGAACAAATATTCTATCGCAACCAGGACGCTCTGGCGACCGGCCCTACGCAGACCACTCCATTTATCCCGGATCCTACCCAATGGAAATCTGCTGTCATTGATCTTAGTAATTATCGGAATGAAGCTTTTGTCCAAATCAAATTAGTAAATGTCACGGATGGAGGCAACAACCTATACATTGATGATATTGGGGTGGAATACACGTCGACCACAGCTACTGATGATCCTAATTTTATACTATCTGGAATAAAGGCGTTTCCAAATCCTTTTGCGGATGAGTTGGTCATTGATTATTTATTTGATATGCCATTGAATGGACAGTTATCCATCACTGATATAGCTGGGCGACTCATTTATTCTCAGAAAATAAACAACACAAATCATCTGACAACTATCGAATCAACAACATGGCCAGAAGGTTTATACGTCGTTACAATATCAACTTCTGAGAAGATAACAATTCTTAAAGTTGTAAAAGGGAATTGATTGGGCTTTACATCTAAATCACCCTATCACTTCATCACAATACTACAGACGCCAGACGCATAGACACCAGATGCTCGACTTGTACAATTACGAAGTACGAATTTAGAAATAATGGTAGTATGGGTGCAAGGAACAAATGCTTTTCGATCTACGCATTTCGTTTTTCACTCTTTTACCAACTTTCCATCTTTTTTCTTAGCTTGTACTAAATTAAAGGAACGCTATCGAATAAACCAAAACCACTTTGCCATATGTCTTCACAAGCTTCAATTGACATTCGATCTAAAGGTCTGGGACAAACTTTGCGCAAAGACCGGTGGTGGCTCTATCCGGGGCTTGTTGTTTTCGGCCTAACGACTTTTTTAATTTATGGATTTTGGTCTGCATGGCAAGCTGATTTTTATTGGTACAGCGCAGGACAGGAGGGTTTTGGCGGTTATCTAGCCCCCTTTTATTCCCCATTACTTTTTATCAAAGAAGGTGTTGAAGGAGCCGCACCTATGGAACACGCCATTTTTGGGGCCTGGCCTTCCTGGTGGCCGAGTTGGTTACCACCCTCTCCTTCTTTCCTTATTCTTGCTGTTCCTGGAATATTCAGATTTACATGTTACTATTATCGTAAAGCATATTACCGAGCTTTCACCGGCACACCTCCGGCTTGTGCGGTTGGTGCACTCCCCCGAAAAGGAAAATCAGGATATAAAGGGGAAACCGGTCTTATGCTTGTTCAAAACGTCCATCGCATTACAATGTATTTTGCAGTAGGCTATATTTTGGTGTTTTTTTATGATGCCTACCTTTCGTTTTATCGCGGTGGTGAATTAGGTGTTGGTATCGGCACTATTCTAATTTTAGGCAATCCTATACTTCTCGCTTGTTATACGTTTGGATGTCACTCGATTCGTCATTTAATAGGTGGAAGCAGAGACTGTTACTCTTGTGGTATGGTTGGTAATGCTTCGCATGAGAGTGGCAGAATGGTTGGATGGCTTAATCGCAGACATGAACTTTTTGCCTGGCTTAGTTTGGTTTGGATCATGCTGGCAGATATTTATATTCGAATGGTTTCAATGGGTGTGATCACAGACCTCAATACATGGGGCTAGGTTAAAAGAATAAACATGTTAGATATATCAGAAATAAAAGTTATTGAACACGATGTACTGATCGTTGGCGCGGGTGGTGCCGGATTGAGCGCAGCCATTGAAGCTTCTGCGCAAGGTATGAGTACAGGCATCGTCATGAAATCTTTGCTCGGCAAAGCACATACCGTCATGGCGGAAGGAGGCATGGCAGCCGCTTTAGGAAATGTGGATGATCGCGATGATTGGAAAATTCACTTTCGCGATACGATGCGCGGTGGAAAATTTCTAAATGTCTGGCGGATGGCAGAACTTCATGCAAAGCTAGCGCCTGAACGTGTACGACTATTGGAAGAATGGGGTGCTGTCTTTGATCGCACAAAACAAGGATTGATCAATCAGCGAAACTTTGGTGGTCATCGTTATCCGCGACTAGCCCACGTTGGCGATCGCACCGGATTAGAAATGATTCGGACCTTACAAGATCATGGCATACATCAAGGCATCGAAACTTATATGGAGTGTACTGCTTTGGATTTAATCAAAAATGAAAACGGTGATGCATCCGGAATTGTTTGTATGTGGAGGGAGACCGGAACCTTTGTCATCTTTAAAGCAAAGTCTATAATTTTTGCCACCGGAGGTGGTGGGAAAGCATGGGATGTCACGTCAAATTCCTGGGAATATACCGGTGATGGATATGCGATGGCATACGAAGCCGGCGCCGAACTAATGGACCTTGAGTTTAATCAATTCCACCCAACAGGGATGGTATGGCCACTATCGGTTAAAGGAATTCTTGTGACTGAAAGTGTACGAGGAGAAGGTGGTATTCTGTTGAATAATGAAGGGACACGTTTTATGTTCAACTATATACCGGAGCGATTCAAATCTGAAACGGCGGATACCCAGGAAGAAGCTGCGCGATGGCTTGCCGGGGATCAAAGTGCTCGCCGTCCACCGGAGCTACTCACCAGAGATGTGGTAGCCCGTGCCATCAACGATGAGGTCAAAGCAGGAAGAGGATCTCCACATGGGGGTGCCTTTCTTAATATTGCAACTCAACGATCAGCAGAAGACATCAAAGCGAAGCTGCCTTCTATGTACCATCAGTTTAAGGTATTGGCTGAACTAGACATCACAAAAGAACCTATGGAAGTAGGGCCAACTTGTCATTACTTTATGGGTGGAATAAAAGTGGATTCCGAGACGACGATGAGTTCCGTTCCCGGTTTATTCGCCTGCGGTGAATGTGCTGCCGGCATGCATGGCGCTAATCGACTGGGTGGCAATTCACTTTCTGATCTGTTGGTATTTGGTTATCTCGCAGGAAAAAATGCTTCCGAATATGCGAAGGGCCGAACATCTCACTCAAAAATTGATGAAGCTAATGCATCTCGGATTATTCAATATGCAACTTCAATATTAAATCGAGAAGAAGGAGCTAATCCTTATCTATTGCATGAAGAACTTGAAAAAAACATGCAAATAAATGTGGGCATCATCAGATCAAAAGATGAACTTAATGAAGGTATTCGTCAATTAGAACGAATCAAGGAAAAATACAAAACTGTTAAAGCGAAAGGAACAAGTCAGTTTAATCCCGGCTGGCATGAAGCTCTTGGTTTGCGAAATTTATTAATTACCGCAGAAGCGGTGGCAAGAGCAGCGCTACTAAGAGAAGAAAGCCGAGGGGCGCATACACGATCAGATTTCCCTGGTGAGCAGGATGATTGGCTTAAATACAACATCGTATCGACCAAAGGTCGTGATGGAAAAATGCAATTAAATAAAGTAGAACGACCATCACCCAATGCGAACCTTGAGCGTATAGCTAAATCAACGATTGATGTACTCGAAAATGAAATAGCCGAAGAAAGAAAAGCAACTAAAACCTGATTAACAACGACAGCTAATGGCCATACGAAAATTTAAAATTTACAGAGGAGACAATCATCAAGGGGAGTTAGTTGAGTTTGAAATTGATGTTGCCGAAGGCATGGTGGTACTTGATGTTGTCCATAAAATCCAAGCCCATCAGGCAAATGATCTCGCAGTACGCTGGAATTGTAAGGCAGGTAAATGTGGGTCATGCAGCGTAGAAATCAATGGCAAGCCGAAGCTTTCGTGTATGACACGAATGAATGAATATGGTCCGGAAGAGACTATAACGATTACCCCCTTAAAGACCTTTCCGGTTATAAAAGATTTAGTGACTGACGTTTCCTGGAATTATGAGCAGAATAAAAAAATAAAACCTGTCAAACTTGCTCCTGAATCTAAAACAGCAAAGGGTTATGTGATGTATCAGAAAGATATTGAACGCACGCAGGAGTTTCGGAAATGTATTGAGTGCTATCTGTGTCAAAATGTTTGTCACATCTTGCGCGATCATGACAAGCAGGACAAATTTATTGGCCCTCGATTTATGATACGGGCTGCTAGTTTGGAAATGCATCCATTAGACATTGAAGACAGAATACCGGAAATCAAAAATGATTATGGTTCGGGCATGTGCAATATTACCAGATGTTGTACGGATGTTTGTCCGGAACATATCAATCTCACAGACAATGCTATTATCCCATTGAAGGAAAGGGTTATCGATCGGTTCTATGATCCGGTGACGATATTACGCCGTAAAATATTTGGGCCAAGGAAAAAGCAACTACCTCCTATTCAGGATTAGAGTTTTCTAGGGGAATCATACGTTATTGATCCTACAAGAAAAAGATACGTTAGAAAATAAATGATTCGTCAGAATAGAGAAGCTGGGTCTTCTTCTGGAGCGGCTTCAAGCTTAAACTCCTTAATGCCTCTTACACATGCATTCCATCGTAACAAAGCATCCTGATTACTCTCAGGTGACAGTTTTTCTGCTTTTTCAAAAAACTCCATAGCTGTTCGATAGTACTCATAGGCTACGTACTTTACGCGAGGGGAAGTCCTTTTAAGAACACTTTTCCCAATACGTTCTTCCACAAGCCCTCTATAGTAACAACGATCATATTCATTGTTTAGCTTTCCACAAAGTTCTTTGGCAAAAGAATAAGACTCTGTTTTACCTGTTGAAAATTGGTCTGTAATGGCCAAGACAAGAAATAATAGCGCTTCCTGATGATCACTATCCACTCTCAGAATATCTCTGCAAATACTTTCTGATTCCCATGGTTCCCCTAATAACCGATAATGTTTAGCTTTTACTAAAGCGCTTGGAATTGATTCTTTGGCGAGTGGTTTAAGCTGGAGCATAGCAGAGTAAATTATATTGTGATCAAATAAATCTATTGCATGAATATACAATTAATTGAAAACTATAGCAAATAATCATCCCTCGGGCCAAAGCCCGAGGGAAATTGAAACCCGGGGGAATTGAAGCCCGGGGAGGAAAAAAAACTACGACCCCAAATAGTTCCGTCTCTACAGGTGAAGGACTGCGCCTTCAGGGTAAATAAATATTTCTATGGAACACAAGTCGTTGGAGCAAACTCCAACACCGGCAATGGAGTATATTCTTCAATAACCCAGGACTTCAGTCCGGGACGGAAGAAAAACATAATCCCACAGAAGAAAAAAAAAACTATAACCCAGAAGAACTACTCAATTACCCCGTGCTTCTGCTCGGGGCAGAAAAACCCAAGGCTCTTGACCATATCTCAAAACAAACTCTGGCTTTAGCCCATAGAACACAAAAAATATTGTTCTTGGTTGAATCACTCAATTACCCCGTGCTTCAGCTCGGGGCAGAAAAACCTAGCTCGGGCCTGAAAAACCTCTTCACCTTACAACTATCTTCCCGGAATACTCAAGCTTTCCACTACTGACTATTGTACAAACATACATCCCCGATGGCAGATCCATTTCGACAACATTCTCTCCTTCCTGAACTCTCTTTCTAATGATCACCCTGCCTTGCAGATCAGATATCTGAAGGTCAGCATCGCCTTGTAGTTCCTTTATTTGAACAATTAGTCTGTCATCGACTGGATTAGGGTAGAGTAAAACATTTTTATCCCAATTCCTTATCTGCTCCTCGAGGGAGGTGGTAGTGCAGAGTGTATCAGAACATCCATCAGGAGTGACTTTGATAATCCATCCCTTATGTAAATCAGGAATGTTTAGAGAACTAATAGAACCTGCTATATATATTGACCCAGATGGTGCAATTTCAAGTCCTGCAGGTTCGTGTAGAGCTCTCTTTTCAGTGTTAATAGTGTCTGTGATTTCCCAAAGTATGTCTCCTTCACTATTGAATTTTACTAACCAAATTTCACGATTCCGAAGTTCTTCCGTGTAATCAATAATCTTATGTCCGGAGGCTAAAACTTCTTCATTGACAGGGTCAAATTCAAGGTCTAGAATGACATCGATTCCATTATGGAAATCGATCAGGTTTTTTTTCCATTTTAATTGAAAGTTCGAATCTAAACAGGTAACAGTAGGAGATCCTCTCACTTCATAGGAGATTCCATAAGGGAATACTTTTAAATCCTTCGCTACAATCACATAATCACCATTTGGAAGAATGAGAAAGGGGCCACCTCCAAGTGTTGTGCTGTCATTTTCTTCTCCAAGCCATTCTTTAACGATCACGCCTGAAGTGTCTATAGTGAAAACCCATGGCGCTTTCCAGCCAATTATGTGAGCGCCTTGAAGATAAAACTCCTTTGATAGTCTGGATGATGCAATAGTAAAAGTGCCATTACTATTTAGTATTACTCCTCCAAATCCCTCCTCCTGATCTGGAAGGCCATAATATTTTAGCCAAATCATATTTCCAAGAGAATCCGTTTTAACAACGTAGCAATCACCTTCATAATCTTCTCGTTGAACCCGGCCAAATAGGTAGAACTCCTTCCCAATCTTTCTAACTTCTCTTGGATAAATTGTTCGACCAATATGATTGTATCTCTGAGTAAATCTTTCATTTCCAACAGAATCCAGGACAGTAAGCGCAAGTTGATTACTTTCGTACATTTTATTGGGTAATAGGAAATCGCCTGATTCGGAAATATCAAACCGAGTTGGTGCATTTGCTATCCAGTTAAATTGCAGGGAGGTATCGTAAACAGTATTATGCCATATTACATTACCATTAGTATCAAGTGCAGCAACAAACAGCCCCCACAGGTTTAGAGAGTCTATAAATTCATTGCCTCGGATATACAATTGGTCATCTCTAAAAATAACATCGTCAATATTAATTGTTTTCAGTCCATTCGTAGAAGTAATAACCTTTTGAAAGCCTTGGGCTTCAATAGGTATAATCCCCATTGAAGCCCAACAAATAATTATTGAAAAAACTGCTCGGAAATGCTGTACCATTATATAATTATTATCGCATAAGGATTAACTTTCCCTGTTTAATTATGCCATCATTAGTAGTTATATGGTAAAGGCAAACACCATTAACCCCAACACGCGTAGGAGCTAAATTAATAGAATTAGTTCCTGAATTTAAAAAATAAGTGTTAATGAGTCTTCCGTCAATACTATAAAGCTTCATTTCTGCCTTTTCTATAATACTATTCTGAATGTCAACCATTAGTATATCACCCACTGGGTTAGGATATACTTTAATTTCATTGCTATTGATTACAGGAAAATCGTTCTCATCTATTGTTCTTGGTAGAATTTCCCCAGGAACATAGTATCTAGGTGTAAAAAAAGTGTCAAGTAAGGCAAGTACTCCTCTAGAAAGAGAATAAGAGGCTCCGTTTCCATTACTATAAAGGGTTAGAGTATTGATATCTGCGGCTGTTAATGCTAAATATGACCGAGAAGACAGAATAGTATAAATATCTCTAACTCGACCAATATCTATCACTTGGTTTGAGTCTAGATTATACTTTGAGGAGATCGAGTCTAATGTCTGGAACGCCTGGATTTCATTCCCATCTTCGAAAAAATCACCTGCTAACATAAGATCACCCGCAATAGCATCCATCCTGCTATACCAAGATCTTAGCGTATCCCTAATATAAGTTGAAGAAGTATCATACTCTATGAATCGAATAATATTGCTTAAACATGAATCCATTTTCAGCCGATAAAAGGACTGTTCAATTAGATCATTATTGATTTTTGCGTATTCGTAATCAGATAAGTTTGAGTAATACGAATTCACCTCACTACTAAACCCACTTTGGTCAATACACGGGTGTAAACAAAATTCCTCCTGACAATTTGTTTCATCTCTATCAATAGCTGTTATACCAACTGACATGCTGATATCAGGAATTTCTAAAGGAACATTTTCATTGTAGTAATATGAAATCTGCATATCTCCATAATTGGCAAAATCTCCATCAAGTAAATTTCCACTTTCAGAAAATGTATTACCGGCTGCTTCAATACCTTCCATTTCTGTGGAGTACAAACCTTGCCATTGTGATATCAAATCACTTGCATCAGTGTGTCTAACATAGAAGTCAGAATTGACAACATTTGTATTTTCATTGCAAAGATATATTAAACCCCTAGCTTCAAAATTATCTCCATTTCCATTAATGTCAAATGCTTCGTTTCCAACGTCTAGCCCATCGAACGAGTTTCTCCTGATCTTATTGTTTATTGCACCAATTCCATTGCAAACGATGCCACAGGTAAAATCTGCTATACCCGGAGATACAGAGAATGTGTTTTCTTGTATTGCTCCTATATGCTGGACCCCAGACAAAGAAATACCAATTTGGTCTTGTTGAAATTTTAGGTCGTTCACCGAACCCATATTAAAATCATTGAATAGTATATTTGCGCCAGAAACCATCTCATTCGAAATTCCTGTGAAGCAGTTTGTAAATTCCGCATTGTAAACTTGAAACGGCCTATTTCTCATTCCAGAGAACACAGCTACTCCAACAGCCAATCCGAAAAATTTGCTTCTGTTTTTTTCATTGCATGATGGAAGGCAAGGTTCATCGATAATGTTCAATGCTGTTGCGCCAACATTAAAGCCAGCCTCTATTGCTGTAATGCCTACTCCGTATATTTTTGAAGTATAAGGGTTGTCAAATATCCTGTCGTTACCAAAGTAATTCCCATTTAAATGGATTCCAAAAATGCCATGCATTTTGATATGTTCTTTAAAAACAGTTGTCAAAATATAGTGGTCGTCAATATTGAAATTGCAATCTCTTATACTCGATTGATATGGCTTTTGTTTAGAGGGTGTAAAGAAGTAGTTATTAAATTTTTCAAAATGGATGCTTCGACTATTATTTAGAAAACTTGCTCCATCTGCATAGATTATACCGCCTGCATCCTCTACATTAGGACCATAAAGTTTAACTCCTATCAAGGCGTTTTCAATTAGAGATCCTTCAAAACAATTTATGGTTCCTTGGGGAAATAGACCGCCTACAGGGTATTGATTTGTAGTGCCGTCACCTTGAACTTCAACCCCTTCCCATCCAAATGGACAATTCGAAGTTAATGTCCCATATAAATTGAGAATAGCACCCTTTTCTACTATGAGTTTGCCCCCTTCACAAAAAAGAATCTCGACATTACTTCCTATTGTTAAGGTGTGGCCAGTTTTAATTGTTATATTTTGGAATTTTCCATCGTTTGGAACGTTTGCTTGATTATCCCACTGAGTTGAAGATAAATTCGTTTCATATTGAGCGCAATCATTCAAAAAATGATAAAAACTAATTACAAGTCCTGCATCGGGTATTTCACCACCTGTCATGGTCATTGAAATTGCAACTGGTTCAGTAGAAGCGGGCACTTCAGAACAAACGAAATTATCTTCAAAAGGTGTTTCTGTGGCGACATAGTCATTATTGGAGTCAAAAGCCAAAAGAGCAAAAGAACAATCTTCAGATGAGCAAGTTGCGCTGCAAGTTTCATTGTAGGATGTCGTAATACAAAAATTGTCACAGTGATCATTTACTATCAACTCTAGCATTTTGCAAATTGAAACATTGTCAATAATGCCTCGTGAGCTTAAATAGGCACCTGGTGGATTGGCAGGGGGAATAGAAGTGGTATTTGCAGAGAAAACAAGATATGGGAAATCAGTAATATTTGCGCTTACTAAAACTTCCTGGTTGTAATCAAAATATAACTTTTTGTGCATTTTCTCGCATTCAGGATAATCTGCTGCAAAACTAACTGCATGGTTTAAGTAGGTTTTGGTTGTTGCATTTAAAGAAGTAGCTCCTGAAACATCAATGATTAAGTTGCCTTCAGATCCCATCCAATATGCAATTAAATCAAATTCAATTTTATATATGGCATTAGGATTATCGTTGTAATAAGGATTTTCTGTCATCACTGTCATGGGGTTCTTTTCGTCCGCAGTAAACCATTTATCTTGCAACCACAAACCTCTTTCTCCGAAATTGCATAGTGAACTAATCTGGCTAGGAGTAGCACCGGGAGGCGCAATTGGCTGCTCTTCACAAGAATATCTATACCATGCAAAATAATACGGATCTTGATTGAAATATTGGTACCATCCTTCTATGCAAGAGATTTCATTTTCTTCACAATCGGTTGGGTTACAAATCAAATCAGATTCGAAATCTCCATTAATAAAATCCTGAGCTTGAAGTGGGGTGATGAGCAAAAAAATAAAAATCAGGGGCAGGACTGTTTTGTAGGATTGGAAAGGAAATAAAATCCCCTTTAAACTACGCAGTGTGTGTGTGTGTGTGTGTGTAGGGGTTGTGTTCTTAAAGCTACACAACCCAAAAATTCAAGATTAGATTTCATAGTGATAGTATTTAGATAAATGAATAGTACATCCAGAAATGTGTCATTCACATTTCATTTATCAAAAGTTCAATTCTAAATACTGATCAAAAAATGAAAATCAGTTTTTACTGTCATCCGTGCTGTGGAATGCAATATTTATTTTGGGAAACTCTAAGATATCCAAATAAAACTGATATCTCAAAAATAATTCGTCATTTATTTTACATTTTAATCTTTCTAAAAGAAAGCCGCTTATAAATAAGTGTTTACAGTAAATGCTTTTTGCCTTAGGTCTCTGGTCACCAATACACCCTACTTGTTGAAATGTCAAGGGCTATTGAGGAGCCTTTAGAAGACAAACCTAAACTCAGGGAAGAAAAAAAACTACAACCCAGAAAAACTCTTTAATTACCCCGCGCTTTAGCTCGGGGAAGTAATACCTAGACTAAGAAAGAAAAAAACTGCGAACCCGAATAGTCTTTCTTCAATCCTGGGCTTTAGTCCTGAGAGGAAAACAAA
>JBBKXT010000094.1:0-29624 GCA_037969625.1 Saprospiraceae bacterium
TCTCCTCTGTCTGTAACAGTAATTCTACTTGAGTAATTAATGCCTTCAAATTTTTTATTACCCCCAGATTTGGAATTTTTAAAATTGCTGGACCATAGATGAACTTTGTCAAATTGATATCCCATTACTTCCCATACGTCATCTATACGCTTATTAATGACTAATTCTCTTTTTACATTTATTTTTTGCTGACCCATTATGCTTAGAATTATAAGTGGTGTTGCAATAATTAAAGCTGTTACTATCATAATATTTTTTGTTTTTGTAATTGAACTCATGTTCTCTTTTTAAGATTAGATACATGAATTAGGAATGTGTTACAAAACTTAATCAAGCTAGTGTAAGGTTTAAAGAAAAAGGCTTCTCAAGAAGTTTGAGAAGCCTTTATGGAGAGAATGTTATTGTCGTGTAATTATTCGAAATACCTGTGTAAATCTCTATCGTTTACTATTTCGTTAATCACGGTATCGGTATCAAAATCTTCTTTGGTCGGGTGCTTTTGAAAAAACTCGATATACTTTTTATCTACCAAATCGGCTACTTCATCTGCAATGCTTTCTGAATAAGTGGCAATGGTCGAACTGTATTTAGGGTCAAATATTTTCTTATCAGTTTGCATTTTACCTGCAGCTTCCATTGCTTTTGCTTTCTTAGAACATCTACAAGGGTTAGAAGTGTTTACTAGGCCGCATTGTTGGTTCATAAATGCATGAAACTCTTTCCTTGTGCGGGATAATTTTACTCGGTAGTTTTGTTTTGTAAGCCCAAATACCTCAGCACCTATATTGTGGTCTATATTGAAAACATCACCAAGAATATAGATTAGTCGTTGCTCTCTGGTTAAACACATTAGCATTCCAGACATACAGCGAGTTCGAGCTGTTTTAGTTCTCAATTCTTGCTCTATTTCTTCTTCGTAAGATAATTCTGGGCTTGGGATTGCATTTAGCTCATTGGAAAAAACATCAAAACTTTCCCATCTATCTTCCATCGGTCTTCTTTTGGTTTGCAAAAATTGATTAACCACAATTCGATACACCCAAGTCTTGAAAGCACTATTTCCTTTAAAAGTCGAAAGTTTGGTAACTACCTTAATTAACACTTCTTGTGTCAAGTCTTTAGCTTCTTCAGGGTTGTTTGTGTATTTCCATGCAACGTTATAAATAAATGGTTCATGTAGCTTAATAAGTTGGTCCAATGCATTTTTATCACCCGCTAAAGATTTTTGAACTAATTCAACGCTAGTACTATCTGAAAAATTTAAAGAAAGTGGGTTTTTCATAATTTGTTTTTCCAATTTAGATACAAAATCGATTGATGTGTTACAAAGTGTTTTTCTTAATTAAACACAACGTGATTGTGTATGATTAGTGGCGTGTTTCAGCACCTAATTTGACAAATGCAAACCCAATAGAAAATCCGTGTCTATTCCAGCGAAGCTGACCCCTTATTCCGGCATGCTGACCCCTCTACACACAGATACTACCTGAGCCATATTCCGGCATGCTGACCCCCCTGATTTCTCAAAGGGGTTGGACTGTAATGTCAATGAACGGATATAAAGTTATTTTCTTTTTCTTAATGATTCGCCAGTAAGTTCTATTCGATGCGCATTTGACACAATCCGATCGAGGATAGCATCTGCAATCGTTGGCTCAGCAATAATTTCATACCAAATATTTGTGGGTAGTTGAGAGGCAATAATCATTGATTTACACCCATGGCGATCCTCTACCATTTCAAGCAAATCTAAACGAGCAAGTTCGTCCGGACGTTGCAGTCCAAAGTCATCCAAGATCAACAGATCTGCCCGGGCCATTTGTTGCATCTGTCTTCTGTGGGTTCCATCAAGACGACCTAGGCGGAGTGCCTGATACAGTTTTTGTGTATTGTGGTAAGCGACTTTCAATCCCAATTGACAACAATGATGACCTATTGCAGAAGCAAGGTGACTCTTTCCAACACCCGTTGGTCCTGTGATCATCAGGTTTTCTGCCTTACTTACCCAATCACAGGTGCTGATCAAGGCGAGTTGTTCTGCTGACAGATTCCGTTTGGCATCCGCTTTAATTTCCTGCATGGATGCATTGTAACGGAATCGGGCCGTACGTGTTAGGCGTGTAATTTTCCGGTTGTTCCGTTCATCCCATTCCTGTTGCAAAAGCAACGCAAGGAGCTGATCCGCACTAAGGCCAGCTAGTTTTTTGCTTTGCAACAGGCCTTGCATGGCATCGAACATTCCATGCAATCGCATGTCGCGCATGAGTTCAAGTGTCTTTTGTTGATTCATAAAATAAGTATTTAAAGGTTAAGGATTGTAATGAGAGGCTCCGCGAACATTTGGATGATCGGGAATGGATTTGGTATTGTTTGGTTGCAAGAACTCCCGGCTTGCATAGCGTCCCTGAGCCAATCGTTCAACATGGCGATATGTACAGGCGTGGTACTCCAGTGCTATGCGACAACTTTCAAGGAGTGTTTCTTTAGATGCTTTTTTAGCCAAAGACAGAATACCCTGACAAGATTTGTAGGCTTGTTCGGGATGGATGCTTCGTTTAAGAACTTCTTCGATAACAGCCAGAACAGAAGGACCGATAGCAGAAGCTCTTTGCTTTAACACCTGTTCGTCCATACCGTCCTTTACTGCCCGATGGTGGGAGGCCATATGATCAGGCACTGTAACATACTTTCCGGGAGTATCGGCAGCATGGGTGGATATACAGTTTCCCTGATAATACAATCGTACAAGCGAAGCGGTAATGATGACATGCACCTTAAATCCAATATATTTTGATGGTGCGCTGTAATACTTTTTATCTTTTGACAGATAAATATGGCCATTGCGTTGTACGGTGAGAATCATTTGCTTTTTGATTTCATATCGTTGTGCGGGCAAGGATTTGAGCACAAGTCGTTCATCGCGTTCGAGCAATACTTCCCGCGAACATTCATACGATTGCATCTTACGTTGATTGAGCAGTGTGGTTTGTTCTTGTAAGGCTTTATTGAGTTCCTGCAATGAGAAAAAGGTTTGTTTTCGCAAGGGGGCAAAAATCCTTTGATATGAGATTGTTACAGCGCGTTCAACCTTTGCTTTATCCTTTGGTTTTGCAGCACGAGTAGGCAAGACTGCCATTCCGTAATGATTAGCCATATCAAGGAAGGCCTCATTGATTTTGGGCTCATATCGGTTAGCTTGGGTTACAGCCGCTTTAAGATTGTCAGGAACGATAGCTGCCGGGCTTCCTCCGATATATTCAAGTGCTTTTACGTTTGCCTCAATAACATCTTCGATCTTTTGCGATGGCGTAGCTACAACAGCCATATAATTGCTGTACCCCAAGGTGGCCACATAAACTTCGCACATAATGATCTCGCCACTCGTGCGATCCACATAATGCAGTTTGTCGCCCGTAAAGTCCACAAAGAGTTTATCTCCAGGATTGTGCGTCCCTATAAAAGAAGCCTTTTGGCTCCGATCATATAATTGCAGGTAGTGACAAAACTGAGAGTACTGGTATCCATCGGGATATTCTCTTTTATATTCTTCCCACAAAAGCTGTTTGGTGACATGTGGATGTTGAAGTTCTTGCTGCAACTTATCCAGCCGAAGCATAAAGTCCTGATGTCTTTCTTTCTCCGTTTTTAAAGGCGATTGAAGAAGGTGCTCGATTCGGAGATCTTCCATGTGCAAGAGTTCCTCCAGGTTTAACTCCCTGCTGCTAATGATACGCAGATACCTTTTGATGGTAGTACGCGATATGCCGGTTTCACGAGCGATCGCTTTAATCTTTTGACCTTGGCTAATAAGCCTCAGAACTTGTTTGAATTGACTCATACGAATTGGGTTTCCGGCCATGTGGTTTAGTTTTTAAGCTGTGTACCACAAAGCACGATTTAAGTCATTACAATCCAAATCCGTAAAAAATCAAAGGGGGCTTCCGCTATATTGAAACCCGGAATCGTATCCATTCTGGGTGGGGTCAGTATGCCGGAATCGCCTTTGTTCTGGGTGGGGTCAGTATGCCGGAATGGGGGGTCAGCATGCGCCGGAATAAGGGGTCAGTATGGGCCGGAATAAACATCATTTACTCAATGGAAGACTGCAGTATTCTAGAGGATCCCTTAAATCTAGTTTCGCAGGCTTTGAACAAAACACCTTTCTGTTATTGAAAAAATAAATATCGATATCCTGGATCATAATATCATTACAATTGAAAATTCGTATGGAATCTTTCGGGTCAGTAGTGAAAGAGAACTTCAATAAACTTTTATCCACAGAACTAGGCATTGTTCCTATTAGCTCCTTTGCATTGATTTGTAACTCTCTTTCAAAAGGTAAAAACACAAGAAACTTACCAGTTTTTATATCACAACACAATGAAGAATTTTCCAAAACTTTGAGTAAAACAATAGTGCCAAACGCCTCCATTTCCGCCATTTTTAAAGCTTGATTTTCCCTAGGAAAAAAGTGAGAATATGCACCAAAAAGTATTCCTGCAAAAGATAACCATACACCTATATAAGAAGCTTTTGCAATGAGACTCCACTTTTTAAACTGAATTCTCGTTGGAAAAACCTTCCTAATTAATTTGTCGAATTGGATCATTGTTTTTCATTTGCTATCACAATTAGTTAGGACCAATGATAATGATAGCTCTTGGTTTTCAGGCAATCTCTAAGAAAGCAATTTCGCTATTGCGTAAAAATTCTACTATACCACTATGTTCAGCTCGAATTCGTTCTGCAATGTTCTTTGTTGAAGTATTACCTAATCTGAGCCAGATTATTTTTGGCGGATACCCACGTAAATTGGATATATCTATAAAATCGGAGTCAAATGTGACAATGGCAAAGTTGTTCAATTTGGCAAAGTTCCAAATGTCAAGGTCATGTGGATTGTCATAATCAAGGTTATGGACGGAAATTGATCCTGGAAAAATATCGCCAATCCATTTTAAAATGCGAAAAGATATGTTCTGATCAAAGAGAAGATTCATGAAGCTACCATCAATCGATGCTCCTTGTCTGCAGCATAAGCAAGGCAAGCCCTGACCTGTATGTCATTAAGCTCCGGATAATCATTGAGAATCTCCTCGACCGTCATTCCGGAAGCAAGCCAGCCCAACACATCATAAACAGTTATTCGGGTACCTATTATGCAAGGCTTTCCAAAGCGGATATTGGGATCAATGGCTATATAGGCTGAGTAATTCATAAGTACTAATTTAGGGGTATTCTGTGGAATTTGCAACTTATACTGCCGGGCAGATTGCCTTCGAGCATCATAGTTGCTTGGTCCAAATAAAATAATGATGTAACGCCTAGGGGCAACAATTCTTATGACGAAGGATCAAATTTCCCCGGAAAGCAATCTTACCTCGGATTAATAATTTGTCCTGGGGGTGATGCCAAAGAATTTTCAAACGTCAGGTAAAAAAATGCATTCCCAACAACTTGATGTGTTAATGAAATGTCACTGGAAAGATTTAGTTAGGAAGAAAAAAAAGAGCCTGCGCAAATCCCACACGCAATAGCCACCATTGTTCTGAAAGGTCGAAAACCCCTAATGTTCCTAACAGAGATGCCATACGAAATTTGGGTATTTGGGGTCGCAGACTCTATATCTTCGACCCAAAATAAGTTTGGCGGTCTCTAAGAAATTCTTTTTGTAGCTGTACCCGGAGCCGGAATCGAACCGGCACGACCATTACTGATCACAGGATTTTAAGTCCTGCGTGTCTACCAGTTTCACCACCCGGGCAGCTTTACAAAAATAATATTATTTGGTATTCAATGATAGTATCAAATACCAATTTTGGGATTAAAATTTGTAAATTAGGTAGAAATAAGCCCCAGAGGCTCATTCTGGCGCACAAACTACCTATATAGTAGCTTGCTTTTTGGTTTTATACACCGCTTTTAAGACTTCATGTCTTCTGGTGACAGATGGCTTAACAAACTCCTTTCGGCGTCGTAATTCCTGGATTTGTCTCACGTTCTGCACTTTACGCTTGTAACGCTTCAGTGCGCGGTCAATTGATTCTGTCTCTTTAACTTCGATAATTAGCATGCGGTATACATATAATTTTTAGCGGGGCAAAGGTAAGATTCTTATCCAATATATCAAAGGGATTTTTCCAATCCTTTTATTTTAGCTCCTATAATGTATAAATCGCAGAATATCAGGCCTATAACTACTTGATAACGATCTTAATCAACTCCCCTGCTTCCACCTGATCTGTTATATCCATCCCATTGACAATCGCCAACTCCCGATGCTTCGCTGTCGCTATCGAATAGGCCAACAAAGCCTGGCCCAGGGTTCCGGTACTTTTTACGGCAACTACCTTAATTCGCTCCGGCTTGACATTAATCTTTGTCTGATCCTTGAGTTCGCCAAAACCATACATCGTTTTGTCAAAATAGGACTTATACGCATTGAAATCAGCAGGCAAAGACAATCCATGAAAGAGATATATAAGTTGTCCATACTGTATATACATACTCTGAAGCTCAATAATATTCTGCTTTCCGGTGCTCGGATCATCAGTGATTTGCTGTGAACGAACTTCGAGTGCATCTAGCCCACTTACTTTCACCTGCCGGGTAGTCGAGACTGTCAACTTCAATTGTGTCGCAACATTCGTAGCGGCCGTTTGAAGAGAAGTACCTTCCGCCAGCGTCAGGATCATCAATGCCTTGCCATCCTTAGGCGCCATCTGAAACTGCGACGGACTATTGGCAAAATCCCAACCACTTGGAACCGGAAAATGGAATTTCAATTCCGGATGATAAAAGTTATTATTCTCAACATACCCTTGGCGAGGATCTTCGCCATAAACCAAGCCATCAATCATTGTCAGATAGGACTTCCGGTCAACTTTATACGTCGGCAGCTGGAGTTTCCCCTGCCATTCATCCGCCAGACGCCCAACATTTTCATACCGATCCAATGGATCTGGGTGCGTCGAAAGAAAATTTGGAATCTTGTCACCATCAGGAGATGCACTTAAGGCATTGAGCGTTTTGAAAAAATCGGCCATCTCATGCGCGTCATAACCTACTTTCGATGAATACTCCACGCCAAGTTCGTCAGACTGACTTTCATGGTTTCGACTGTATTTCAGTAACAATAACTGCATCGCTGTCTGGGCCTCGTTAGCAACCGATCTGAATTCGGGAGAAACGATTAAACCACCCACTAACAATACTTGGGCTAAAGTGCTCTTCGTGTACTGATCCACAGAATGCTTTGCCGTGATATGCCCAATCTCATGACCCAATACACCGGCAAATTCAGCTCCGTTATTAAAATGCGCCATTATCCCCCTTGTAAAATAGACGTAGCCTCCCGGGACAGCAAAAGCATTCACAACAGGTGAATCAAGTATTCGAAATTGATATTTCAAGTGGGGTCGATGTGATATAGCCGCCATTTCCTGACCACGTGTATCAATAAATTTTTGAATCGCCTCATCTTCATACAGCCCAAACTGAGCAATAATCTGCGGATCAGCCTCTGCCCCAAGCGCAATCTCTTGATTCTCTGACATAAAACTTACCTGCTTCTTACCCGTCACAGGATTGACCGCACATCCGAAAAGAAAGAGAAAACCTACCAGTAAGATTAGGATCTGGCCATAAGAAAGAATATTCAAGCGCTTCATAAGTTTCAAATTATCTTTCAACATTATATCTGTACTATGTACCATAACCTATTCGTTATACCGATTATTATACCGGTCAAGTTAAATAAAAGCAAGATAATCATTTATCATTGCTGCCTTTGATTCATTTTATAGTATAACTTTAGCACCCTGATCTTATCTGTCCGGATTTTCTATGAAGTTACCCAACCTAACACCTAACGCCATCAGTGCCTATCTTAAGGAAGCCCCTGGTAAGTTATTGGCTTTCTTTCGTGGTCTCCCTGGTGAGATCGTCAGAATCATCAAGGATCCTAAAATCAGAACAAAATGGATTAAACGCGGAATATATGCTTTCGGAAGCCTAATCCTACTCCTCGTTTTTATTTTCTTTATCACCTGGCTGGGGATTTTTGGCTCTATTCCAAGTGGTAAAGAACTGCTGAGCATCCGTCAACCGGAAGCTTCAAAGATTTATTCCCATGACGGCAAGTTGATGGGTAAGTATTATACCAAAAACAGGAATACCCTCGAGTTTGAAAACTTACCTCCTGTTTTTATGACCGCCTTGATCGCCACAGAGGATTCAAGATTCTGGAGCCACACAGGTATCGATTTCAGAAGTTGGATGCGAGTCTTTGTCAAACGAATGATCCTCGGCCAAAAAAGTGCAGGAGGAGGAAGCACCTTATCACAACAGCTAGCCAAAAACTTATTTCCCAGAAAAGATTTTCTGGTCGCTTCCATGTTGATCAACAAGTTCCGTGAATTTATAATCGCCACTCGTTTGGAAAAGGTTTTCTCCAAAGAAGACCTACTCACTTTTTATATTAATACCGTTCCTTTCGGAGAGAATATTTTTGGTTTGGATGCTGCTGCTGATCGTTATTATTCCAAACCTGCAGATGAACTCAACATCGAACAATGTGCGATGCTGGTCGGTCTGTTAAAAGCAACAGGCTATTACAATCCAAACAACTATCCGGAGCGAGCGATCACCCGAAGGAATGTAGTGCTTTTTCAAATGAAGGAAAACAGCGTCATTGATTCCATGACCTATGACTCATTGCGCGAGCTACCTTTAAATCTATCCTATCAACGCAACACAGATTCAGAAGGTATTGCACTGTATTTCAGAAATCAGATTCGTCCTATCCTACTCGATTGGTGCGCTAATCACACCAAAGAAAACGGTCAACCTTACGACCTATACACCGATGGACTTAAAGTCTATACGACGATTGATTTTGGCATGCAGGAATATGCAGAGCAGGCTTTAAAAATAAGGCTTTCCATGCTTCAGGAAATATTCGATGAACAATTTACAAGTTGGGAGCCCTATCAAAGTGCGGTGACAGATGCGATGCAGCGGACAAACCGATACAAAGTTTTAAAGGAAAGTGGCATGACTGATTCACTGATAGAGGATAGCATGAACCAATTAATGCCTATGGAATTTTGGACCTGGGAGGGTATGAAGGATACACTTGCTTCTCCAATGGACAGCATCCGCCATGCGTTAAAAACACTTCAAGGATCAGTGGTTGCCATCGATCCTCAAACCGGTGGTGTACTTACCTGGGTAGGTGGAAATGATGCAGAGGAATTTGTCATCGATTACCTCTTGACACCACGTCATCCAGGATCTGCTTTCAAACCATTCCTCTATGCCACTGCACTTGATCAGGGCATGGCGATATGCTCTTATTATGCCAATGAGCTCATCACCTATGATCAATATGAAGGTTGGACACCAAGTAATGCCGATGGAAAATATGGCAATATTTATTCACTACCGGGTGCATTGGCAAAGAGCATCAATACCGTTGCCGCACAATTGATTTTTGATGTTGGCATTGACAATTTGATTCAGAAATCCCGCTTGCTCGGCATTACAGGAGAAATGAAACCTGTTCCGTCTCTGTCCCTTGGGACGGCAGAGGTCAAAATGGTTGAATTAGTCAGTGCTTATTCTACATTTCTAAACAAAGGAATGCATAGACCTTATTACCTGATTACTCGCATAGAAGATCAGGATGGCAATGTCCTTGAAGAATTCAAACCTGAAGCGGCGACGAGGGTCTACACCCCTGAAACTTGCGGCATGATGAATCAAATGATGGCTAATGTGGTGGATAGCGGGACGGCTGCATCTTTACGCTATCGCGAATTTGGCATCTATGGGGCAATCGCCGGTAAGACAGGCACTACGCAATATCATGCCGATGGATTGTTTGTCGGAATGACACCAAAATTTGTAGCCGGTGTCTGGGTCGGATGCTTCGATCGACGCATCAGATTCAAAACATTAAGTCGCGGGCAGGGAGCAAAAACAGCGCTACCTATTTGGGGCGAATTTGTTAAAAAAATGCAAGCCGATCCACAATACAAACATCTTTTCATGCCCTCGTGGCCGCAGGAATACAAATGGGTCAATGACTGTGCTTTTACCCTTGATTCCAGCGAACTTGAGCTACTGGAATTAGATTCTGCGAGGGTCGGCGACAAGCATTCTCCCGTGACGAGAAGATATCAGTTGAAAGGACAACAACGCAAAGGTATTGGCAAACTCCTAAATGATATTTTTGGCAAGAAAGAGGATACAGAATAATATATTTATCGTTTATTCATCTGCATACTCAAATCGAACAGGCAAGTGCATCACCAAATCAACGGGTTTCCCATCCTTTGTTCCGGGCGTCCATAATCCTTCCTTGTCATTCATTATCATTATTAAATTGAGCACTGCCATATCGGCATCCGCTTGAAAGGATCTGACAATCGTAGGGTCTTTGATGCGACCGTCTTTTCCGACCGTAAACTTAGAAACAACGACACCTTGGGTTCCGGTTTCCTTTAAGCTCTTCGGATAAACAAGATTGTCAATAATGTAAGCGTTCAATTTGGCGGACGTACAGTTCTGTACACTGTCAGAGGATATTTTGTCACAACCTGGGAACCGTGGCATAACGATATCCTCCTCTACGCTAACGGTTGCTGAAGATGGCTCCTGCTCAGCTCCCTTTATCACATCGCCATATGTAAATGAAAACAATACTAAAGAAATAAATAAAGCCGGTATGATGCCTATGTATTTTAAGCGGGCAGTTCTGGCGGAAGATTGTCTGGTCATCATCTTTAAACGATTTTTTAATTGTGAATAAATTAATTGATGGGAAAGGGCATTGGGCATTTGTTTGTACTGTTGCTGTACTAATAGTTGTGCATAATTTTCCCAATGCGTAAATTGAAGTACCGCTTTGTCTGCGATATATTCATGTACATCCGAAAGAGAATTTTTATACAAATACATAAAGGGATTCACCCAGCAGACGATCGTCAATAATTCCATCAACAATACATCCCAGGAATGGTGATCCTGTACATGAGCACTTTCATGGGCTATCACTTCTTTAAGTTCGGTATCCTGATAATTATGATGAAGTGGCAAATAAATAGTTCTAAAAAATGAAAAGGGTGCTTTCACTTCTTCAGCTAAAACACATTGGAATCCCTGTATCGTGGTGGGTGTCCCCAATTTATTAATAAGTTGTATTTGCCTGAAAGCAAACAAAACCTTAACCGTCATCCAGAGCATTCCGGCCACATAAAACGTTAGCAGCAGATGGCTTAAATGAAATACACTTCCTGTATTTGGGGATAGTTGTTCCGACAAAGAAGTCATTGATGTTCCCAATAACATCGCAGGCATCAATACAGGTTGTATAACTTGCGGGGCCCATTCGAAATGAAGCAGTGGCAACAAAAAACTCAGGATCAACGTCGCCAGAAGATATAATCTGTTTCCTTCAAAAAGTGTTTCGCGCCTTAACGCCAGATGGTAAAAACTATAAAAGATGGCCATACTAAAGGTGACCTGAAGCAAATACATTAAAAGGCTCATGACTTCTTTTTTAGTTCTTTAATCAACAATTGCAATTCATCTAAAGAGGTCTCTTCCTGGGCTACTAGGAAGGAAACTAATTGCTTAGGCGATCCATCAAAATACTCTTTGATCAAGGAGGAGACATTCCGCTTGCTGTAGGAATCCTTAGCAATCACAGGAAAATATTCATAGGTACGGCCATAGGCTTTATGGCCTACAAAACCTTTCTTTTCAAGGATTCTGACAATGGAGGAAATCGAAGAATGTGGCGGCTTGGGCGCCTTCATCGTTTCTATAATATTGGCGACCGTACACCGGTCTAACGTCCAGATGTACTGCATGACTTCTTCTTCTGCGGTGGTAAGTTTCTTCATTTTAGGCTTTGGTTTGCTTATCCATTCCATAAATGTACAACGTATTTTTACGTTATGCAACTAAAAACACCTTTTTATGTAGGAATCTTTCTTGCACAGCCCTACCCGCCCTTAAACAACAGAGAGTTAAAAAACAAAAAATAAATTACAAAAAAAGAAAAAGCCTAACCATCACCAGGTATGCCGGCATTGTTTAAAATAACTAAAGCCTAATGAAAACCAATATATGCAGTGTTTAATTGAGGTTAGTCCTCATCATCATCACCGCCTTTGTCATTGCTATCCACCTCGACATCATCATCGCCCAAGTCATCATCGGCCAAGTCATCAGCCTCGACGTCTGAAATCGTCAAGTGATCCAGATCGCCATACTTCTCTTCGTAGTCCTCTTTTATACTTTCTTTGAGTTCGCCGCGTGCGTTATAATCATCATCATCTTCGATGATCTGCTTTGCTTCGACCAAGGTCATTCTGACGAGATAATACTTATCCTCCGTCTCAAAAGGAAGTGCTGAAACGAATTTACCCTCAATATTTTTGTATTGAATGAGGTTTCGATGGAAACCATATGGGTAATTGAGTTTAATCTGCTCCTGAATTTCAGGATCCAGTTTTTCATAATCCTTTACGATACGAGGTTTGTTGACCATATCAATGCGTGTGTAGGTTTGTCATACGGAATAATACAAAGTGTTTCTCTGTCGGCGCTGGCACTAATTTATTAATAATAGTATCAGCAAATAAAAGGCTTTTTCCCGAATTAGCAACAACAATTCTTTTTAATCGAAATAGGGGTACACACATTCCGGAAAAAACATACCCAAATATAAAAAGCCGAATCAGGTTTTACATACCCGATTCGGCTTTTTTCAAACCAACCCTTTAAAATTTTCACTTACCTCCTCAAGCCAATGCATCCATATCTCTAATCAAAATGCTGCTCCTCGTAAAGTATATCTTATTTGATTTGCGTAAATCATTCAACACAGCCGTGACTGTTTGGCGACTGGTCCCTGTATAATTAGCAATATCCTGCTGTGTCAGTGAGTGTTTTAACAAAGTTTCGAAACCGATCTGCCGGCCACATTGATTTGCATTTTCGATGATAAAATCAATAATCCTTCCTCGGGCATCTTTAAAAATAAGGGATTCCAGTTGATTTTCTGTTCTGCGCAATTTGAGGCCAATCATTGAGATGACGCCCATGGTAAGTTGCGGATTCTTGTCCATTATCTTACGGAATATTTTTACCGGAATACGGTAGTAGGAATTCGAGCCAGACAAGGCTATTGCAAAATTATGATGAAGCTCATTTTGTTGAATTAAAGCAAACTCACCAAATATCATCCTTGGGTGCAATACCTGCTTGATGACTTCTCTACCATCCTGGTGGTGGGTACCAATTTTGATACTGCCTTCAGAAAGGATATAGAAGTATTGAGCTTCCTCTCCTTCGGCGTAAATGGCCGTATGCTTTGGGACTGTCTGAAAGTCCATGTGGTGAGCCAATTCGGCTAACTCCTCCTTTTCTAGAACGCTGAAGAATGGAATGCTGTCGAGTATATCAAGTTTCATAGCCTGTATTTGGTCTTATACCTAAAAGATAAATTGAAATGTCAGGTAAAAGACACAATAAGATTCGCCTACCCCTATGAAAGGCAGAATAAAAATTGTAAAAAAGACTATTGTGGCAAATAGGAAGAGGATACATCCGGCGAAAATCCCGAGAAGTTACCATAGCCACCTTCTATATTATTATAGATGGTCACCGGCTCTGCAAAAGGATCCTGACGAACAATGAGCTGTCGTGCCAGGGTGCTATGATACTTGTAATACTCTTTGGTAATGGAACGCAATTCCACAAAAACCCTTCTGAGTTCATTGTCCTCAAGGACCCAATCTACAAAATTGAATGTGAGAGGCATGCCAGGCACAAGATCTTCCTTATCAATCAACACACCAAAGTCATAATGTGCCAGAAACGGCTGATCATCAGTTAGTTCCGGATTTACTATATAGGCCGATGGCAAACCGGCATACTGATTATAAAACACTAAATGGTAGTATTGGTTAGCGCCAAAATGATTTATTTCAAAATCCAGTGAATATCTTACGATATCTTTAAACTCATTTTTTTCAGATGGATTTATCGTGATACCACTGATGTTTAAGTTTGATATTGTACTCGGTGTGGGAATATTTGTGGTGGCCCGAACGCTCTCAAAACCAGGTGCATAGGCAGAAATCGTATAGGAAAATCCTTCTTTCAGAAAACTATTTGGAAATCCGAAATAGGTCTCTCCTTGCGCTGTAGTCTGAACCAATTGAATCGAATGATCCGTTTCCAACTCAGTTACTTCCACTTCCAGATTCTGAGGGATCTCAAAACTACTGGAATCGGATGGTGACTGAGAAACAAATGCGTACACTCTGGGCCTTTCCCAACCTGCAGCTGCTGGTGAGAGATGGGCAATAATCGTAAGTTTCGGTAGCTTATTCGTAGGTAGTTCCAAAGTAGTTTCACACCCTGAAAAGAGCATTAAACTGCTTATGACCAGAATATGTATACTATATGAAACCAGATTCTTCACTCTCTAAAGATATGATATTTTGACGTTAATTGGCAAAAAGTGTTCTAATAGCTTAAAATTACAACATTATTGGAGTGAAAATCGATAGCTCACAGAAGGTAAAAACCTAAATAACGAAAATTGCCTGAATTCAAAATCCTGGCTGATCGGATCTTGTACCAGCGTGATATAGAATGGATTAACTCGCCCGTAGACATTATATAAATTTAACGTCAGCGAATGACTATAGGAGGCTCTGTCCTTTAGCTTGAAATTCGCACTCAAGTCCAATCGATGGTAAGCCGGAAGTCTGAAACCATTCCGATCGCTGTAATTGATCCCAATCTCCGGAAAGAAGGATCCCGGATTATAAAACTTGCTTTCTGCCAGTGTAATGGCAATCCCACTTCCATACACCCAATTCGCTCCACATGTCCACTTTGGACCTAATTCGATTTGACCGGAAAAGGTTGAAGACCATCGTCGATCATAACGATCAGGAAAAGCATACCCATTATTAATTTCATCAAATTGCTTGTACGATCTTGACCAAGTGGCATTCCATTTAAATTGTATTTTCTCTGTCGCATATTTGTATTGAAGCTCTACTCCACTCGCCTCCCCGATTCCCGTTGTCACTTTTGATTCCCAATTGGCTGCATCGACAATACTTGAAGCCACCAAACCTTCTCTTAATAAAAAGCTGGCCCCTTCTTCATAGGAAATCATGCTTCGCATATCCTTAAAATAGGCGGACAATTCAAACGTGCTAAAAACTCCCGGGACCCAAATACCTGAAATAGAATACTGATCAGAAAGAGCCGGAGCAACTTTACTGGTCGTCGGGACCCATAGATCCGTAGGCAACCCAATACTACTGGATTTTAGATTGTGCAGATATTGCACCATGCGGCTAAAACCAATATTAAAGGCAAGCTTTGGTGTCGCCGTATAGTCCAAGCTTAATCTAAGCTGAGGATCCATGTAATAAATTCCCTGAACAAAGAAACTTGAAATATGCAATCCGGAGTTTAACTTGAATTTTGAATTTATCTCCCATTTATCTTCAAAATAAATTCCTGCTTCTGTGGCATTCACTCGAAAAGAAGAAAAGAAAACATCATCCAATAATCCTTCTCGCGTGTAGAACTCACCTACTTTACTTTCCTCGTTGATGGATATCGACTTCGGTTGGAAGGTATACCCTATGGCATACATTCCTGCAGCGAGTTGATGATCTGCAGAAGCTCGAATATCCAACTCCAATTTGACCGTCACATCTCTAATCCCCGATTTGAATTCCTTCGCATCAAAACCGGAAAGAGAATCAAATGATGATCCGGGAAAGGTGTGTGCGAATTCACTTCTATCAACCGATTGAAGCTGGAACTTACTGGTCGATATCGTCAGGTTTGAAAACATCTTATCGTTGACTAAATGATTCCAACGAAGCACAGCAGTTCGATTACTCCAATTAAGGTCTTTGTTATACTCCTCATGGGAGAGGATCCGAACGCCTGAATTTTGTATCTGATCACGATCTATAATTGACTGATCCGCAAAGCGATCATTTCCTTGATACAAACTAAGGAATACCCTGTTCCGATCACCCATCACCCAATTGATTTTACTGTTAAAATCAAAATAATCAAGATCAGCCGACCCCCCTACATTATTTCTTCTCTTATACCCTTTTGTAATATCCCTTATAAATAAACCGGGCAGAAAAAATCTGCTACTAATCAAAATCCCCACCTTATCTTTTACTAAAGGTCCTTCAGCCATCAACCCCACCTCAGAGGTCGCAATATTTCCGGTAAATCCCCACTTGTTGATATTCCCTTCTCTGAGCCTGACATCAATCACCGAAGAAAGTCGCCCACTGAATCGACTTGGAAAATTTGATTTGTAGATTGATGCCTGTTGTAATGCCTGATAGTTGAATACCGAGACGATTCCCAATAAATGATTCGGATGGTAAATAGGGACGCCATCCATCAGAATAAGGTTTTGATCATTTCCTCCACCCCGAACATGAATACCCCCTATACCATCCGTACCAGTATGCACACCCGGAATAAAATCAGCGGCGCGATATAAATCACTGGATCCCCCTAGATGGATATTACTTTTCAGGTCTTCGTAGGTGATACGCTCTGCAGGAGGGACAATAGCATCTCCTCTGTAGGTTTCACTTGAATGGACAATCACCTCTTTCAATGTAACATTCTGACTTAATCGAAGATGTTGGATTTCATTTTGTCTTAAAACCTTACTGATGGTTTTAGTCTCATACCCTAAAAAGCCGGTCAATAGTTCCACCTGACCTGAAGGAAGATTTAGGTTATAATATCCATAATTGTTTGTGCTAGTACTTTTGCCGGAAATCGCATCATACACATAAGCGGAAATCAAAGGTTCGCCTGAGATAGAATCTGTTACAATTCCACTAATGGTAAATCGAACTTGCCTGGCCACTAACTCATAAAGGACAATCTGTTCATCAATATATTGGAAATCAACATTTGTGCCTTTCAAGATGAGTGTCAGCACTTCATCGATGGTCACATTTTTTATTTTTAAGGAGATGGGATCTAGTTGCTCGATAACATTATCACTGTAGATAATGTTGACTCCTGTCAGCCCACTTAGTTCAAGTAAGAATTCAGAGGCGATTCGGGCATCTGCATCAATCGCCAATTTTTGACTCTGTCCCTGAAGCTGGGATGCCCCTGAGACAAGTGCCACCATCCATATCAGTAACCTGATCCTGAACATAATTGTGCTTTATTAAAAACGAACTTGGCCAGAGGGTTGCCGTACGTTTCACTTTTTTGTTTAAAAGTACGCAGAAATCACGAGGTTTTCACAGGTACGAGGCCATGTCGCTTGCCTTCTTCGATCATGAAATCAAATGATTTCTGATAATCACTTTCCAATTGGCCATCCAGAATAGCTTCTCTAATGGCTGTTTTTATATCTCCAACTACACGACTTGGTTTTAAACCGAAGGTTTCCATAATCATTTCTCCTGTGATGGGTGGCTGCCAATTGCGCAAATGATCCTGCTCCTCGACCTCTTTCAATCGGATCATTACGCTTTCGTAATTCTTCAGGTATTTGGAAACTCTAGATTGATTTTTTGAAGTTATATCAGCCCTGCACAAAGTCATCAAATCTTCGAGATCATCCCCCGCATCATAAAGTAATCGTCGGATCGCAGAATCTGAAATTTCATCTTGTACTAATGCAATAGGACGCAGATGCAATCTAACAAGCTTCTGTACATACTTCATTTTATCATCCAACGGCAATTTCATTCGCTTGAAAATCGTCTTCGTCATTTTCGTACCGACCACTTCATGTCCGTGAAATGTCCATCCATGACCCGGTTCAAAACGTTTGGTCGCCGGTTTTGCAATATCGTGCAGAATAGCACTCCATCGCAGCCATAGATTGAATGTAGCCTCTGATATATTATCAAGCACCTGAAGCGTATGATAAAAATTGTCCTTATGTGCAAATCCACCTTGCTGATCGACACCTTTCATTTGTTCCAATTCAGGAAAGATCAACTTGAGTAACCCTGTCTCTTCTAACAGGAGAAATCCTTTAGAAGGAACAGGAGACAATATGATTTTGTTCAATTCGTAGGTCACGCGCTCTGCCGAAACAATGGAGATTCTTTCCCGCATAGCCGCTATGCCTTCTAGTGTTTCAGGATCAATTCGGAATGAAAGTTGACTCGCAAAACGAATCGCTCGCATCATACGCAGCGGATCATCCGAGAATGTTTTTTTTGGTTCTAACGGCGTAACCAAAACCCCATTTTCGAGATCCGTTAAACCATCAAATGGATCTATAATATCATAAGGGGCCTCCCCTCGCAAATTGGCTGCTAAAGCATTAATTGTAAAATCTCTTCGTTGCTGATCATCCTGGAGTGTCCCTGCTTTTACACTGGGCTTTCGACTATCCGCGCTGTAGGATTCTTTTCTGGCCCCCACAAATTCCAGCTCAAGATCTTCATAGCGGATCATGGCGGTACCAAAAGTTTTGAAGATTGATAGATGAGCTTTATCCTGACCAAGTTGACGACAAACTTCCTCAGCCAAAGCGGGACCATCTCCAATGGTCACAAAATCAAGATCCTTACAAGGAATACCGAGCAATCTATCCCGGACGAAACCACCCACCACAAAAACCTCCTGATCAATTGCATCTGCTGCCGTTCTGATGACCTCAAAAAGTGTTCTCTCTGTTGGGGATACTTCTAGTTTCATATAATTTCGCTAATCATATAAATTCATTAGCGTGTGGTAATTCAAATTTTATAAAAAAAATTGAACATCGATTTACGAGGGATCAATCTATAGCAATCATTTCTTCCGAGTAATGCGCTTGTACCTGGTCTAGAATATCAAAAAGTAATGCAGGATCATTTTCTGTCACCAGTAATGACCTGTAATGGCGTATGCCTTCAAGCGATCTGAAATAGTTCGTATAATGTCGACGCATTTCATTGACACCTACACGCTCACCTTTCCAGGCAATCGAATGACTGAGGTGTCGTCGAGCAGCATCCACACGCTCAGAAATGGTTGGCGCGGGTAATAACTCCCCGGTTTTAAAGTAATGTTTTATTTCTCTAAAAATCCAAGGATACCCTATACTAGCTCGACCGATCATAATTCCATCTACACCATATCGATTCCGGTACAATAGTGCTTTCTCCGGTGAATCGATGTCTCCATTTCCAAAAACAGGAATGTGCATACGCGGATTGTTTTTGATCTCTGCAATCAGCGACCAGTCTGCCTCTCCCTTGTACATCTGTGCTCTGGTCCGTCCATGGATCGAAATCGCAGCGATACCGATGTCTTGTAATCGTTCGGCTACATCCACTACGTATTTTGTATCATCATCCCATCCAAGTCTCGTTTTTACCGTGACGGGTATAGGGCTGCGTTTGACCACCGCTTCGGTCAGTCGCATCATCTTGGGAATATCTTTAAGAATACCGGCACCTGCTGCTTTGCAGACGACCTTTTTAACCGGGCACCCATAATTGATGTCCAGCAATTCCGGCTTAGCCTCTACCACGATATCTGTCGCCTGCAGCATGGAATCCAGTTCGGCGCCAAAAATCTGAATACCGATAGGTCGTTCTGCTTCATAGATATCCAATTTCTGAACACTCTTTTCTGCATCGCGAATCAACCCTTCTACACTGATAAATTCAGTGTACAACATATCACAGCCTTGCTCTTTGCATAACGAACGAAACGGTGGATCACTCACGTCCTCCATGGGGGCCAGTAAAAGTGGAAATTCTCCTAACTCTATATCCTTTATCTTAACCATAATCTGAAAATAGCAACAACAACTTATGCTTAAAGTTGATCGATCAATATTAATAAGGTTAAAACGGCGGTTGCTTGGTACAGGGTATCCCTTAAGACAATTCCCCAATCTGTTTTCTTCTCCGAGGCTTCCCGAGGGGGCTTAACATTCTTAGCGCCCACGGTCACGATAGAACCCTTACTGACTTTAGGATGTTTATTGAAAATAAAAAAAGTTTTGCCGGTTTTTTGAATACGTCCATCAGCATACTGAACTTTGAGTTTATTCATCGTACCTGTCTCACTGACACCTGCTGCAAAATTATTCACATAATAGCGCGCAGATTTAGGTCCGCGAAAAGCGACAGAAATGGATTCGCCTCCATTCAGCAATCCACTGGAATAGGCATCATCGAGATTTACATTACCGTTAATTGTGACCAAGTCACGACTCTTTGGAATTTGTAGTACATCTCCTGCTCGAAGTGTGATATTAGATGGCAAATTATTGTTTTTCAAAATATCATGAAGATCAATCACCACAAGTCCGGTGCCATCCCCTTCGCGATATAATTTAGCCCCTTCAGGAAAGGCCTGTCCGGTTAAGCCACCGGCTCTTTCGATCACATCATATATCTTTTCCTGATCCGCTATCAGTGTATAAGTACCCGGATACTTTACAGCTCCTTCCAATCGGATGGTACGCTGCATTTCAAATTCCGGAATGGCTCGAACAAAGACATGATCAAATGCCAATAATGCGATGCTTGTATCCCGATCATAAAACAACTCAAAATCTCTTGGCAACGAAACCGTTGACTGCGAAATTTTCACCTTTTCACCGCTATAAAATACAGAACGAGCAATGTCGATTCGATCATTGTCGGCTTCAAACTTAAACCCTCCGGCCAGACTAACCAAATCGGCCAATCGCATTCCTTCGCCGTAAGTAAATACGCCCGGGTTTCTTACGGAACCAAAAATTGAAATAGTCATTTCATCTCTACGTCCGCCTTTGCTAAAAACATTAATCTGATCCCCCGACTCAATGACCCTATTCGCAGGAGAAAACGGGTCTTCAAAAATTTGCTTTAGGTCGAGGTGTATATATTCTATTCGTTTTGGTTCTTTTGGATTATGACGCAAAATATAGCCATACTCAGAAGCATCATTCAATGAACCACCGGCCAATAAAATAGCATCTTCTACGCGCATTCTGCCATCGGGATCAAATGCAAAAGTGTCCGGCTTTGATACGGCTCCGATGACTGAAAATGTTCCTTGATTGACATACACTTTCAATGTCATGATTTGCAATAAATCCAAATTTGACAATACCATATTCGAGGGCGAAGAGGGATTGTCTATTATCTCTTGCAAATTAATCCTCTGATACTTATAGGTACCATCCGGCTGATAATGCAAAATATACGCAAAATCAAGTCTTGCATCCGGTTGAAGAATACTTGCATTCATCACATCCAATACATTCATACCATCACGTCTTTCATAGATGCCCGGATATTTTACAGCTCCATCTACTGTCACTGTATTGCTAGCACCTCCTGCTATTGATTTTATCTCAACTACATCGCCATTGAACAACACATAGTCTCCACCACTTTCAGCCAACTCTTTCAAATCGACATTCGTGATGATCGATCCTTCATTCATGAAGCGCGTGATTTGCACTGATGACAAATAAGCATTCGCTTTTGCACCTCCTGCAAAGGCCACCAATTGTGAGAGATTTTCTTCATCCAATAATTCATACGTCATTGGGCGAATGACCGCACCTTTGATGGTCACCACTTTTTGTGCCACCGGGATATGGATGTAATCATTGTTCTGAAGAAAGAAATCTTTTGCCATTCCGGGATTATTCATAAACTCATACACATCGAGCGGGGTGGTCTTATTACCTCGAATAACTTTGATGCGTCTCACGGATCCAATATCTGTTGGACCTCCCGCAGCACTGATCACATTGAAAGCTGTATTGATACCGGGCAAAGTAAAGGAACCTGTTGATTTTGCTTCACCAAAAACATTGATCGTCATGTTTCTGGCCTTATTTAAAGTTACTTGAAACTCTCCTCGACTGATAAGAAAATTCTGGCTGTAACGTTGAAAGAGCAATTCCTTTGCATCCCCAAGTCGTACGCCACGCAGTAGTATTTTAGGTAGATTTTGTGCCGGATGAACGAAACCATCATCATCAATTGTTAGAAGCTGATCAAACTGTGAGCGACCGAACCCGATCACGCCTATATTATCACCGGACCCTAGGACATAAGTATCAGGAGCTGAAAATTCTCCTCCTTTCTTATAAACCTTAATAGAATTATTTCTAAAAATCTCCTGCCCATAAATTTTTGCTGATGTGGTATCTGCAGGAATTGGTTCGGGTTTTTCAATCACTTCTTCATTGACGGGCTCAGGTACCGGAATTGATTTAGATTCTTTCGGTTTTGGATCTGATATTTTCTCCCTTTGGGCCATATCTGCTTCAATCTCATTGACCGTCTCAACAATGACTGCTTGAAAATCACCCAATTGATTAGGGGCAATATTGTCAGGATCATACCCTTTGGCGATTAGGCGAGTGCGAAGTGTATCTTCAGGAATTCCGCGTTCTGCAAGCATATTTCTAGCCTGCTCTTCACTGACCGATTGACCAAGTAAAGCCGGAGAATACACCAGAAAGACCAATAAAATAATGAGGATTGATTTAACGCTACCCTTGTTCCCAAACATGATTTCCATTTATCCCATGGATGCTCAACTACTTGCCAAGCTCCTTTTTAAAATACTCAAGTGTGTATACCAGGCCTTCATTCCTGGGTACTTTTGGCTCCCAACCAAACAGTTTTTTTGCCAAACTGATATCGGGCTGCCTGACTTTTGGATCATCCTCGGGCAATGGTCTGTAATCTATATAGGCATCTTTGTTACCTACTAATTCGAGGATTTCCTGTGCCAATTGCATGATGGTGATTTCGTCCGGATTACCCATATTGACCGGATAAGCATAATCTCCATGCAATAATTGGTAAATACCTTCCACTAAGTCATTTACATAGCAAAAAGAGCGCGTCTGGCTACCATCACCATACACTGTCAACCCTTCACCTCTCAAAGCCTGTGCCATAAAGGCAGGCAAGGCTCTGCCATCTTCAATGCGCATACGTGGACCATAGGTATTGAATATCCTGATGATTCGCACTTCCACTCCATGAAAACGATGATAGGCCATAGTGATTGCTTCCATAAAGCGTTTTGCCTCATCATAAACCCCCCGAGGTCCAATGGGATTCACATTTCCCCAATATTCCTCCACTTGGGGATGAATCAATGGATCTCCATAAACCTCTGATGTTGAAGCTATTAAAATCCGTGCTTGCTTAGCTTTCGCCAATCCTAGCAAATGATGTGTCCCCAATGAACCAACTTTGAGTGTCTGGATCGGCATCTTTAGATAATCGATAGGACTTGCGGGAGAGGCAAAATGAAGAATGTAGTCTAAATCGCCTGCGACATGGACATAAGTCGTAATATCGTGGTGATGAAACTCGAAATTTGGATCCGAAAATAGGTGCTCTATGTTATTCATAGAACCTGTCAATAAATTGTCCATGCCTATGACATGATAGCCTTCACTCAGGAAGCGCTCGCACAAGTGCGATCCGATAAAACCGGCAGCTCCGGCGATTAGTACCCTTTTCAATACCTTTATTTACGATTTTAAGAAATATGAGAACTGTAAAGATACTAGAATTAAGGTTTTGGGCCTGTATTGCTTTGGTCACATTCCTACTATCCCCTAATCATCTCAAGGCACAAAAAGGAGACGCCATCAATATCCTTGAATTCAGGTATGGTTATGCTTTTCCTGCCGCGGATTTGAATACGAGATTTGGCTCAAGTAGTTCGATCGGTTTTTCAGCTGAATCCGTCAGACTAAAGAATAAAATTTTCTTTGGTTTTGATGGGATGTTTTTCTTTGGAAACTCTGTCAAAGAAGATGTGCTGGCAAATCTTAGGTCTTCTGATGGTAGCATCATAGATGTCAATGGGGGGCCCGGTGATGTAACGCTTAAAGAACGTGGATTTTATTTTGGGGTTAATGCGGGAAAAATATTTTCCACCACAAAGCATAAGAATAAATTAACCGGTATCCGCACACAACTTGGATTAGGTTTTTTACAACATAAAGTCAGAGTTCAGGACAATGCGCGCAGTGTAATTGCGCTTGATAAAGAATATCTCCCCGGCTATGATCGATTGACCAGTGGGCCGGCCATGCATCTTGGTGTTGGTTATCATTACCAACATCCACAACAAAACTTCCACTTTTCCGTCATGGCTGATTTTTATGGAGCGCAGACACAAGTGCGACGGGACTTGGATTATGCAACCGGTAGTGCGCTGACTAATAAGCGAACTGATATTCTCGCTGGCTTCAGCATTGCCTATGTGGTCGTCATCAGCCGCGAACATAAATCTGAGAATCTTTACTATTAAAAAGGATGATCTGGGTTCTTTATTTTTTTGCTATGTACCTCATGTCAGCCGGCATTCGAATTTCGGCATTGTGGAATGACAAGTCAAAAAAGTGGATTCACGGCAGAAAAAATTGGGTGCACAAAGTAAAATCACTCCCTTCAAAATCCAATCCACGCATTTGGTTTCACGTATCAAGTCTTGGTGAATTTGAGCAAGCCAGACCTGTGATGGAAAGTCTTAAACGTGCTCAACCTGGTTTAGAAATTATACTTACTTTTTTTTCACCCAGTGGTTTTTCCATTAAATCAAATTATCCTTTAGCAACTGTTTTTTATCTTCCGGAAGACTTGCCCGGCCATGCCAAAAAATGGATCGAATGGGTTCAACCCGACTTTGCCGTTTTTGTTAAATACGATCTTTGGGCCGGTTACTTAAATGCTTTGCACCAAAAAAGTATCCCGACGATTCTAATATCAGCACATTGGCATCCGGGAGCGACATTTCATTCTAGTGCGTTACCCCCTACCCGCTCCTTGCTAAAAGGATTTAATCAGATTTTCCTTCAAAAACCGGATCATCTGGACTATTTTAAAAACAAGGGTTTTAATAATTTGACTGTTGCCGGAGATACGCGCATTGATAGAAGTCTTGAGTTGGCGGATGAGGTTGACCAAAGACTTCCTAAAAGCCTTAAAGGTTTACCGGTGGTTGATGTTGTTGCAGGAAGCACTTGGCCAGCAGATGAAAAAATATTAATGGAAGTGGCAGAGAAACTCAACCTGCAGATGATTATTGCCCCACATGATGTTTCGGAGGCCAATATTACTAGGCTCATCGATTCATTGCCATTATCATTATCCGCCATTCGGTTATCCGCGATAAAAGAGCCGACTGTCAGCGAAAGAATCATTGTGGTGGACTCGATAGGTGTCCTGAATATATTGTATCCACTTGGGCGGGTAGCATATATAGGTGGGGGCTTTGGCCCAGGAATACACAATACATTGGAACCTATTGCACATCACAAACCGGTTCTCTTTGGGCCGAAGTATCAAAAATTTCCGGAGGCTGTGGATTTAATTGCACTGAATGCAGCCTGGTCTGTAGCCAATGCCCAGGAATTAACAGAAAGACTTAAACAACTTTTACCTACTGGGCGTTTCGAGCAAGCTGGAGAAATTGCCTATAATTACCTTACCGCACAAAGTGGAGCCAGCAAAAAAATAACACAGTATATTTTGGCAACATTAGGGGCGAACAATTAACAAATGATAACCAAAAAGGAATTAACGCAAGTCATCAATCGGGCCAACGGACTAAAGGCACTTGTGATCGGTGATGCCATGTTAGATAAATATATATATGGGTCAGTAGATCGTATTTCGCCGGAAGCACCTGTGCCGATACTTTCTCATGAGCGAACGGTCATCAAATCCGGAGGGGCCGCCAATGTGGCTTTGAATCTGGCCGCATGGGGCTGTGAGTCTACATTAATAGGCTTGACCGGAGAAGATACCAACGCCACATTGCTCCTTTCTCTTTTGGAAGATCAGGGTATTGGGCATCATATGTTTAAAAGCAGCTTGCGGCCAACTACTGTCAAAACGAGAGTTGTGGCTGCTTCACATCATATGCTGCGTATAGATGAGGAGTCTACTGCTTATTTGACCGGGGAGGAGGAGGAACGTGCGTTAGCGCATATACTTGCCTATATTACCGAACAAAAACCTGAACTAATTATACTTGAAGATTATAATAAAGGGTTTTTGACAGAGCAAATCATTCACGCAGTGATAGGGTTGGGGCGTAAAATGGGTGTCTATATAGCAGTAGATCCGAAAGACAAGAACTATTTTGCTTACAAAGGGGTTGATTTATTTAAACCTAATCATCGGGAAGCTAGTATTGCTGCCCATCAGCCCCTTCAGCAAAAGGATTTAAGTGCTATTTGTGCCAAATGGCGAGAGGAAATGTCTATCAATACAATTGCGATCACTCTCGGCTCAAATGGTCTATTTCTGCAAAATGATGCCTTGGAGGCGCATGTCCGACCTAATCGAGCGATTGATGTAGTAGATGTATGTGGTGCCGGTGATGCTGTGATATGTGCATTGGCATTGAGTGGTATCTGCAATCTAGAAGTAAAAACAGCAGGGGCTCTGGCCAATCTGACGGGCGCCTATGTCTGTTCGCATTCAGGGGTTGTCACAGTAGATGTGGGGATCTTAAGCCAATGGATATCGTAATATTTGTCAAACGGGTTACAAAAATCAATTACGCTATCGGATAAATGTCAATTTTTTCTATTTTTACAATATATTCCACCCTTTATTAAGAAAAAGAAATTCCAACTACCTTTTTGCTTAAAGAGAAATGCTATTAATTAAAACTAAATTCTGAAAATGATGAAAGTAACTTTACGTTTAACAAGTCTATTCCTTGGACTTATTTTAATGAGTGCAACCGCCTGGGCACAGCCAGCTAATGATGATTGTGCCACCGCGTTTGAAGTCGTTATTGCTGACAGCGAGGCTAATGTAGTAGCTGTTGCCGGTGACACAAGAGGAGGTACCGCCTCCACAATACCTACTAATGTTTGTTCCGGCTCATGGTACACGGATGACATTTGGTTTAAATTTACAACAGATGCAGTACTTCCTGCGAATGGTGTAATTGTCCGAGCTTATTTCAACAATGCAACTACCCCAACAGATGTAACTGCGGTGGGTATGGCTATCTATGAAAGCTGTGGCGTTGACGAAGTAGCCATTGCTTGTTTTTCTTCAGATGTACCGGAAGATAACAAAATCGCACTTTCTAGTGGTTGCCTGTTAGAAGGTAATACATACGTTGTTCGCGTTTGGTCTACCGGAAATACCCCAGCGACAGAAGGTACCTTAAGTTTAGGTGTCTATGAAGACACTTCCTCTGATGCCCCTCTCTGGTGGGAAACCTTTGCAGGCGGTCTTGACGCAAACGGCTGGACCACAGAAGGCACATGTGGTGTTGTTGACTCAAATGCAAACGCTGGATGGACTTACCGTCCAGACAATCTACTTAACCAAGGCTTATATAGTCAACCAACTTATGCGGTTCAATCTGCTACTTATTGCGATGGATCCGTTGGTGTAGACAGCGATTATGGTGATAATGGAGGTATTGACGGTAATGCTGGAAATGGACCTTGTCCAGCAACTGCACAACACTTTCTGATTTCACCAGAAATCAATACTTCTGAGTGGTCAGCGATCGGTGTTTCTTTAGTATGGACACAGGCGCTACGCCAATTTCAGAGTACCTACTTCATTTCCTTCCGTACAAAGGATGGTGCTGATGAATGGACTGAATGGGTTGATATCCAAGTAAATACTGAATTTGTTATTAACAGTGCATTTTTTCCTGCTAATGTTCAACGACATTTTATGGCAGGTGCCGCTGGACACGACCTCCTTCAGGTTCGTTTTGTTTACAATGCTAACTATTATTTGTGGGGAATTGATGATGTGAAAATCGTTGAAACTGAAGCAAACAATCTAAGAGTAATGGAAAACTTCTATTCTATTGCTCCATGGGCTACTATGCCAAACGATCAGACATACTCCTTTGGTGCTTTGGCTGATGTATCTAACGTAGGTGCTGCTCCACAGACGAACGTAAACTTAAATCATACGATTTATGAGGTAGGCACCATGGAAGAAGTCTATAACGAAGATCTTTCATATGGTACCATTGATGCGAATTCAACTATTGAAAACAGATTGAATCCGGCGATGATTACACTTCCTTATGAAGTGGATGGTAACTACATGGCTACTTTCACCTTAACACAAGATGAAACAGACTTCGATGCGACTGATAATACTATTTCTTCTACCTATTCAGTTGGTGGCAACACCTTTGGAATGGAAGATGGCTTTACAAGATCTGTAGCGGTTGCTAATGGTATCTATGATGCCGGAGCACCTTTATCATATGCATTCGGTAACTACTTCCACCCGGTGGTAGATGCTGAAGTAGACAGAATTGTTTGGGGTGTTAACAACCCAGCAGATATGATTGATAAAACTGTTCAGATATACCTGCAGCAGTGGACAGACAACAATGGAGACCAGATCGCTCAAAGTAATGAGCGTAAGTTTATCGGTTATGCTGATTATACTTTCAATGGTACAGAAGGTGCAAATGCCGTTCTGGAAAGTGTCCTTGAAAACTTTGACAACCCGGATGATGATGTCATCATGAAAGGTGGTTTTGGATACATCGCTATCGTTGAATATCAAGCGGCAACAGCTGCTGATCCTCAGTTTTTCTTATTGGCTAGTGAAGCCCGAGATTATGGTGCTGTAGTATTAGCTTCTGATACAGCTGTAGCTTATGGATTAACTGATGATCTTATCTACACAGCCGTACTTGGATTCTCTCCTGATGGAAACATCGCTAACATCGACTATGAAGTCAGAGAACTTGATGTCAATGATAGCCGTATATTCTTCGGTCAGGATATCGTTCCTATGGTACGTGTCGTTACAAAAACATCTAACACAGTTGATCCACTTCCATTGGACAACTCTATCTCTACATTTCCTAACCCGGCATCTGACCTCGTTCAGGTTAAGTTAGAGTTCTCTAAGCCATACGGTGATGTGAAATTGAGATTGATTGACAATCTTGGAAGAGTTGTGTATTACAATGAATTAGTCAACACCATCACAAATCATATCGAGCCTATCAATGTAAGCCAAATGGCGGCAGGTAATTACTTGCTCCAGGTTGAAACAGTTGATGGACAGCGTTCTGTTCCTGTGATTATTGTTAAATAGTAATAATCAATGATTAGCTTTTAGCTAATGCTTTATATTTTAAAAGGCCCCAGGGAGATTTTTCCTGGGGCTTTTTTTTATCCTCCAGATCCCCCAGATAAATCTGGAGGTAATTAATCGGAGTGAACTTGGTTGGGGTTTTCTCTTCCGGATAAATCCGGAGAGAGTTTGTTAGTTAGCTTCCTCCAGATAAATCTGGAGGTAATTGAGAAGGAACGAGTTGGCTAGACTCTTCCTGATATATCCTGAGATAGTTTGTTGGGGGTTTCTCCTCCAGATAAATCCGGAGGTAATTGAGAAGGGACGAGTTAGCTAGACTCTTCCTGCTATATCTGGAGAGAGTTGGTTGGGGGTTTCTCCTCAAGATAAATCTGGAGGTAATTAAGAAGGTAACTAGTTCGTTATAACGCTCCCGATAAATCCAGGAAAGAGCTCGGTTAGTTTTCTCCTCCAGATAAATCCGGAGGGAATTAAGGA
>JBBKXT010000095.1:0-3714 GCA_037969625.1 Saprospiraceae bacterium
GACATTCCTTTAAAAGTTGGATATACATATCGTTCAGAAAAATGGCGATTTGGTTTTGATGTGGGTACTATCATAAACTTAAATACAAGTTATACCGGAGAGATATTGTCTCCAAACGCTTTATTTTACGATTTGAATTCCGATCCTGAAAAATGGTTTGAAACGAATACAGGAATGGCCTTCACCGCAGGTTTAAGTGTTGGGCATACGGTTGGTTCGTCGTTTGAGATATATTTGGCACCTGTATACAGATCAGCGTCTATATTTAGCACCGACGCAAATCCTATCGAACAGGCACATGCCCGGTTTGGCGTAAATCTTGGGCTGCGGTATTTGCTTGGTCAATGATATTTCAATTCATTAGGCTCAATTAGGTGATTTCAGAGGAGTTCTCCGCTTCAATTCTTGCGACATAGTTTGGCGATTTGCATTCAATACACTTTGCCTGGAAACCCAGTTTTGCAAAGCTGTATAGTCTGTCATCGTGCTGCGACTAAATCTCTGCTGCCTTCTGTTCTTCATTGTACTGTCTTAAAACAGTAATGATCGATGCTTCGTTGCATCGATATTTTTTCCAATCAGTGCATATACCATTAAGCAATATCTCTAATTGAAAATGGCTGAATTTCCGGGGAGATTAAACATAAGTCATCCTTCTTTCAAGACAATATGCTGCAATTAAAGAATTAGTAACACCCAAAAAAAACTCTATTATTCACCGGGCTAGTACGCCATTTAATATGGTACATCAAGCTTGTGCATTCAATCAATAGGGATTAGGTGGCCCCTCCCGGAAAATTTTGCTATTTTTAAATTACACAAATATCAAAAACGCCAAAAAAATAAGATTATCATCTTTTATGAATCAAAAGTTTGCATATATATATATTGATTCGTATTCCACAACTCAATTTTTAAAAACCATCAAAATTCCTTAAAATGAAAACAATCTTTACCTTACTACTTTTGCTGACAACATCCTTCGCTTGCATCGCCCAATCGCACTCCCTACTCAAGAATATTGGTGAAGGCGACGAAGACGGCATAATCATCTCAAATCAAGCAACAAACTGGAATGGACTGACTTACTTTATCACTGGAGTACCATTTTCCAAGTATAGAATTTGGTCAACGGATGGCACAGAAAGCAATACTTTTGAGGTACTGACAGAGAACTATCCTGATGTGGAATTCCTTACTTCGATAGATGACTACTTAATATTCAATGGCTGGAAAGACACTCATCGAGGAATCTATAGTTCTGATGGAACACAGGCCGGAACTAATTTATTAAAGGAGTTTCCTCAACAAAGAGTAGAGTTCATGCAAAAACTCGATGATAACACTGTGATAGTGATTACAGAAAATTTCAACCTGGACACTGCTTTTTGGTGGGCAACAGATGGCACCATCGATGGTACTATATTATTAGGTCATTATGAAGTTGATCCTCTCCTGATCACGTATAGCTATTATCAGGATAAAATGATCCTGACAGAAAAGAGTACAGGTTCTGGTTTCCCTCCCGTAATCACTGATGGAACCGTTGATGGCACGATGCTGGTGACCGATTATATTAATGCTGTGAGTGCAGTCGACGAGGTTGAGTCTGCTGTTGGAACCGCTAATTTCATGTTTGTTAATACAATTAGCGGCGGAAAAGTGTTTGATGGTAGTGGATTGTCAGATTTCACACTCGCTGGAAGCTACATTCATGCCTTCAGACTATCCAATCTAAATGTTGTTTTTTCAAATTTTGACGTCATGGTTTATGATAGTCTGCTTGGATCAACAGTACAATTATCCAAAGAATTCAACTATTTCTCTGAACCTGTTTCAAACGGAAGCAAGGTCTTTTTTCACGAAGATGATGATTTCGTTTATGAGACTGATGGCACTGTTGCCGGAACAAAGAAAATTAGTTCAACCACATTAGGAAACCTTAATTTTGATCCGTATCTATTCGCCTCTGGTAATAACTTGTTTTACAATACCAGGCAGCCTACAGGGCATGAACTATGGGTAGTGGACCTGGATTCAGGGTTGGATTCGTTATTTTCTGTGTATAAACCCGCAACTGCATTCAGCATCAATCCGTTTATGATTAACGTCGGTGATCATCTGTTGTATGCAAAAAGTACTAATGCTGATGGCAGGGAATTTTGGGTGTATGATGATACACCTACTTCAGTAAGAAACCTGGTGGATGCCCATAAAATCATCATTTCTCCAAACCCGGCGGATCATGAGGTTATCATCTCTTTTGACACAGACACCCCCCTCAATACTAATGTATCTATTTATAATACATCTGGAATGTTAATGGGAAGATCCAAGCTGACTTCAAACCAAATTCGTTTTAATATTTCCAATTTTGTCCCCGGTCAATATTTCCTGCAGATAAATTCGAACACAGATGTGCAATACTTAGGTGCTTTTATAAAACAGTAGATTTCTCATTGAACTAAACTATTTTTGGAGCAACGCATAAAAACAGAATTCTTATTAGTGGCCCACTATAAAAAACAGACCTTTCGGGGTCTGTTTTTTTCTCTTCATTTAAGCTTTCCTACTCAAAGGCTTTTTGCACATGCCGCCGATCACATGCTACAGCAAGTACTAAAAGTCATAAAGGGAATGAAAATAAATTTTCAATGATGAAAAATATCCATCGTTAAGGCTTGGGAACTATAAACGACTCTATCTCGCGATTACAAACCGAACGAATTGAGCACTATTTGCACTGTAAACTTTTAAAATGTAAAACCCGGTCGCTAAGCGCCCAATATCAATGCGCTTTTCATTATCATAATCCTGTGTCATTAAAACTTTTCCTTCAAGATTGATCACAGAAACTTTTGCGCCTGTTAACAACTCAATATCTGATTGAATTTCAACAAAGTCACTTGCAGGATTTGGAACTATTTTCAATTCAGTTTTTAGAAATACCTCATGGGTAGCCACAGGAAGCTCAGGCAGGTCGCCACGCCACATGGAGGTCAAATTGCCAACACCTTGCTGGTTCCCGCAAAGCACATATGCCTCACCATTCAAGACAAACGAACCAGGTGCCCAACGACCTCCTCCCGGATGTGGGATAAGCTCCTCCCATGTATCCGTTTGCGGATCGTATTCCCAAAATTCACCTGTTTCTAAATCACCATGGTCTTCTCCCTGACCAGAAAGAATATACCCTTTACCACCATATGAAAACTGTGTGCCTGCTACCCTACCCTGATCAGGAAATGAATCCAATGCAATCCAGGTATCGTTTTCAAAATCGAACTGATAAAAATCTTTAAATATCCCGGCTCCATGTCCAAACCCAACATAAGGCATTCCGTCAATCACAAAGTAATATGGATGATGACGTTCGACGGAAGGAAGATATGGCTGTTCTTCCCATGTATCACTGGCAATGTCATACTCCCACCAGTCATTCATGTTACCATCAGGACCGGAACCCAGGCCAACCCATATTTTTCCTGATCCCGCTATGAGAGCGGGATGCGCGCGACCTACACCAGGAAGAGTATCTAATTCAGTCCACTCTTCCGTCATAGGGTCATACGACCACAAGTCGTTATAATTCTTACTTCCGACTCTACCAAAACCCAGATAGCCTTTCCCCTCAAAAGTGACGCCATACGAAAACCCTCTTCCGTCGCCGGGAAAATCAGGCAACTGCTCCCAGGCATCGGCGACAGGATCGTA
>JBBKXT010000096.1:0-10390 GCA_037969625.1 Saprospiraceae bacterium
CCACTATTTTCCAGCTTCTTCTTGATTTCCATCAACGCCATCATACACTCAATCGGTGTGAGTTGATTGACATCAAGGGCAAGGAGCTCATCTTTGACTTTGCGAAGGGTCGCATCAGATTGATCGAAGATGCTCAATTGAATGGAAGAAATATCCTTGACTTTTTTAACATTTTTCTTACCTGTACCATCATCGAGGCTCAGGTTTTTGGATTCGAGTTCGTGGAGGATTTCTGTGGCACGCTCTAATAAAGATTTGGGCATACCGGCCATCCGAGCTACATGAATTCCGAAACTATGCTCACTTCCGCCGGCCGTTAACTTGCGTAGAAAGATCACCTTACTTCCACTTTCTTCTGTCGCAATATGATAGTTGTGGATACGATCATATTTTTCTGCCAACTCATTTAACTCATGATAGTGCGTGGCAAAAAGTGTCTTCGGTTTGTAAGGTATATGGTGATGTAGAAACTCCGCGATACTCCACGCCAAACTAATACCATCAAACGTACTGGTTCCGCGACCGATTTCATCCATGAGGATCAAACTGCGCGCAGAAAGATTGTTTAGAATGCTGGCCGTTTCATTCATTTCTACCATGAAAGTAGATTCACCGGAAGAGATATTGTCTGAGGCGCCAACACGTGTAAAAAGTTTGTCGATGATCCCTAGTGAAGCCTTTTTCGCCGGCACAAAACTTCCCATCTGCGCCATCAAACTGATCAATGCTGTCTGTCGTAAAAAGGCTGATTTACCGGACATGTTTGGACCGGTGATAATAAATATCTGCTGCTCTTCACTGTCCATGAAGAGATCATTGGCAACATAAGCTTCGCCGGGAGGTAAGTGTCTTTCGATAACCGGATGACGACCTTCTTTGATGTCAATATTGAACCCATCATTCATTTCCGGCCGACAATAATTGTATGCTTTGGCAACATCCGCCAGCGAAAGAAGACAATCCAGCTGCGCTACCACCGTGGCATTCACTTGAATCGGGCCTATATATTCCTGAGCTGCAATCACGAGATCATCAAACAGTGAACTTTCCAAAGCACCAATTTTTTCCTCAGCACTTAGGATTTTAGATTCTAGTTTTTTGAGATCATCCGTGACATAGCGCTCACAATTGGAGAGCGTTTGTTTGCGCACCCAATTGTCAGGAATCAATCCGAGGTTTTTATATTTATTGGTGACTTCCAGGAAATATCCAAAGACATTGTTGTAGCCTATTTTAAGACTAGTAATGCCTGTTTTTTTCGCTTCTTCCTGTTGGAGATTGATCAATATTTCTTTTGAATTCTGAATGATGTCTCTGTACTCATCGAGCTCTTCATTGTATCCTTTACTGATCACGTTTCCTTTAGCCAGGACGGCCGGAGCATCTTCTTGTATGGCCGTATCAATCGTTTTGTGAAGGTGTTCGCAGGTATTGAGTTGATCTGCCAAACGAATAAAACCTTCCTGTCCACTTTCTGCTAGTTTTGATTTTACGGGCACAAGGGCTGCTAGAGCTCGTTTCAACTGAACCATCTCGCGTGGAGATATTTTTAGTTGAGAAACCTTGGTGATAATTCGTTCGAGATCTCCAATCAGTTGGATCTGTTCTTTGATATCATCGGACCATGCATTTTTGTGGAGGGCGTGATCTACCATATCATGTCGGAGTCTGATCTCAATCAGGCTAATTAAGGGTAGTGCGATCCATTTTTTCAGCATCCGCGCACCCATGGGGGATGTTGTTTTGTCCAACACATCCAACAAGCTGGTGCCAGTATCATTGGCAGGGTAGAGGAGCTCTAGATTGCGTAGGGTAAACCGATCCATCCAGACATAATGATCTGATTGAATGCGACTGATCGTGCGGATATGTTTGAGCCCATCTTGTTTGGTCGCATTCAGATAGTGAAGGATTGCTCCCGCAGCCACTTGCGCTGTTTTCAAATGTTCGATCCCAAAACCTTTCAGTGTGGCTATATCAAAATGTCTTAGTATTTTCTCATTGGTATAGTCATCCGTATAAATCCATTCTTCGAGACCAAAAGAATAATAAGTATTGCCAAATATTTTTTCAAATCTATTTTTATTAGACTTGGAAAAAATGATTTCAGAAGGATTAAAACTTTGAAGTAACTTTTCAATTTCCCTTTGTTCACCTTCACTGACCACAAACTCTCCCGTGGAAATATCCAGAAAAGCGATGCCCAATCGATCAGGGGCACTAATGTGCAAAGAAGCCAGATAATTATTCTGACTTCGATCCAATAGGGAGTCGCTCGTTGTAATGCCTGGTGTCACCATATCGGTAACCCCACGATCTACAATCTTCTTTTCCTTGGAGGGTTTCTCCAATTGTTCGCAAATGGCGACGCGATACCCTGCTTGTACTAATTTGGGCAAATACAAGTCCATGGAGTGATACGGAAATCCGGCTAGCTCGATTTTGCTACCGCCATTGTTCCGGTGGGTCAGGACAATTCCCAGCGCATCGGCGGTTTTGACGGCATCTTCCCCGAAGGTTTCATAGAAATCACCTACCCGAAAGAGTAAGAGCGCCTCCGGATGTTGGCTCTTGATCTTATAATATTGCTTCATCAATGGGGTTTCCTTACCCGCTTTGACGTTTATTTTATCAGTTTTTGACATCAAGGCAATCAATTATCTAAGAATTAACAAAGATAAGATTTTGAAAATTGATATACATTAATATTAAATATATCATTTAACCAAACGGAAATAAAGGGTTAGAAGATTAGAAGGGTTAAGAGGATAAGAGGTCATAAGGTTAGAAGGTTAAGAGGTTAGAGGGTTAGAAGGTTAAATCGCGCACCGTGTGTCGAAAAGTCGTGCGTCTGGAGTCTAAGGTCCTCTTCTTCCCGCAAAACGCAAGATTTGTGATTGAAGCAGAGGGAAAAAGAAAAAATTCTCGTTTTACATTCAGTTATCGTATATTAAGCCTACTATTTGAAACAAATTGACATACTAAGGAATTATTTGACGTCGTTATTTGTTTTATATGTAAGTACATATTAAATCAACTAAAATTTTAATTAAATTATGGGATTATTTTCATTTTCCAAACAGTCTGGTGAAAAGCTAGTTAAAAAAGATGTTGTCGCAAAAGCTTCTGCTATATCTGCTGTCGAATTAACAAGAGTCAAAACTGACGCCATGTTGCAAGCCGTCAACAATTTGAAACTGCCTGTGAAGGATGTTTCACTTCTGCTGAACGATGATGTGGTGACTGCTTTCGGTGAGTCAGAATCACAATTTGCCAAAGAACTCGTTTTGCTGACGTTAGGAAATACAGAAGGCATCGCTTCCGTCGATGACCGTATCACAGTCGCAAAACCTGAACCTGAAGCTACATTTTATGAAGTAAAATCAGGTGATTCATTATCAAAGATTGCAAAGCATGTCTATGGTGATGCATCCAAGTATAATACAATTTTTGAAGCCAATCAACCGATGCTTAAGGATGCTAATCTGATCTATCCGGGTCAGATGCTTAGAATCCCTACGTTGTAGAAAGATTGTTTTCAACTGGTGAAGTAGGTGGAAGTGCAGGTCATCGGACCGACTTCCACCTTTTTTATTTAAGGTGGGTAGATTATTCTTCTTCTTCTAAAATTGCATCAAGATCTACTTCGATATCTCTCAGCTTTGCTCTACATAGCTTGATCAATTCCATGGCAGATTTCACTTCACCACGCATTTCTTCCAATCCAAGTTTACCATCCTGAATTTTTTCAACCAATGTTTCTAGTTGAAGCATGGCCTTGTCATAATCTGTTTGCTTTTTTTTCATTGGATTATACTTTTTACAACACCATCAATAAAAGTAGTCTGAATTTCCATTCCAGCTTTGGCATCAGTAGCTTTCCCGATGGTTTTTCCTTTATAACTGGTCATCGTAAAACCACGTGATAAGATATGATCCGGATTAATTGCAGTAACCAATTTATCCATATAATTTAATCGTTCCTGATGCTTCTGCACTATATTTTTTGATGTATGAACAATCATGCTGAGGGCATGATTTATTTTATTTCTATCATTTATTATATGGGACCGCACCCCATGATTCAACGCATGAGCCAGCGATGTGATCTGTCGCTCTTCAGTGCTAATCCGTGCCCGAACCTCTTCTCGAAGTAAAGAATCCAGTTCATCTAATTCCCCCTCAAACCCTCCAATTCGCTCGATGAAATAATCTGCGACTGCGGTAGGTGTTTTTATAGATTTATAGGCCACCAGATCAAGCAACGATTGATCGATTTCATGCCCGATCCCGATCACAATTGGAAAAGAAAATTCCGCTACACGAATACAAAGTGCAAGATTATCAAAAGCCGCTAAATCTGTTCGAGCACCACCCCCTCTGATGATGGCCACTGCATCATATTTATTCTTTTGTTTTTCTATCTGATCCAAACATGCTAAAATTTCTGTCTCTACAGATTGTCCCTGCATTGCTGCCTCAAACAACTCTATCCGTACATCATAGCCGTAGTAGTTGTCCTCAAGATGTTTTATAAAATCCTTGTAACCTGCCGCTCGGCTCGAACTGATCACCGCCAATCGTTGTACTACTTTTGGCAAATGCGTTTTCGCATTTTTATGAATCAGCCCTTTCGCTTTAATTTCCTTGAGAATTGCCAACCGTTGCAATTCGAGTTGACCAATCGTAAAGCTGCTATCAATATCTTCAATGATAAGCTTCAATCCATAGCGCTCATGGTAGTCCACGTTAACTTTAAGCTTGACCGACATACCTTGTTTCAGGATATCCTCAATTGGCACAGGTGATTTTTTGCGGAGAAAGAAATAAACATTTGCCCACATGGCAGCCTGGCATTGTGCGACCACCTGATCATCTTCTTTTTGAATCAGATCAAGATACCAGTGGCCTCTTGAAAGCGAAGCCTGACCGATCTCACATTCAATCCAAATCGGTTCGTCAAAATTAAGGGAGATGACCCGCCGAATATATTGGTTGATTTCAAGTAAAGAATATGAAGAAGGGTTGGCCATGTATTTCCAATCAGCCGGACTATTTGAGTACTTCTGCGACCAGTTCAGCAGCTTCCTGAAGGAGGATAGCCGACTTCACCTTTAGCCCACTTTCGTCAATTATTTTCTTTGCTAAATCAGCATTGGTGCCTTGCAGTCGTACGATGATTGGGACATTGATATCGCCAATATTGTTGTACGCATCTACAACCCCCTGAGCAACGCGATCACAGCGAACGATCCCTCCAAATATATTGATAAGAATCGCTTTAACTTCCGGATCTTTTAAGATGATCCGGAACGCTTGTTCGACACGACTGGCATCTGCAGTACCTCCAACATCCAGAAAATTGGCCGGTGAACCTCCCGACAATTTAATGATATCCATCGTCGCCATCGCAAGACCGGCACCATTGACCATACAGCCAACATTGCCATCGAGATTGACATAGTTTAAACCAAATTCTTTTGCTTCCAATTCGGTAGGATCTTCTTCACTCGGATCATGCCATGCGGCAATTTCCTTATGGCGGAAGAGTGCATTTTCGTCAATCGTTGTTTTGCAATCTACAGCAACTATATCTCCATGGCCATTGACCAACACTGGATTTATTTCCAACATGGTACAATCGCTTTCTACAAAAGCACGGTAGAGATTGGCAACAAACTTTGTCATGTTTTTATAAGCGACACCACTTAGCCCAAGATTAAAAGCAATTTTTCTTGTTTCAAAAGGTTGGATACCCAATGCAGGATCTATATACTCCTTATGTACAAGGTGAGGGGTTTCTTCTGCCACCGCTTCGATGTCCATACCCCCTTCAGTCGAGTATACGATCACATTGCACTGCCGCTCTCTGTCTGTAAGAATAGACATGTAGATTTCATTACATTGATCGAATTCAGGTACATAGACATCTTCGGCGATCAATACTTGACGGACAAGTTTGCCTTCACCCTCCATGCCACCAGGCGTCTGTGGTGTCTTAAGCATCATTCCGATTATATTACCGGCATGTTCCTTTAGCTCTCCGAGATTTTTTGCAAGCTTTACACCTCCACCTTTTCCGCGGCCCCCTGCATGTATTTGCGCTTTGACAAGGGCAAAAGTGCTCCCTGACTCAGCAGCTATCTTTTCATAAGCTTCAACAGCTTCAGCAACATTTTTTGCCACAAATCCCTTTTGGATCTTTACGCCAAACCGGCTCAACAATTCTTTTCCCTGATACTCGTGTAAATTCATGAATATGATTCTTTTCGATTAAGTGCGAAACTAATTAAAATCGGGCGCTCTGACCCCTTTTCTTACTCTTCCATTAAACCAATGGCCTCTTTTATATCATCTGTAGGTCGCTTACAAGCTTTGTTTTGGCAAACATATATAAGTGTTTCTCCTTCAGATAATTTATGTTCTAATAATGGCAGTTTCCCCTCATCCGCACCACCAAGATATACGGCATCAGGACGATAGGCCTTTTGCATCTCAGCCATTATCTGCTTGAAATCTTTACCAACGATTGCTACTTCATAAGGTGGTTTGGCGATTGCAAGCATCAATTGGCACCAATTAGCATAAAATGCGGGCTGACCATCCTTTTTGATTCTTGGCCACACCTGATTAAACATGGATTTGGCTCTTTCTGTGTAACTGGTTTCGTATAGTAGCTCTCCGAGAAGATACAGGTTACGCGCCATAATACTATTGGCAGAGGAAATCACATTATCTGAGATTTCGATCCTTCTGGCGATCAATGGAGGATCCATATCAGAAGTAAAGTAGAGAAAACCGGATTTGTCTCCGTCAAAATGAGTTAATACATATTCGGTAAGTCCTTTGGCATGATTAAGCCACTCAATGTCAAAAGTTGCCTGGTACAAGGAAATAAATGCTTGTATCGCAATGGAATAATCATCCAGAAAACCATTGATCGTGGATTTCCCGTTTTTGTAGTTTCGATCTAAGCGATAATCGGCTTTCATCATCTCACGAACCATGAAGTTTGCATTTTCCTGTGCTCGCTTCAAATAGAATTCATTTCCCGTAGCTTGATAGGCATCCACTAATCCTTGAAGCATTAATCCATTCCATGACGTAAGTACTTTATCATCGAGTCCGGGCGCTATTCTCGGTTTTCGTTTCGCAAGCAATTTAGCATTTGACTTGTTGATACTTTCTTGGAATTCCGCTATAGAGATGTTATATTTTTTGGCCAGCGATGAAGGACTTCTGTGTCGCTGCAGGATATTCATTTCATCTTCCCAGTTGCCATTAGGACGTATATCATTATATTCATAAAACAAATCTCTTTCGATCCCTTCAGGAATCAATTCATCCAGTTCGTCTTGTGTCCACACATAAAACTTCCCTTCTTTTCCTTCGCTATCAGCATCAAAAGAACTGTAGAAGCCTCCGGATTTATCGCGCCAATAGGTATCTACAAAATCAATCGTTTGATTAACCACATCAATGTATTCTTGCTTACCGGTCCATGCATAAGCCTTCGCGTATAAAGAGATGAGTTGCCCATTGTCATAAAGCATCTTTTCAAAGTGCGGGACCAACCAATTAGCATCTGTAGAATATCTTGAAAAACCGCCTTCCAATTGATCATAAATACCACCCATCATCATCTTGTCCAAAGTGACTAATAGTAGCTCTTTAGCTTCCGCATCATCATACCGATGGGCATAGTGCATGATATATTCCCAATTACTCGGCATGGGAAATTTAGGAGCTCCTTGTCGGCCACCCATTTTTGGATCAACGCGTTCTTTAAATTGTTTGGCCAGTCGATGAATATCTTCTTCTGTAAAAGCAAGCGTTTCATCCGCAGTGATACTATCGATACCATGATCACGTACGCCTTCGACTAATCGATCTGCATAGGCTTCTAATTTATCTCTTTCTTCTGCATTTGTTTTTCTAAAATATTCAAGTACTTCCATCCACTTACGCTGAGGAAAATAAGTACCGGCCCAAACGGGTTTGCCGTCGGGTAGGGCGAAAGAATTCAATGGCCATCCGCAATTGCCGCCTGAAGACAATTGACAAGCGGTCATATACACATCATCGATATCCGGCCGTTCTTCCCGATCTACTTTGATATTGACAAAATGTTCATTCATAAAAGCTGCCACTGTGGTATCTTCAAAGGACTCATGTTCCATCACATGGCACCAGTGGCAGGAAGAATAGCCAATACTGATGAGCATAAGCTTGCCTTCCAATTTTGCTTTTTCAATAGCCTCTTCACCCCATGGATACCAGTCTACTGGATTATGCGCATGCTGTAACAAATATGGGCTACTCTCATTGATGAGTCGATTCGTATACTTATGATCCATTTTTTTATTGGTTTGGCAGCCTGTAGTTCCCGCCAGACAGACAAGCACGATGGATAGATGGAGGGAATAATGCAACATGAAAGTGAATGGTTAAATTCGACATTTATTAAACGCGAAATGCTTTAGAATGGTGAGCTTAAAATCGGCCTTAAATAATGTGTTTAAGAATACAAATTTAAGGCATCGCAGAGACAAAGCATAATTATAATGCTAGTAGGCTGGTTTCATGGGGATTAGGGAAAAGAATGACGAGACAAGACATAAAAAAACCACCCCAGTCTTTAGATCGAGGTGGTATTCAGATTGGTTTTAACAGATCGCAATGGCGATTTCTGCGTATGTGGCAAATTGCGTACCAAAATTTTGTACATGATTCACCATTGCATGAAATTAGTGCATCTTTACGACAATTATGTCACAGGAAGCAGATAAATACAATCAACGAGGCGCTTCAGCCTCTAAAGAAGAGGTCCATCATGCGATTCGCAACCTCGATAAAGGGCTCTATCCACATGCTTTTTGCAAGATATTACCGGATACAGCCGGTGGAGACAAGGAGTACTGTAATATAATGCATGCTGATACAGCGGGCACGAAAACAAGCCTGGCTTATATGTATTGGAAGGAAACAGGAGATATCTCTGTATGGCGTGGTATCGCACAGGATGCCATGGTGATGAATCTGGATGATATGGCATGCTGCGGATGTTTGGATAATATTCTGATTTCAAATACCATCGCCAGAAATAAACACCTCATTCCCGGTGAAGTGATTGAAGAACTTATTCAAGGAACTATCCAGTTTGTTGAATCTATGGGCGAACGAGGGATCTCCATCAAACATGCCGGTGGAGAAACAGCGGATACGGGTGATATCGTTCGAACCGTAGACATGGGTATTACTGCTTTTGGAAGAATCGCGCGAAAAGATCTCATCGTCAATCAGATAAGACCCGGCGCAGTGATTATTGGCCTGGCATCTGATGGTCAGGCAAATTATGAAAGTGAGTATAACAGTGGAATTGGTTCTAATGGATTGACTTCCGCCCGCCATGACATGTTAGATCACAGCTACGCGACCCAATATCCTGAAAGTTTCAGCCCACAGACAGATCTAAAATATGTGTATAATGGCCCTTGGAAACTTACGGACAAAGTCAATATAGATGGTCAGGAAATAAATATTGGCAAACTTCTATTATCCCCAACGAGAACATACCTTCCGATCCTCATGCCATTAATTCGCGAGTATCGGGAAGATATTCAAGGCATCATTCATTGCACCGGTGGCGCTTTTAGTAAAGTACTGAAATTTGTAGGCCCTGACCTCACGATAAAAATTGATAATCTTCCGGAAACACCGGTACTTTTCAATCTCATTCGCGATGCGTCAAAGACCTCCTTAACAGAAATGTACAAGGTGTTTAATATGGGTATCCGCATGATGTTGTTTGTCAATAAAGATGCCGCCAATGTTGTATTGGATCTCGCTTCCGCCTTCGGTATTAAAGCCCATATTATTGGTGAGGTTGTCAGATCAGAAGGTGATGCTCAAGTGGAGATTCATACGGGAGATAAGGATGAGCCGGTGGTGAGTTATACGGCTTAGAATCCTATCCCTCATCTCACTAATTCTTATTTCTGGAGACAAACATTTAAGCATAACGCATTAGTTTGATCTGGAAGTTGTTCTTAAAGTCATGATCTTCACTCCCGTTTGCCCCTAAATCTCCTGGCGCCTCCGCATCCCGATCGATCGAGAGCTATTGCGCCCGCGGAAAGGGAACTTTGTGATTTTATAACATAAGGAGAATTGCTATCAAACAAATACAACAAGAATTTTTTAAGGATAAATTAATTTCAAACTCGCTGGTTAATAAATCATTTCAAAAGCTGAGAAGTCCCCTTTAGGGGATTTAGGGGCAAGATCATTCGAATAGCCATAGCACATGTATTCATTTTATTTAGGACAATACTGATTTGCAGTCCAACACGATAAGCTTGCATAGGACTCGGCTACAAACATTTAAATT
>JBBKXT010000097.1:0-31731 GCA_037969625.1 Saprospiraceae bacterium
CTGGCGCATGTGAGGTCTGTTCTGTGAGTACATGAGTTTTCCCGCTTAGCGGGAGCATCGCCTCTGGCGCTTGTTGTTTAGAACGTTTGGAAAGTTTAGGAAAGAGTGTGGAGTTGAACGTCTCGCGTCTTCTTTATCACAGAGGTATGTCGCACCTGCGGCGCTTTAAAATGGCTTAAACGCGGAACTAGGCGTCTGCGACACCTAGCTAAGATATGTCGCACTTTCAGTGCTTTTGCTTTTCACGAGTAGAATTTCGCATAACGTATCGCGTATCATGCATCAAGTGTGGAAGGTCACACCTAGTATCTAAGGTCTACAGATGAATGACTACGCCTTCACTGCGCACAGATGAAGGACTGCGCCTTTATTGCGCACAGATGAAGGACTGCGCCCTTATTGCGCACAGAAGAAGGACTGCGCTTTTATTGTGAATCCGAAGACTAAATATCTTCCTTCAACAGCATATGCCTAAGCATCACCAACGCAGCAATGGAAGCATACTCAATATTGCTTTTTCGATCTCGAGTTAATTTAAGGAGTCTGGATTTTGTTCCGTGTGGACCTGAACAAGCGATCCAGATCGTGCCGACAGGTTTTTGAGGGGTAGCACCTCCGGGGCCGGCGATACCACTGGTCGCGATGGCCCATGTAACGCCAAGTTTTACTTTAGCCCCTTCCACCATTTCAACGATGACTTTTTCACTGACTGCACCGTGTTCCATCAGTGTCTCGGAAGCGATTGATAATAGCGCTGTTTTAAGTTCGTAGGCATAGGGAATCACAGAGCCTAGATAGTATGCTGAGGATCCGGGAATGGAGGTGATCAGGTGAGCAATATATCCTCCGGTACAGCTTTCCGCAGTACCCATTGTTTCTCCACGTGTTGTCAGGAATTCGCCGATCGATTGTGAAAGCGTGCAATCTCCTTTTCCAAAAACCAGTGTGCCTAATTTTTCTGTGATCAGATTTTCAAAATGATTTAGTGATTCACTTTTGTTTTCGCCATAAGCAGACAATCGTAAAGTTACTTGACTGAAGTGTGGCAGATAGGCAAGTTTAATATCATTGGGTAAGGAACCTTCAATGTCTGATATCTTTTGTGCGAGGATTGTTTCTCCTTCTCCGGCTGTTCGAATGATACGATGTTCTATGGCATTGCCTTTTGGTAGAAGATGTGCTGCTTGATATTCAAGAATGTATTTCATTTCATTGGGGACACCGGGTAATGAAATCACGATTTTTTCATCACGACGGAAAAGTGTCCCTGGAGCCGATCCATGATTATTAGAGAGTATTTCTGCCGCTTCCGGTTGATAGCATTGAAGCTTGTGGCCTTCCGTTGGTTCTCGACCAAAGCGAGTGAGGATTTCTATAAATCGCTGCCAGGTATCTTCGTGCCATACTTTTTTTGTGTTGAAATACTGGCATAAGGCATCTACCGTGAGATCATCATTTGTAGGTCCGAGACCTCCGGTCATGATGAGCAGGTCTGCTGATTCGAGGCACAAATCCATGCCTCCAATGATATCTGTAATATCGTCTCGCACACCCATTTTGCGAACGACTTGCCATCCAAGTTTGTCCAAAAAAGAAGCTATCCAAACACTGTTGGTATCTACAATCTGACCAATCATCAATTCATCGCCAATGGTCAGAATGGCCGCTTTTTTTATATTTTTCATTGGTGCAAACTTAGTGTTTGTTTAGGGGATTAAAAGGTTAGAAGATTAGGCAGTGAATGCCTTTGCGCTTCTACCCTTTAGACTGAATGCCATCGTGCCTGATACCCCTTGGGGTGAATGCCATCGTGCTTCACCGGTGATTTTATGTTCTTTCACTCCCGCTATTCCCGAGTATATCATCTTTGCGCGAATTTTTCTTTTGAGGCTGAAGGTGCCGCACCTCCGGCGCTTTTGAAATTATCGGGTCACTCGGGAGTATTCATAATAGTGTGTCATCCGCCTGAGGCGGATTTGATATTTCTTCCTGCCTCTTCACTAAAAAATTTGCACGCAGAGGCGCAGTTTCAAATTATTCTATTCAGCATTTTTCGTAATTTCATCTTTGGTCCCAGGTCTACAGATGAAGGACTGCGCCTTCACTGTGGGGATGAAGGACTGCGCCTTCACTGTGGGTCTCAGATATCAGATGAAGGACTGCACCGTCACTTTGGGTCTCAGGTCTCCAAGCCTTAAGTCTAGCCCCTTGCCCTCATCTAATTTCCCATTTCAGCTCATGGGAAGCAAAAGATCGGATGCTGCCATCCATCAGCTCCAATTGGAGAAGTCCCTCAAGCGATATTCCCAAAACTTTTGCCTGAAAAGATTCCTGATCATTTTGGAATTGATGAATGGCGTTTAAGCCAAATAGGGATTGATCATATTCATTTTTCCAGTCGGATGGAGTGGCTTCCAGAATATCCAGGACTGCTTGTCGGAGGGTTATGGCTACTTCGTTTATTTCAAAAAAATAGCCTGTGCCTAAGGTTAGGGAAATGGCATTTGGAATTTCCGGAGGGAAATCAGATTCGTTGACATTCATGCCGATGCCGATGATGGAATGCTGTACACGAGTTCCTGAAATGCTATTCTCGATGAGGAGACCACAAAGTTTCTTTCCATCCAGATAAATATCATTTGGCCATTTGATCAAGGGCGATAGACGAGGATCAATTGCTTTCAACCCTTGAAGGATTCCCAGACTGACTTTCATGCCCAGTGTCGCCAGTGAAGTCACGTCTAAAGCCTTGGGTTTGTACACGATAGACATCGCCAGGTGGTCATCCGGTTTCGATAGCCAAATGCGCCCATATTGCCCGCGTCCATCCGTTTGATGTCTCGCCAGAATGGTCAATCCGCTGGTCACAGGGCCGGCAGCCAACAATCGGTGCGCTTCTTTGTTGGTAGAATCAAGGGTGTTATAGATTTTCAAATAGTCCATTTTTCGCTTAAAAGTCCCTTACTTTTGTATTTGAAGCTCGAGAAAGGGGTAACATTTATCGTATATTTGAGCTAAATATTGGTTATAATCCATTACTCAGCCAGAAAGATTTAATTTAAATAGTGAACATTTGGTAAACACAAACAAAGCCATTCAGGCAAAAGATGAATCCGTTGACCTTCAGGATTTGATTATTGACTGTATTACAGATATTAAGGGTAAAAATATAGTATTACTTGACCTGAGAGCATTGAATGATGCTTCTTTAGACTTTTTTATCATCTGTGAAGGAGATTCTACCACGCAAGTGAAAGGAATAGCCAATAATATCGACCGCCGGTTGAAGGCGGAAAGAAAGCTTTATTCCGGACACACGGAAGGGCTGGATCATGCCAAATGGGTCTGCATGGATTATTTTGATATCGTCGTGCACATATTTCACCCGGAAGCCAGAAAGTTTTATGAACTGGAGCAATTGTGGAGTGATGCCAAGCGAACAGATATAGAGAATACTTAACCATAGATAAATGAGGCTACTTTAAGCCCTCACAACCTTATAGGCTCTCGATTCGTTAATAGGGAGCCAGTTTCAAATAGTTTTTAGACTACCATCCATGAGTACAGAAAATAATAATAAGGACCGTAAACCGGGGAAATTCACCTTCAATTCCTATTGGATTTACGGGAGTATTATCCTTGGTTTGATCGTGTTTAATTTGATGTTCCTAAATGAGGCATCAACAGAAGTCATCAACTTCCAGCAATTCACGACTCTCGTCTCATCAGGAGACGTTGCAAAGATTGAAGTGCTGAATAAGAAGGACGCACGAATTTTCCTGAAAGAGGAAAGTTTGTCGAAACCTGAGTTTTCGAAATTGAAGGAATCTACCTTTAACAAGACTCGTCCGCACTACACCTTTAATATTGGTCCTCCGGAATCATTCGCTGATCAGATTAAAGAGTTGAATACCCGAGTGACACCTGAAAACAGAGTTTATCCCAGTTATGTAGAAAAGGAAAACTGGATGGGTCCGCTGATGGGTTGGCTGATTCCGATTTTCTTATTTCTTGGTCTCTGGATTTTTATGATGCGCCGTGTTTCCGGTGGAGCCGGTGGTCCGGGTGCTCAGATATTTAATATCGGAAAGAGTAAAGCCACCTTATTTGAAAAGGATCAAAAAGTAACCGTCACTTTCGCAGATGTAGCCGGTCTTGAAGAAGCAAAAGAAGAGGTGATGGAGGTTGTGGATTTCCTAAAGAATCCTAAAAAATATACATCACTGGGTGGAAAGATTCCTAAAGGGGTGCTCCTCGTAGGTCCTCCCGGCACCGGAAAAACACTTTTAGCCAAGGCTGTTGCAGGAGAAGCGGCGGTTCCGTTTTTTTCCATCTCAGGATCTGACTTCGTTGAGATGTTTGTCGGAGTAGGTGCTTCGCGTGTGCGAGACTTGTTCAAACAAGCGCGGGAAAAAGCACCATGTATTGTTTTTATCGATGAGATAGATGCGATCGGAAGAGCAAGAGGTAGAAATGCAGTGCAGGGTGGAAATGATGAGCGAGAAAATACACTCAACCAGTTATTGGTGGAGATGGATGGATTTAGTACGGACAAAGGTGTGATCATCATGGCCGCTACCAATCGTCCGGATATATTGGATGGTGCCTTAATGCGTCCGGGTCGTTTTGATCGGCAGATAGGACTGGAGCGTCCTGACCTCGCGGGAAGAGAAGCGATATTCAAAGTCCATATTAAAACTATTAAAATCGGCCCTTCTGTTGAACCAAAGATTCTAAGTGAAATGACACCGGGGTTTGTAGGTGCAGATATTGCTAATGTTTGTAATGAAGCCGCATTGATTGCGGCGCGAAGAAATAAAACAGAAGTTGATCTGGATGATTTTCACTATGCACTAGATCGTGTCATAGGTGGACTTGAAAAGCGGAATAAAGTGATCTCCCCAGAGGAGAAAGAGATCATCGCCCATCACGAAGCAGGTCATGCGATTTGTGGTTGGTACCTGGAACATGCATCACCTTTAGTGAAAGTAACTATTGTTCCTCGCGGAATTGGCACACTAGGGTATGCGCAGTATTTGCCGAAAGAAGAATACATCACACGTACAGACCAAATGCTTGATCGCATGTGTATGGCGCTTGGTGGACGTGCTGCTGAAAGTGTGATTTTTAATAAAATCTCCACCGGTGCTCAAAGTGATCTGGATCATGTGACCAAGATGGCATACAGTATGGTCGCTGTTTATGGACTCGATGAGAAAGTGGGGAATGTATCTTTCTACGGAATGTCCCAGGATCAGTTTCAAAAACCATATTCTGATGATACCGCAACGCTGATTGACAATCGGGTTCGTGAAATAATTGATGGGCAGTATGACCGAGCCAAGAAACTATTGAAGAAGCATAGTGCAGAGCTTGATATGCTAGCGAAAGCCCTTTTGGAAAAAGAGGTGCTGCTCAAATCAGATATCGAGCGAATGATCGGGCCAAGACCTTATCAGGTTAAAGGAACTACAGCAAAGGATGAAGAGATAGAAACTAATCCTGTAGATCACGTGACTGTTGTTGTTCCTCCGATTCCCGGACAGGAGAAATCTGCAAGTATAGAATCGGAAACTACTAAAGAGGAGAAGTGATTTTCAGACTTAAGATTCACAGTGAAGGCGAAGTCCTTCATCTGTAGACTTAAGATTCACAGTGAAGGCGCAGTCCTTCATCTGTAGACTTAAGATTCACAGTGAAGGCGCAGTCCTTCATCTGTAGACCTTGGACTTTATATTGATTGATTGAGTACCGAAAGGCGGTTGTCGGGCAGAATCAGTCAATAGATGATGAGTTGAGTCAAGAGACCTGTCGGTCTCTTTGGTTTAGAAAGTTTAGTTGAATGGCTTTCGCAATTTTGGTTTAGTATTTCAAACAGAAACGTCAGGTTTATTTTTGTTTTTATGTTTTAGTCGTGTTCCATCGGGATAGCAAAGGAGAGCCTTGGCTTTCGGCCTATAACCCATTCATTTTCCTAAACTAATCTAAACAGCAAGCACCGAAGGTGCTACGTGCTAAACCAAAGAGACCGAAAGGTATCTTGACTCAACACAATTTCCCGCTGAAAATCAAAAAAAGAATATCTAAAGCCTACAAGTCTCTGGGATTTCATCTCCATCATTGACAAATTTCATAGAAATCGAGTTGACACAATGTCTTGTATTTTTTTCTGTCATGCGTTCCCCAGTAAATACGTGGCCTAAATGACCTTTGCAATTGGAGCAGATGATTTCTACTCTCCGGCCATCGGCATCGGTGTGTTTGTCAACAGCTCCGGGAATCTCATCGTCAAAACTGGGCCATCCACAGCCGGAACTAAATTTGTCAGCCGATTGGTAGAGTGGTTGATTGCACTGTCGACAGATATAGGTGCCGGGCAACTTATTCCCGTCAAATTCACCGGTAAATGGTCGTTCGGTGCCTTTATTAAGGATCACTCGAGCTTCTTCAGAAGATAATGGATTGTAGGACATGAGCATGTGTTTGGTAAAAGTTCTTTTGTAAAGAAAATCACAATTTCTATACATAAGGCGCACTATATGTATAGATTTCTTACAACCTATACATTTCAACAAAGAATAATGTTCTAGAGAAGTCCCATCATACCGCCCGGCCAAACGCCAAGGAGTACACTTAATGCAACACACACCACCATGACGACACTGTATATCAAAGTGGGCTGTATTGCCGTAGCATCCGCAGGTTTGGTATACATCGCCAGGATAACTTTAAAGTAATAATAGACACCGACGATGGAGGCAATCACAGCTAGTAGGGTGATGAAAACGTATCCATTTCTAATAGCTTCAGAAAAGATGTAATATTTTCCAAGAAAACCGGCTAAAGGAGGAATACCTGCTATCGACAACATACTGAGTGTAAGCATACCTGCCATAAACGGTTTCTTCTGTGCAAGACCATTAAACGCCGCAATAGATTCCTGACCAGTCGCCCTGAAGACAGGAAGCGCAACCGCAAATGCACCAATCGTAGCCAACATATAGGCAGTACCGTAGAAAAGTAAGGCGGACGCAGAACTTGTTTTGATACTGATGATAGCAAGAATCATATATCCTGCATGCGCTATCCCTGAGTAAGCCAACAGTCGTTTGAAATTGAGTTGACTGAGCGCTACAAGATTTCCAACAATCATTGTTGCGGCGGCAACGATAACCAAAATATCACTGGTGTATTCGTTGATGCCTAAAAATCCAGTGGACATAAGTTTGTAGAAGGCAGCGAAAAAAGTAATTTTTACTAGTGTGGCCATTAGAGCGGTCACCAGAGTCGGAGAGCCTTCATACACATCAGGGCTCCAAAAATGGAAAGGAACAGCGGCCACTTTAAATAATAAAGCACAAATGGATAATAAGGCGCCCACAAGAAAAATAGGACTATCCATTCCGGAGGATTCGGCAAAAGCAGAGATCTCAGGAAGTTCAAAAGATCCGGAAGCTCCATACGTTAATGTGATTCCGAACAGCAGGACAGCAGATGCAAACGCACCCATCAGAAAATATTTAAGGCCTGCTTCATTTGAGCGGAGGTCAAATTTTCTACTCCCTGCCAATATGTAGAGTGAAATGGAGACTATTTCAATTCCCAAAAACAGCATGATTAAATTGGAGAAACTTGTCAAGACCATAGCCCCACACAAAATGAAGACAATGATGGCGACATAATCACTCAAATAATGCTGTTCGTCTTTATAAAAATCATGTGACATAGCAAATATCAATGCTGCTGTAAATATCAGTACAGCATTAAACGCAACCGTAAAATGATCCATGTGGAGCATGGAAGACATATCAAGTCCGGCAAATATGACAGGACCTGTCGCCGACCAGTTTGATAGGTTGATACCAAAGATAACCGCGAGTCCAATTAATATGATTGGAATCAGCAATTTGCGCAGGTTCAGTATTTCCATTGCGAGGCAAAGCATTCCGAGACCAGCGGTATAAATTAATGTATTCACAATGTTTTCCTTTATGTTGTTTGCCCTTGGATGCTTGCTTTCAAAGTTTTCGATGCGCAGCTTTCAAGAGCTTAATTTATGCTAAAGTATACTTTGACTCAGAATATCCTGTAGTACCGGTTCGACAAGATTCATTAGTGGTTGTGGATATATCCCCATTCCGAAAATGATAATAACGAATACACCGAGTACCACCTTTTCATTCCAATATAAATCCGGAAACTCAGGCACGTTACTACTTGCTTTTCCCAACATGACCTTTTTAAACATACGGAGCATATAAGCTGCTCCAAGAATGATGGTGAGGCCGGCAAAAACGGACATCCAAACATTATATTCGTACACACCATAGAGTAGCAAAAACTCTCCAATGAAACCATTGGTCAACGGAAGAGCAATACTACCCAGTACTATTATTGTAAACATCGTTGAAAAGACCGGGGCAAGATTTCGGATGCCGCCCAAATCATTTATCTCATTTGTATGGGTTCGGTTAAAAATTATATCCGCACAAAAGAACAAGCCTACAACATTCACTCCATGCGCAAACATCTGCACCACACTGCCCTGCAGCCCCTGAATATTTAATGCAAAAATCCCGGCAGCAATCAATCCCACGTGTGCTACGGAAGAGTAGGCTAGGAGATTTTTTAAATTTCTTTGTTTGAGTGCAATGATCGAAGCATAGATGATGCCTATGACACATAGAATCATCGCCAACTGTCCCCATTTGGCAACACCAAGGGGAAGGACAGGGAGCAACCATCTAATCAAACTATAGGTGCCCATTTTGAGCATGATTCCCGATAACAACATGGTGCCTTGTGTAGGCGATTCCCGATAGGTATCCGCCTGCCACGTGTGAAATGGAACAATTGGTATTTTAATAGCAAAAGCAAGAAAAAACATCCAAAACAACCAGCTTTGATTTTCTGCGGAAACGACCATGGTATAAAGTTCCCGTATATCAAAAGACTGCGCGGGATTGTACCAATAGAGCATGATGAAACCAAACAGCATCAAAAGACTACCGGCAAGGGTATAGATGAAAAACTTCAAGGTAATGGCGACGCGATTTTCTCCGCCCCAACGCAAGGCAATGAAGTAGATTGGAATCAATGCGATCTCCCAGAAGATATAATACAACAATCCATCCATCGCCATAAAGACACCTACCAGCGCAAACTGCATAAATAGAATAAGCGAAAAATAGCCTTTTGCATTTGGAATGGTTCTGTTAAAACCGGATAGGATAATCAATGGGACAAGTAGGTTGGTCAAGATGACCATCACAAGACTCAAGCCATCAAGTCCGAGATGAAAACTCACTTTTGGAGAATCGATCCAGGCTTGGAAAACATAAAAAGCTTCCGGTCCTGCTGTTTGAAATAAATTGATTGCATAACCTGTAAAAGCCAATTCAGCTACTGCCAGGCCAAGCGCCATTTTGGATGCCAGCTTAGAACCGCCGAGTAATACAACGAGTGCAGCCAATAATGGGAAGAATAAAAGGAGTATCGTCATCATCAGAGCAGTAGTCGAATTATGAATAGAACAACTATACCGATTACCATTGCAAAAACGTATGTGCCGGTATTTCCACCTTGAAACAATCGAAGCGCCTGACCTCCGGAGGTCATCGTCATCGCTGTCCAGTTTACGATTTGATCAATTATTTTTTTATCAAAAATAGCTGCAAACCATTCCGATAGTTTAAAGACCGGATGGACTATCCAGTTTTCAAAAAATTCATCTACATAAAATTTATTGTAGATCACTTTTGTAAATCCTTGCAGACTTTCATCTGATTCTGGAATTGCTTTTTGTGCCACATACTTCCTATACATGAAAAATATAGCGGCGATGGCAGCAAATCCTGCAAAACACATTAAGCCTATCTCCACACCATGGCTGATCCCATGCCCTTGATGCAAAAATGCAGCAGAAGGTTCAGTCACAGATGACAAGTAGGTATTGAGCCAGTGCGAAACATGAAAGATCGCCGGCAGTCCAATCAGTCCACCCAGAACCGCCAACACACAAAGAACGATCAATGGAATCGTCATCGTCTTAGGCGATTCATGAATCTTACTTCTGGTCTCTTCGCTTCCCCTGAAATCATTGAAGAAGGTCAGGAAGACAAGTCTGAACATATAGATCGCTGTGAGGATAGAGCTGATAGACATCACGATCCAAACTATTTTGTTTTGCTCAAAAGCATGGGCAAGTATTTCATCTTTCGAGAAAAATCCCGAGAGCAAAGGAAATCCGGAAATGGCTAATGAAGCCAGAATAAATGTTATATAAGTGATGGGAATTAATTTTTTCAAACCACCCATTTTTCTGATATCCTGTTCGCCGTGCAAAGCATGTATCACACTACCTGCACCAAGAAATAATAAGGCCTTGAAAAAAGCATGCGTCACAAGGTGAAACACACCACTACTGAATGCACCGAGTCCAAGCGCCACAAACATCAACCCGAGTTGTGAAACAGTAGAGTAGGCTAATACTTTTTTAATATCGTTTTGTTTGAGACCGATAATAGCAGCAAACAACGAAGTAGCCACACCCACCCATAAGATAATCATCAGTGTATCGGGAGCCATGGCAAAAAGCACATTGGAGCGAACAATCATATAAATACCTGCCGTCACCATCGTCGCTGCATGGATCAGCGCAGAAACAGGTGTTGGCCCTGCCATCGCATCCGGTAGCCATGTGTAAAGTGGAAGTTGAGCAGATTTTCCAGTAGCACCAATAAACAACAGCAAAGTGATGATCATCAGTAGGCCACCTTTAGCGGCCATGCCCGGTGCCAGGTCCTCGATCGATTGAATATCCAATGTCCCGAAGTGGAACAGCATGAAAAACATAGCTATTAAAAAGCCCAGGTCACCAATGCGGTTCATGACAAAAGCTTTTTGTGCGGCATCATTGAAAGGCTCATTTTTATACCAAAAACCAATCAAAAGATAAGAGCACAAACCAACCCCTTCCCAACCAATAAACATAATGAGGTAGTTGCTTCCCATGACGAGGAGAAGCATGAAGAAAATGAATAAGTTTAAATACGTAAAAAAACGAGTGAAGCCTTCATCCCCATGCATGTAGCCAATGGAGTAGAGGTGGATGAGAAAGCCAACACCAGTCACCACCATTAACATGATCATGGTCAGAGCATCTATCCAGAGGCCAAAGGAAATATTTATATCTCCTAATGCGATCCAATTAAATACATTTATACGGATCGCCTGCTCTGCCTGAAGATCTTTGAATATCAGGAGAACGCAAATGAAGGAAGCTAGTACAGAAATACTGCCTATCCATCCGGCACTGCCCTTTGGCAAGAACTTTCCTAATAAGCCGTTTACCAAAAATCCCAATAGCGGGAGAAGTGGAATCATCAGACCCAGGAAAATCATGGTTGAATTGTTGGTAATTGTTTCGGTCACTGTTCTTTATTTATTAATCACAAAAAAGCGAGTCAGGCGGTGCTTGCCTACCACTTTAGTTTGTTCAATAGATCAATATCGGTACTACCTATATTGCGATATATACTCACTAACAAGGCCAGACCTACAGCGACTTCAGCTGCAGCGACCACCATGATAAAAAAGACAAAAACCTGGCCATCACTATTCCCAGAATAGGAAGAAAAAGCTACGAGCAACATGTTGACAGAATTAAGCATAAGCTCAATACACATCAAAATGATAATGGCATTTCGTCTTAGGATTACACCCATTACGCCAATGCAAAACAAGCATGTGGTGAGGAGTAAATACCAATTGAGCGGAACGATTTGTACTACTTGTTCCATATTATTTTTTTTCTTTTTTAGCTAATAGAACGGCTCCGATCATAGCAGAAAGGAACAGAATGGAGGAAATCTCAAAAGGTAGAAGGTAATCTGTAAACAAACGCATCCCTACATGTTCGACCATTCCCATGCCATTGTCTTTCGGGAAATTAAAAGTGCCCAAGGTGCTGGATTTAAGCGAGGCAAGCAATACGAGAAACAACATCCCCGCGCCCATCATAGCCGCCACCCGGAATCCAAATGGTTTTAATTTGTCCGATGTCGTATTCAGATTAAGTAACATGACAACAAAAAGAAAAAGAACCATGATCGCACCGGCATAAACGATGACATGTGTGATCGCTAAGAATTGGGCATTTAATAAAATGTAGTGGCCTGCAACTGTAAATAGGCAAAAAATCAGCGACAGCACACTATACATAGGTTTTTGGGAAAACACCATGAAGAGCGCACTTAGGACAGTCAAAGCAGACAGTGAAAAAAATAAAATTTGGTTCATCTCTATTTATTACTTACAAATGATACAATCACTTACGTGTGACTTATCAGACATTCATGTTGTAATCCTTTTTGCGCATGCTGATATCTATTCTTCCTTCCGGTGTAATACCTTCCACTAGGATATCCTTTCCATAGATAAACGTTTCTCTGGCATAGTTTGACGGTAAGATTCTATCGGTTAGATATATCGCATCTTTTGGACAAGCTTCTTCACACAAACCGCAGAATATGCATCGCAGCATATTTATTTCGTAAACAGCGGCATACTTTTCTTCGCGATATAAATGTTCTTCTCCTTTTTGTCGTTCGGCAGCATCCATGGTGATCGCTTCTGCAGGACAGGCAACCGCACAAAGTCCACAGGCGGTACAGTTTTCTCGACCTTGTTCGTCGCGCTTCAATACATGTACGCCTCTATACACAGGTGCTATCGGTCGTAATTGCTCAGGATACTTGACGGTCGCTTTCTTTTTGAATATATGTTTGAAGGTAATCATCATCCCTTTGACAATAGCCGGCAGATAGAGTTTCTCCACCCAGGTGAGTTCTTTATTGACAACTACTTTCGATCTATTGGTCAGTTTCATTCGATTTATTTTACAAAAGTGAGCCATGCACCGGTGATGAGCACATTAATAATTGATAATGGGATGAGTACCTTCCATCCAATCCGCATCAACTGATCGTATCGGAATCTCGGTACGGTCCACCGAACCCACATGAAAAAGAAAATAAAGAATAGAATCTTAGCAAAAAATACAAGTACACTAATGATCGCGAGAAGATTTGGCGCCAGGTCCAGACGATCCAATCCAGGGAAATGATAACCTCCAAAATAGAGCGTAGCGATCAACGCGGAAGAAATAAACATGTTTATATATTCCGCAAACAGGAAGAATCCAAGCTTCATCGAACTGTACTCCGTATGATATCCACCGATCAATTCACTTTCAGATTCCGGTAAGTCAAAAGGAGCACGATTACATTCAGCAAAAGTACAGATTAAGAAGATAAGAAATCCCAGCGGCTGATAGAATACATTCCAATGAAATCCCTGTTGCATGTCGACAATGTCTCGAAGACTCAGTGAGTTAGAATAGAGTAGGATAGCCACAAGTGCCATACCCAATGGGATCTCATAACTAATCATCTGCGAAGCAGCACGTAATGCACCCAGTAAAGCAAATTTGTTATTCGAAGCCCAGCCTCCAATCATGATACCATATCCTCCGATAGAAACAACGGCAAGAATATACAAGATCCCGACATTGAGATCTGCCACCTGAAGACTAAACTCACGGCCATCAAAATAAAAAGACTGCCCCCAGGGAATGACAGCACTCGTCATCAGGGCGGTTATAATAAATAACGAGGGACCGAGGATAAACAAAAACTTATCAGCGCCTGTGGGTGTAATATCTTCTTTTGTGAAAAACTTAATACCATCTGCTAATGGTTGAAGTAAGCCCCATGGCCCTGCTCTGTTCGGCCCGATTCTGTCCTGAATGACAGCAGCAATTTTTCGCTCGCCGTAGGTCGCATAAGCGGCTACGCCAAGGCTAATGGCAAAGATCACCAGAATCAGTATGCTTTTATCGATGAGTAATGTCCAGTCCATTATTCCGGCAATGCTTTTATGTCATTCAATGTAAACTCGTTTGGCTTCACCAGCTTTTTGTATTTGTTGGCGGATATCACAGAGTGTCTGCTTATTTCACGGACGCCTTCTATCGTCCAATCGCTTGTTTTCTTTTTATCAAAGCGGCAGGTATTACAGATGAATTCTTCCACTTCTCCCCACATATCTTTTCTGCCTGTCACTCGTAACACATCATCCCCTTTAAACCACAAAACCACTTTGCCGGAGCATTTATCACAGTCGCGATGTGCATCTACAGGTTTTGTAAACCACACTCTGCTCTTAAATCTAAAAGTTCGGTCTGTCAAAGCACCCACCGGACAAACATCAATCATGTTTCCGGAAAAATCATTCTCTATGGCTTCGGTGATGTAAGTTGATATCTCAGAAAGATCGCCACGATTCATTACCCCATGAACTCTGCCGTCAGTGATTTGTTCCGCCACTTTGACACAGCGATAGCACATAATACAACGATTCATGTGCAAAGAGATCGTCTCTCCTATATCTATTTTCTCGAAAGTTCTTCGCTCAAAATCTGTTCGGGTTTTGTATTTCCCATGATCATAAGAGAGGTCTTGCAAATGACACTCACCCGCTTGATCACAAACAGGACAATCTAATGGGTGATTCAATAAGAGAAACTCCGTCACGCCGGCCCTAGCTTCCTTTACTTTTTCAGAAAGCTCGTTGGTCACCACCATGCCGTCCATCACGTTAGTTCTGCAAGAGGCAACCAATTTTGGCATCGGTCGTGGATCTCTTTCTGATCCTTTAGTGACTTCTACAAGGCAGGTGCGGCAATATCCACCGCTCGTCTCGAGCGAAGAATAATAGCACATGGTGGGTGGTGCCACCTCCGGTCCGATTTTCCTGGCAGCATTCAGGATAGTGGTTCCTTCCGGAACTTCTACCTCAATACCATCTATTGTTACTTTAAACATGCTTATCTATTCAACATACTTTTTCAGAATGATTAAATCTGAAAAGAGTAGGGTTAATTACTTTATTTACAAGGTGGCCGTTGAAAGATTGTGGCAGTGATTGTAGTAATTCACTTCACGCTGTTTCACCGGGTCTTTTACATAGGCTTCAAATTCATGGCGGAAATGGCGTATCGCACTAGCCACCGGCCAAGCGGCAGCATCGCCTAAAGGACAAATTGTATTGCCTTCAATTTTGCTTTGCACATCCCACAACAAATCGATATCTTCCATCGTGCCATGGCCTTCCAGAATCTTGTGCAAGATTTTTTCCATCCAACTAGTTCCTTCGCGACATGGACTACACTGACCACAACTTTCGTGGTGATAAAATCTGGTAAACGTATATAAATTGTGTACGATACTCGCACTCTCATCCATCACAATAAATCCACCTGAGCCAAGCATTGAACCTGTGGCAAATCCACCATCCGCCAATGATTCATAGGACATTAGTCTGGGTTCGCCTGCTGCGGTTTTTAATATTAAGCTGGCCGGCAAAATGGGTACTGAAGAACCACCGGCTACGACGGCTTTCAATTGTTTTCCATTGAGTATGCCGCCACATAAAGCATCAGAATAAATAAACTCTTCGACAGACAGTCCCAATTCTATTTCATAGACTCCCGGCTTGTTGATGTGTCCGGAAGCGGAGATTAATTTTGTTCCGGTGGATCTTCCAATGCCGATTTCTGAATAGGCTTCTCCGCCATCATTAATGATCGGAACAACTGCTGCGATCGTCTCCACATTATTGACCACGGTAGGACATCCGTACAAACCTTTAACCGCCGGAAAAGGTGGTTTGATTCTTGGATTGCCACGTTTTCCTTCTAAGGATTCCAGCAGCGCAGTTTCTTCTCCACAGATATAAGCTCCTGCGCCGGAGTGTACGTAGATATCGTGATCAAAACCACTGCCCTGAATATTTTTTCCAAGCCAGCCGTTTTGATAAGCTTCGGCAATGGCTCTTTCAAGAATTCTGATGACATAGAAAAACTCACCACGCACATATATGTATGATGTATTGGCACCAAGTGCATAACTGGAAGTGATCATGCCCTCTATCAACAAGTGAGGCAAGTGTTCCATCAGGTAGCGATCCTTAAATGTCCCCGGTTCGGATTCATCTGCATTGCAAACGAGATATCTCGGGACACCTTCGGGTTTGGCAAGAAATCCCCACTTCATACCGGTAGGGAATCCGGCGCCACCACGACCTCGAAGTCCGGAAGTTTTTACTTCTTCGGTCACCGCATCGGGACTCATGGTCTTCAATGCTTTTTCCACAGAAGAGTAACCTCCTTTGCTTCGATAGACATCAAAAGACTGTATTCCCTCTACATCAATATGTTCAAATAATAATTTTCGTTGCATGTATAAGCCGCGTTTTGGCGGTTGTAATTTTCAATAATATATTAATGTCTGAATGTTTGGTGATCCAGGTATTTACTATAGGTGACGGCACTTTTATTTTTCTCTAATAGTTGATCGACTTTTTCCATGGTTAGGTTTTCATGAAAATCTTCTCCAATTTGAAGCATAGGAGCTGTGCCACAGGATCCAAGACACTCCACTGTCTTAAGTGTGAATTTTCCATCCTTAGTTGTCTCTCCAGCTTTGATGTCTAACTTGTTTTCAATGTGTCTGACGATATCATCAGCTCCTCTTAACCAGCATGAACTTGTGCGGCATACTTCAATCAAACATTTGCCAACTGGTTTTAAGTTGTACATAGAATAAAAAGAAGCCACTTCATAAACCTCAATGGGTTTGATATTTAGAATTTCCGCTACTCGATTCATGACAGGCACACTCAGCCAGCCTGCTGATTCCGCTTGTGCCAGGTGCAACATAGGTAGCAAGGCAGATTTGTGTTTGCCTTCCGGATAACGTTTGATGATACTGTGCATTAAAGCCTCCGTCTCTGGTAAAAATTGTATGCTTTGTTCTTCGATCACGATTTATTTTTTTAGCGGTGAGTAGTGAGTTTTAATTTTTCACATCGTAACATTCACCGTTCATCACACCACTTTTTATTATATTATTTGTATTTAATTTTCACCGCTCACCCCTGTACTACCTCCTGCGTCGGAGTACAGGGTCTTCGCTCCGCTTCGATCACATCTCACTGCTCACCCCTCACCCCTCACTGCTCCTGCCTTACGCATCAAGCTCCCCCGCGATCACATTCAAACTACTCAACGTGACAATGGCATCTGACAGCATACCACCTTTTATCATTTCAGGAAATGCCTGATAGAAAATAAAACACGGTCTGCGGAAATGTAATTTATAAGGTGCTCGTCCGCCATCGCTTTGTAAATAAAATCCAAGCTCGCCATTTCCACCTTCAACAGCATGGTATACTTCTCCTTTCGGAACATCAGACTCTCCCATCACAATTTTGAAATGCCATATCAAGGCTTCCATGTTATTATACACATCTTCTTTTGGTGGAAGGTAAAATTCAGGCACATCTGCAAAATATTTTCCTTCAGGCATATTATCCAAAGCTTGCTGGATAATCTTCAGGCTTTCCCAAACCTCTGCTTGTCTAACCATAAATCGATCATAGGTATCGCCATTCAGTCCGATAGGAATCTGAAAATCGAAATCTTCATACGAACTATATGGATTGGCCACGCGGACATCGTAATCTACACCCGCTGCACGTAAGTTTGGTCCTGTAAAACCATAGTTGAGTGCGCGTTCAGCAGAGATAGGCCCGGTCTTTACCGTTCTGTCAAAGAAAATACGGTTTCGTTCCAGAAGCGTTGCAAACTCTTCGAATCCTTTTGGAAACTCTGCAAGAAATTCATTGATCAGCTTATATACTTCATTGTTGAAGTCTCTTTCCATTCCACCAATGCGACCAATGTTCGTAGTCAATCTTGCCCCACAAATCTGTTCGTAAATATCATAGATCTTTTCTCTCCATTGAAACAGGTATGTAAAACCTGTTAATGCGCCTGTATCTACCCCAATCACCGCGTTACAAACCAGGTGATCTGCAATACGCGCCAGTTCCATTATGATCACGCGCATGTATTGTGCGCGCTTTGGAATATCTACGCCGATAAGTTTTTCGACAGTCATATGCCAACCCATATTGTTGATAGGCGCTGAACAATAGTTCAACCGATCGGTGAGGGTTGTAATTTGATAGTATGGTCTGCGCTCTGCTATTTTTTCAAAGGCACGGTGGATATAGCCGACGGTTTGTTCAGAATCGATCACGATCTCACCGTCCATGGTCAGAATATTCTGGAAAATACCATGCGTTGCTGGGTGCGTAGGACCAAGGTTGAGGGTTGTATATTCCGTATGAAAATCTTCCGGCCCTACCTGGTCAGTAGGCTTCTTGATTTCATCCAGATGACTTGTTTTTTGATCCATGATTATTCTTCCTTGCGCTTTGCAGCGCTTCCTTTATAATAGATTAGCGACCGAAATATTTGTCTTCTTTATCTTCTCTTGTTCCATCTTCCAATGGATATTCTTTTCGCAGTGGAAAGTAATCCATCTCCTCTACGTTTAAAATCCTTGTCATATTTGGATGGCCGGTAAAATTGATGCCATAGAAATCATACGTCTCACGTTCCATCCAATTAGCTGCGCTGTACAGTGATGACGCGGAGGGTATATCTGGCTTGTCAATCGGAATAAATGCTTTTAATCGTAGGCGAATATTATTTTCCATGCTCTGTACGTGATAAATGACCGAGAGCTCACCGTTTTTAATGTCCGGGTGATGACTTCCACAAATATCTGTGAGGAACTGAAATTTCAACAGTTTGTCCTTATGCAACCAGGTCAGAATATCCAGTACCGCGCTTGGGTCAATCACAAGCGTTACTATTCCATAAGGAACTTCAGTTGTTAATATCTTATCGCCAAACTGCTGATGTAATCGATCCAGCAGAAATTCATTCGTTACTTCTGCCATAATTTATTGTATCCCGTATGAATGAAGTAATGCTTTGTATTCCGGTGAATTGCGTCTGCGAAGTGGCTCGTTTTTGACTAATTCCTGGATCTTCATGATGCCGTCTATGATTTGTTCAGGACGTGGAGGACAGCCGGGAACATATACATCTACTGGAATCACGCGGTCAATCCCTTGCAGGACTGAATACGTATCGAAAATACCTCCACTGGAAGCACAGGCTCCAATAGAAAGTACCCAACGAGGTTCCGCCATTTGCAAATACACTTGCTTTAGAATAGGCCCCATTTTTTTTGCGATGGTACCTGCCACCAGCAAGAGATCTGCTTGTCTTGGTGAGAAACTCATTCGTTCTGATCCAAATCTCGCGAGATCATAATTCGATCCCATCGTGGCCATAAATTCAATACCACAACATGATGTAGCAAAAGGGAGCGGCCAAATCGAATTGGCGCGGGCAAGTCCTACTACTTTATCAAGGGATGTTGCAAAAAAACCTTCTCCGGTATGTCCGGGAGGGGTTTCAGCTATTTTTATGTCTTTGGTCATTGCTTAATTCTTTTTTAAAGGTTAACAGGCGTGGGTATTAAAGGAATGGAATAAAGTATCCAATCGATCAATCAATCCCATGCCAGTCCTCCTTTTTTAATGATATAACCAAAACCAAGAAGAAGAGTTCCTATAAAAAGGAACATTTCTACAAATCCGATCATGCCTAATTCTTTGAAATTAACAGCCCAAGGATACATGAAGATGACTTCTACGTCAAACATGACGAAAAGTATTGCCGTCAGGAAGTATTTAATGGAAAAAGGAAATCGTGCGTTTCCAACACTTTCAATCCCACTTTCCCAGCTTTCAAGCTTATCACTAGTCACCCGTCTAGGGCCAGCAAAACGTATTGTTAGCAAAGTGACTCCTACAAATCCGACAGCTACCATGAACTGAACCAGAATTGCAACGTAATCTATTGTGTTTGACATGGTTACAATCTAAGAGTGCAAAATTAGCTATAAAATATGAAAAACAGGCAGCAAAAGCCTTTCAATTGAAGGTTCTTTTACCACGTTTATCCCTGGATAATCACTTTGCAATTTAAGCGTGCCTAAATGATATTATTTGGAGGTCGCAAAAAAGCACGCAAACACGTCCCGGGCCAGATGGTTCAATTACTAAAAAGAGTCGCTCGCTACCTTAAAAATTGAGGTTTAAGCCCACAGAGTAGGTTCTGCCAGGCATTCTGTACCGCTCTATTTCCTCATATTGGACATCGGTGAGATTATCTAATTTGATAAAAACCAAGAAATTTTCTGAAACGGCATAATCTACTTTCGTATTGAAAAGTACATAACCACCAGGCTCGCTTCCCGGATAGATAAAAACCTCATCAATTCTGCTTCTTGATCTCATTTGGAAAAACAATTGAAATTTTCCGTGATTAGCCAAAAGTGTAGCATAAGTCGTATGCTTTGATCGATAAGGCAATGCATCATTAATCCGCTCTTCCGAAGCATCCTGTGCATCCAGATAGGTATACCCGGCACGCAGTGTGATCTCTTCTATCGGTGAATACGCTCCACTGATTTCAAAACCTTTCATAATTGCCTTGCTTAGATTAATGACTTCAAAGAGAAGTGGTTCGTTCGGAGCTGAGCGCTGTAAATAGGAGATCAGGTCTTTATAATGATTGTAGTAAAGTGCTATGTCAAACTTTACTTTGTTCAAATTTATTTTCGTTCCCACCTCGGCACTGATGATTAGTTTTTCGGCCCTTAAATATGGGCTTGTCGTAAAAGACAAACCTCCTCCTTGTTCGAATTTTGTGTAGCGTTCTGCGATAGAAGGATTTCGAAACGCACGCGCCAATAATCCTCGCAGAGAAAACTTTTTGTTAAGCTGATAGACGGCAGCAATCTTGGGATTTATATTTCCCTCCATATACGTCCCTTTGATCTGATAGTAATCATATCGAATGCCTGCCGTCAAAATGAGTTTGTCGCTCAGCGTCATTTGGTCCTGAACGAAAGCCGCTAAATTCCAAGCCGTATGCTCTCCGTACAGTACGGTGTCTGGTTGGCCATTAACATAATCGCCTTGCACTTCGATGCCGCCAATCAAATAGTGGACATCTCCTTTGCTCAAATCTATTTGTGTGGTGTTTCCTACACGATGCACCATTACTTCTTCTGAATCAATAAACTGCTTGCCCTGATTTATATTCGTGGAGTCATTTTCCGGATCACCATTAAAAACGTAATCAGAATGTGCGTTGTAATAATAAAAACGCGTAGAGTATTTTAAATCCGAATGAGCGTAGGCTTCGTAGTACAGATCGCCATTCCATTCTTTGCGGTGCTGGGTATCATCTTTTCGATAATCGGCAACGGAATAAGCATATCGGGTACTCAGCCATGTCGCCGGTGTGTCATTGAAGATATCGCTGTACATAGCCGAAATCTGCATGCTGCGATTGGGAGAGAAGTCGTACTTGAGCTTGGCATAGCCGTTATACAAATCAAAAGCAGTATTTTCTCTGTTGCCATCATTTGTTTTTCCGGCCAGATTAAATAGATAAGAAAAGCGGCCTAGTTTTCTACTGGTGGTATAATCCAATCCGTAGAAAGCATTGTATTGATCATACTCCGTATAAGCAGGTGCTTTGCCATAAAATCCATAGTGCAGGTTTAGGCTTGTATTTGAAGTGGCTTCCGGTTTGCGGGTGATGACATTGACGATTCCACCCATCGCACTCGAACCAAATAATGAAGAGTAAGCACCTTTGATAACTTCAATGCGTTCAACGGCTCCCAGAGGAACCAGATTCCATAAGGCACCACCGGATTCAGGAGTGATCGCTGGTCTTCCATCCAAGAGGAGAAGGACTCTGTTGCCTATACCACCGCCTGCTACTTCCGAAGAACCGCGGATAGAAAATGCCTGGACATTTGATCCACTGGAACGTGTGGCGACTACACCATTGATGCCATAAAAAGTATCATCAAATGATCGAACGCCGGTTTCCTCAATATCTGCTCTATTGACCATGCCAACACTGGCAGGAGCGAGGTTGAGGCTCTGTGATTTTCTGGAGGCGGACACGACCACTTCGTTGGCAAGATACATTTCGGGATGCATTTCGACCCTAATGGGATCTGAGGCAGCGGTGATGCTATCCAGGTGGATTGTTTGAAATCCAATCATTGAAAACATCACACGATAACTTGGAAGATTCAGATCACCGATACTGAAATGGCCATGCTGATCACTAGTGGTGCTGTGTCCCTTATAATCTTTGAAGGTGATATTCACATAGGACAAGCCTTCTCCTGATTCTGCGTCAATGATTTTGCCGGAGAGTGAATATTGTCCGGTGGCATTGAAGGAGAAAAGGAGAAGGCTTGTAAAAAGAGGAATTAATTTTTTTATTGATACCACGCTTCAACAAAAGAAAAATCGGCTTTAAAATTGTACTCTACATTATCACCTTTATTAAGAGTAAAAGTGACAGGAGCAGGGTAATTATAAAAGGTAACAATATTTCCTCCACCAACATCAACCTTAATCACAATACCATGGCTTGTAGAGTCCGGGTTGTTCCAATGGACACCTAATGTCGCTGTTCGAAGACTTGGATCTGTCACTAGGTCATGTCTGAATCCAAGTGCGAGAGCAGAATACGTTCCCGGATCAACTTCCAATTCGTAATGGTAGGTGTTTACACCTGGGGTGTAGTTAAGGATAATTGGGTTTTGGGCATTTGAAGGTGCGCCAAGTGCAAACGTTCCACCTGGAAAGCCAGGATAAAGTACATTCGCCGAAATGGCACCCCATCCTGCACCGGTTGGGGGAGCTGCTTCCACAAATTCAGGGAAAATAGTCAATTGGACCTCCCCGCTATCTTGCCATGTCGCCCATACATCGTTGTTATCAATTGTAATAGTGCCATGGATGGTCGCGGTATCTGGTTGCACCTCATCGTCTTTACAACTTGCAAAAAACAAGGCTGGAATAGCCAACAGGAGCAGTGTTTTCATAGAAAAAGATAAAATCTTCATTTTTAGTAGTTTGATTAGTAATTTAATAGTGCAAAGGACGGATATGTGTAGTTTAAAAAATACCCGAAGGGAGGGAAACAATACCGAAGGGGGATTTTGGACTTTAGATTTTTAGACCTGAGGCGTGTGACGCCATTGCCAATTCAGATCCATCGGAAATGGCCGACGCGGTCAGCGACGGAGCACGACCAAATCGGGGCGCAGCGCTTGCCCTGTACATCCGCCTGCGGCGGAAGGTTGTGCAGGGTGAGATGTGAATGAGTAGTGCCAAATTATGTTAAGAACTTAGAGAGTCGCATGTCGTTAATCGCGCGTCGAGAATCTATCAAAACAGAACAATCTGTCTCAGGTCCAAGGTCTAAAAGTCTTAGGTCTAAAATCCTGGCATTTCACCACATCCCCGGAAGATTCATCATGGAATCGATATATTGTGCCTTATGAAAACAACGTATTTAATACTCGCGATCAGTGGATGTTTAATCATGTCTCAGATACAAGTTGCGGCTCAACAAAATATTCATGAAGAAAACACTTGGATTGATCTGACTTACCCATTTTCGGAGAAGACCCTTTACTGGCCTAACAATCCGAGAGGATTTACTATTGATACATTGTTTGAAGGTCACAATGATCAAGGGTTTTATTATAGTTCGTATAGCTTTTTTGCGCCCGAACATGGGGGAACACATTTAGATGCACCGGTGCATTTTGCGGAAGGTAAGCGCAGTGTCGATCAACTGTTATTAGATCAATTAATTGGAGATGCTGTTGTGATCGACGTCTCATTTTGGGTGGGGACAAATCGGGATTATCAGATTAAGGTCGCAGATGTCACTGATTGGGAAGAAACACATGGTCGCTTACCGGATGATATCATTATATTGTTCAGGACAGGCTATGGAACCTATTATCCAAATCCACTTACGTATTTTGGAACAGATCAGAAGGGAGAAGCCGCTATACCCTTATTGCATTTTCCGGGGATACATCCGGATCTCGCCACCTGGTTGGTTGAAAACAGGAAAATAAAGGCTGTAGGAGTAGATGTTGCGAGTATTGATTGTGGTCAGAGTACTGACTTCATGTCACATCGTATTCTTTTGGCAGAAAACATACCTGCTTTTGAAAATGTAGCCAATCTGGATCAATTGCCTCCAAAAGGAATTTACTTGATTGCTCTGCCAATGTTAATTGAAGGAGGCAGTGGTGGACCGGTGCGGATTATTGCGAAAATAAAGTAAAAACGAGATGATGCATTGAGGGTTTAGTGTGGAAGGTTTAATGTGTGTTTAAGGGCTAGGAGAGAAAGATTTTTTTAGACCTAAGACCTTAGACAAATCTTACGCACTCACGCCTAGCGGACGTGAACTACGTTCCAACCCTCACCTCCAATAAATGAGATGTGAGATGTGAGATGCCAGATGCGAGACATGGGAGGTGAGACATTTTAACCTTGAAATCACGAAATCACCCAATAAAGCACAAGGCCTTATACTACAATCACCTCCCAATCTTCAACACCACCTTTCTTTCGCTTAAAAATCGGATGAACTGAAAATCGCTTAACAAGTGCTACTTGTTCAAATTTATCAGGATCTCTGATTTTGAGTTTGTTTAGGAGGTGCTCCGATTCGTATTTAATTTGACCAGTAGTGACGAATATTGGTGTGGATTTAAACGTTGGGTTGAATTTACTTTTATCAAAAGTGTATCCTCTGGAATTGGCTTCCTCATATACCAAAGAAAGATAGGCATGAATCGCATGAACAGGATTCGGACTGTTTTTAAAGCGGATTAGTTGCGGATGATTTTTATACCCTTTGGTTTTTCCTTCGAGCACATGTTTGGCCAACAGAGTTTCTCTCCAGAGAGCAACCAAACCTTTAGCGTCAAGATATTTTGGATGAAGAGACCAAATACGCATGGCGTCAAATTAAGTTTTAGAAGTTAGTTAGGGGAGGTTGATTTTGTGCAAAATCGATCTTTGAAAAATTCATATAAAAGGACATTCAGAAAAATAAGCTCAAAACCATAAAATGTATCTTCAATTGGAATAGTCAACAACCTTATAGAAAGGTTTTCGGCATTGTTATACCAGACAACTGGTTCCTCCAATCCGGTACCGGTAAGAACGCCATTGACAATAAAAAATGGGAGCAATAAGATTATGTATATAGAAGCAAGTTTTGGAAACCATTTTATTTTTCCGAAATACTTAAAGAACAGAAGGATAAGCCCAAGACTGATAAAGGTTGTTGTTGTATACGCTTTGGGATAAGCCAGAATACCAATGGCTATCAGAAGTGTTGATAGTGCGATGATGACTACATTTTCTGTTTTCCCGGACCATTTAATATCGAAAAATATATTTAGGCAGTGATACGTAAAAACACATGAGAAAGGAATGCAGATAAAGAATAAAACTTCTTCAACGGGAAGATTGCCGAGATAAATTCCGGTGAGATAATCCGGATTGAAGCCCCAAACGCCCATTCGGGTGAAGATCATATCCCACACAATAAACAGGATGCCCACTATGATATTGGCAGGAAAGAACCATTTAAAATTCTTGTTGAATTTAAGTTTGGGATGAAAGGAAAAAATAAACGGAATAATAATGGTTAAGAAATTAACCCATAAATAGGTGTACTTCATGATACCTGACTCGTCCGTGCATCCTTGAAATATTTGCGTGGAACCCACAACATGCCAAAGCACTCCCCATCATGCTTTTCTAAGTGCTTGTGATGTACCTTGTGTGCTCTTCTGATGGCTTTGAAATAGGCATTGTCTGCTTTTCGTAAAAACTTAAAACGCTGATGAATGAAAATATCATGTACAAAGAAATAGGAGAAACCATAAAATGTAATGCCCAATCCAATCCAAAATAGGAAATTATAGCCTTGCTCCATGCCAAAAAACAAACCGGCAATGCCAGGCATGGCGAAGATTAAAAAGAAAAAATCATTGTGTTCGAAAAAGCCTTTGGACTCTTTTTTGTGATGATCTTTATGCAGCATCCATAATAGTCCATGCATGATGTGTTTGTGCGTAAACCAGGCCACGAATTCCATCCCTAGAAATGAAATGATGACAATGGCTGCATTTGTTAGAATGGTGATCATATCAATTAAATAATTTATTCAGGATATTCTTCCTATACTCAAAAATCGACTTGATTTTGCGGCGAACGAAAAGTTTTTCAGATAGCTCCCCGAGCCAACCAAAGGGTAGTTTGTAACGGATCACATCCATCATGAGGATGCCATCCTTTTGGGTTGTAAAGGTATGGGTATGTTCCCATACTTTGTAGGGTCCGACAAGCTGTTTGTCCATAAAAGAATGGTTTTCTTTGACCTGAGTGATCTTCGTTTGCCATCGAACCGGTATGCCAAGTATTGGTTTGACACGATAATCAATCAGCATGCCTTCATAGATAGATTCATCCTCGAGGTCGGAACAGATTGTGAAGTCCATGGATGGAGGCGTGATGACCTTTAGGTTGCCAGGCGAAGAGAAAAAGGACCAGGCTTTTTCCAGGGTGATGGGAAGGAATTGTTCCGTTTTATATACGTGCATCTTACTTGTTATTTACACTAGAGAATATTCATTTTGTGTTGGACCATGCTATTCACCATTAAGCCAATCTTGGCGCCATTGCTGATCCGAACTCTTTTGGTTAGTATCTTTTGGGATGAGATGCTTTTTATTTTGTTGAACAAGGATTTATAATAGACATAGGCCAGATAGACACCTCCTCTGGAAGAAGCAGGAAGCCTTTTAATGCCAATGAGGGCTTCTTTAAAATCCGATTCTATTTCCTTTTCAATTTCGCGTTTAGCATCCGTTGTGAAATTTTCAATATCTATACTCGGGAAATATATTCTCCCTAAAATGTGATAGTCTGCTTTGAGATCACGTAAAAAATTAACTTTTTGAAAGGCCGCTCCTAATTTCATAGCCGCTGGTTTGAGTGATGCATGCATATGCTTATCTCCGTTAGTGAATACATGTAAACACATTAAACCGACCACTTCTGCAGAACCGAGAATATATTTTTGGTAGGTTTCAGACGTATAGTCTATTTTGTTCAAATCCATTTCCATGCTGTTGAGAAAGGTTTCTATAAGGTCAATCTCGATGCCGTATTGATGCACAGCTTCCTGAAAGGCATTGAGAATCGGATTGAGGGAAATCTTGCGATCAATTGCTTTATACGTTTCTTCCTTAAACTCCCTGAGCAGTGATTGTTTGTCGTATCCTTCAAAACTATCTACGATTTCATCCGCAAATCGCACAAAACCGTAAATGGCATAGATTGGATTACGGATGTGCTGTCCCAGGAAGTAGATGCCCAACGAAAAGCTTGTACTATAGGCTTTTGTTGTGAGTTTGCTACATGAAACGGATACAGTATCAAAGAGTGGTTTCATAGGTTTTTGAAGTGTTTTTGGATTTGATTAAAAGCTATTTTTCCGGATATAATCGAAGGCGGCACTCCCGGTCCGGGTACAGTCAGTTGACCGGCATAGAATAGATTTTTAACCTTTTTATTTCTGATACTTGGTTTTAGAATAGCCGTTTGTGATAGGGTATTGGCCAATCCATAGGCATTTCCTTTGTAGGAATGATAATCTGTGATAAAGTCATTCACACAATAGCTCTTTTGATAATTGATGTGTGTGGATATGGTTTCATTTATTTGTCGTTCCAGTCGCTCAAGCATCACCTTGAAATAAAGTGCTCTAAGGGTGGGTGTGTCTTCAAGGCCGGGAGCCAATGGCATCAGGAGAAATAAATTTTCGTGGCCTTGTGGGGCTACTGTTGGGTCTGTTTTTGACGGGCAACAAACATAAAACAAGGGCTTTGTTGGCCATTTGGGATCCTTATAGATTTCAATGGAGTGCTGATCCAGGTTTTCGTCAAAAAAGAGGGTGTGGTGATTGAGATTTTTAATTGTTTTGCTAACTCCGAGATAGTAAATCAGACAAGAAGGGGCAAAGGTTTTACTTGCCCAAAATTTCTCAGTGTAATTTCTTGCTTCAGGAGGAAGAAGTTTACTTTCGATATGGTGATAGTCTCCGGAGGCCACGACTGCATCACAATTGAAACGCTTGCCATTCACAAGAATATGCTTCACCAGTTGGTTCTCGATTCCGATGGCTTTAACTTCGGCATTCAAATGGAATTGAGTATTATTTCGTTTGGCAACAGACTCCATGGCTTCGATCACTTTGCCAAAACCGCCCATGGGATACCATGTGCCAAGTTTAAGACCCGCATAATTCATTAGGCTGTAAAGTGCCGGTGTATCTTGGGGCATCGCTCCCAGAAACAACACCGGGAACTCCATTAGGGCGATGAGTTTTGGGTGGGAAAAGTATTTTCTGACATGCTTACTAAAAGAAGAAAATACCTGAAGGCGCAATACGCCTTTTAAGAGATTTATATCAGCAAATTCACTTAAAGAAAGTCCAGGTTTGTACACCAGATCAGACATGCCGGTGTCATACTTGTATTTTGCTTCTACCATGAACGCATCTAGCCTAGCAGCACTTCCGGATTCTATAGATTCAAACAAATTTTGAAGTTCTGTGTAATTTTCAGGAATATGCATTGTGTCTTCTTCACTGAAAACAACATCAAAAGAGGGATTGAGAATTTTGAGTTCATAAGCTTCTGAAACAGATAGGCCAAAATCGTTGAAAAAACGTTCGAAAACGTCCGGCATCCAATACCAGCTAGGTCCCATATCAAAAACGTACCCCGACGCTGTTTTGAATTGTCGTGCGCGGCCGCCTAAGGATTCATTCTTTTCGAAAACATGAACTTCATGACCGGCTGCAGATAAGTAACAGGCCGCACTTAAACCTGAGAATCCTGATCCGATGACAACAATTTTGGACATTTTTATTTGATAGAGTTATTAAATTATAGAAATTTCACTGACCTATTGAAGTCATGAGTTCTGTAGGTGATTTTATCCAGTTAATTTGTTTTGGAAGAAGCACCTCCTCTAGGAGATGTTCATTTCCTGAGACATGAATATTGGTTCGTGGAAAGGTCTTTCGTAAAGTCTCCATATAATTATTTGCATCCTCAGGATTGATGTGTTGAATAAAGAAGAAGAGAATATCTGTTGGTTTGATCTCGTCTTTTGTATTTGCCAGAGATTCTGTTGGGACGCTAGCACCCAAATAAATAACTCTTTGATCGTCTAATCGAAGGAGATAGTTCGCGAAAAGCAGAGGGATTTCGTGGAACTCATTTTCAGGCAAAAAAAGCAACCACTTTTTACTTTTGTTTTGTGGTTCAGGTAGTGCATTTATGGAGGAGAATATTTTTTTTCTGATCAGGTTGGAACTAAAATGTTCTTGTGCCGGAGATATTGAATCGATTCCCCAGAGTAGTCCCATTCGTTTTAAGAAGGGATAAAGAAAATCAATGTATGTTTTTTTCAAGCCATAAAGACTAACACATTGATTATAAATTGTTTCAAATTGAGGTTCATCGTAGCTCATGGCAGACATGATGAGTTGAGAAACAAGGGACTCATTTTTATCGTTATCCTTGATTTTGGTTTTGAGTTTTTGAGCGATCAGTTGATGAATCTCCTCATCCGACATCCCACCAATATTTGAAATTTTATACCCTTCCTCCAGTAAACTCACAATATTCAGCAATCTTTTCAGCTGGTCATTGTCATAAGACCGGGTATTTCCTTCTGACCTATTGGGTATCAGGGCATTATAGCGTTGTTCCCATATCCGGATGGTGTGTGCCTTGATACCGGACAGCTGTTGAAGTTGAGATATAGAGAATTGATCCACCATTTAATGTTTAAATAAGTTACAATATAGTTAAACAAAACGCCATAATGTCAAAAAAGTTTTAAACTGAAGAAGTAGTGATAAGGAGTGAGAAGTGAATTAGTCTAAGGTCTAAGGTCTAAAAATCTCAAGTCTGCTTTTCTTGAAGGTTTAATGCGTAAGGTTGAAGGGTTAGCAGAATAGGCTTTTTTGGCCTGCTTCCCGCTTCCTGCCTCTCGCCTCATTGGCTAAGGTCTTTTTTATACAGGAGTGAGCAGAGAGCCACGTGTCTCGCATCTGGCGTCTCACGTCTGAAGTCTGGCAGCTCAATATCTTACAGAATCCGCTTCATCGGAATAACGATTATAAGCTCCTCACCATTTGAAAAGCCTGAGATAGTGGCTTCCAATGAGTCCTTGCTGATATTGACATATTGGATCATTTGAGGAAAATCATGATATGGATGTTCGAAGGTCATTGACTTTTCGGTCATTCTGGTCATGACAAACTGTATAGGCAATTCATCGTTTTGATTTTTAACCGTTGGAATATAAAAAAGACTATCCTTCTCTTGTATCATTTGTATTTTTTCAAAAACAACAGTGTCTGTTCCATTGAGCGTATAGCTCAGGCCAAACATCTCATCAGCATTTACTTTCGACCAGGTTTCAAACACACTGCCATCGGAAGTTTTGTTCTCCCAGGTGCCGATGAGCCAAGATGCCTTATGAATATGGTTGATCGTTTTAAATTGCCAGGATGTTAGGGTTAATAATCCGGTAAGGGCCAGAAGCATGTAGTGTTTAGGGTGCATAAATGTCGATTTTGATTTATGGCAACGATGGAAATATTCTGATTGGCGATTGATTCAGTACAATGTTAAATAGTTTTCATTCTATTTCTTTTAGTCCTAACAAAGGCAGGTGTTTAATATGATGATACCGCAATCCAGCGGATATGCAATTTTTCAATTGTGCTTCCGGGATTTTATCTTCCAGTTGAAAGATGATTGCTCGATGGCCTTCATAAGTAAACAAGTCTCCGTAAACCTCCTTGAATGAGGACACTAGTTTGCTTGTACACTTAAAGTAAATCGCATATTGATCCGGATTCTTTTCTTTCCAATCGATTCGAATCGTACTTCCTTTTTTGGCGATATAACTTGGTTCATTCCACTTCAATGTCTCTTCAATATCCTGGACATGTTGGGATTCTTCAGCAGCTTCCAAAATCAATCTGCGAAGATTACTCATTTTATCTTTCACTTGCTTCGGATAAGTATTGAACTTTATTTTAGCTTCCGGATGTGTATTCAGTTTTAGGGTATTCATCGATTTGATTATTACTTCCCTTGGTTTTTTTGTGTACGGTATCGGATGATGAGCTCCTTCCATCGAAAGGCATTTTCCGTGGAAGGAGCTAATTTAGTGCCCGGGAAAATTTCAGCGATCTCCTGTGGTTCATTTATTAAGGCCCATTGATAGACAGGATCCATATGATAATTGCTGAGTGTATTTTCTGCCGATATTCTTTCATAACGGATATCGGTTAGTTTATTTCTCGAATTGAAAGAGTAGGTTCGGTGTGTTTTATTCGGTGCTGCACCAAGTAATACATAAAAATCATTATTCTCATTGAAATAACCTTGAATAGCATGAAGTTCTTCATTATACCAAATGGTATCATAGTATGATATGGAATTCATAGCCCTATCCCAATCCTCCCAAGCATCATTTGGTAGTCCTTTGTATTTTAGGTCAGGGGTGGGATCATCCTTGGCGTACCACACTTTTAATGTATCACTGATATAATCCCATTTCGATTCACTGTGCTTATTCTCAGCTTCGTAGTACAAATTAAATGTGTCCATTACATCACCGGTGGTGTTTTCTGATTTACAACCGGAATATATCATAAGAACGAATAAAATCAATGGGAAATATAAACGTATGGATTTCATCAAGGCCATTTTGAATAGGAGATGTGTTGTTTTC
>JBBKXT010000098.1:0-4197 GCA_037969625.1 Saprospiraceae bacterium
CGTGGTAGCCGTACACTGATCTCCTGGTTAGAGGAGCATACGGACCCAAGACTTGATGCTTATTTTACACCTGGTAATGCAGGACACTATGGTTTATGGCAAGGCTGGTTTGAGGCAACCAATACTCAAGTTACTCCAGACCAAGTAGATGTCGCTAAGTTATCAGCAACACAACCTGTTTATCTATTTTCAAGAGATGAGGTGATGTTTATGTTGGCGGAAGCAAATGCCCGTTATGGTAGCGCAGGTGAAGCAGCTGGATTCTATACAGCAGCTGTTGATGCAGCTTGTGCACGCGTTGGTACTAACTGTAGTGCGCTTGTTGCTGCAGGAGGAGAGTATGCTTATCCAAATGGAACAATGGCTGAAAACCTTGAAGCAATCCTGATGCAAAAGTGGGCATCTATGGTTTACAGAGGTTATGAGTCATTTTGGGATCAAAACCGTACAGGAATTCCTGCAATTTCAGCGTTTCCTGCCTTTGATACAAATGTAATCCCTGGTACATTTACTTATTCTGTAGCAGGAATGACAGACAATAATCTGTTTCCTAAGCGTTTGATTTTCCCGCAAAGTGAAAGAAACACAAACATCAACATTCCGGCAGAAGTGTCTATTACTGTTCCTGTTTGGTGGGCTCAATAATCACATCTTTAAATTTATTTGAATATGAAAAATTATATAAATTATATCAAAACAGCTTTCTTCCTGAGCCTTATGGTAACGTTTGCAAGCTGTGAGAATACGCCTGAACAATCAGACGTTTCCAGAATTACCTATTTCCCAACCTTTGTATATGAGGGATCTGATTTTAATCTAGCACCATGTAACTCAGATTTTGAGATATCGCCGGTTACAGCTAGTGAAAATGGGATTGACCTGCCTGTAACTACATCTGTATTGGGCATCCTTGGCCCTGTACCTGCTGTAGATATCACGAAAGCAGATTATTACATTGAAACAACAACTGCAATCAATGCAGATGGATTTCCTGGTTCTACAGTAAGAGAGTTTTGGATTGCATGTACTGGAGATTTAGTGACTAGTATTGAAGGTCTTTACGTTTGTAACGTAAGTAGAAACAATGTCACTTCTGCTCAGTATCAGAACATGAAGTATATCTTAATTCGCAAAATTGGTACTGATGTTTATGAAATCTCAAATGCAGATTTTGGTTGGTATGAATTAGGCAGAGCCATAGGGCGCAATTATGCTTCACCTGGTGCAACGATTACTGCTGTTGATATTCCATCAAATTCATTCACTTTTGGTCCTCCGGTGGAAGTTAAAACTTTCGGTGGTCCATGTCAGCTTACAAGCTTGACAGTCGATCCCGTCACGAGAGTTGTTGTCGGTACTAGTGATTGGAGAAATGGAGACTTCATCTTTGAGGGCACGATGACACAGGTGGCCCTTTAATCAAAATAAAAAATAGAAATATGAAAAATAGATTATTAATATTTTCCGCATTCTTGTTTCTTGGTCTCATGTCTTGTGACTTAGGAGATGATCCGGATGTAGGAGGCACGGCCACGCAAGCCGTTGCCGGAGAGTGGTGGACAACGTTTACAATTGATGGAGACGATGTCTATGGCCTAGGTTACCAACAAATCACAACCGCCAATACAGCTGCCAATGTGGCCACTGAATTTTTAGTTACCGACCATGATCATACCTGGAGCTACAAAGTGAAGTGTCCATTGAATCTGGATGCACGAACTTTCGCTGGAGCAGATATGACGAGCTTGGTGGTAGGGTATGAAATCCTGGTAGATATCACGAATGGTAAAGTATTACCTGGTGCAGCTATTTCTTCAGGTGGAAATGTAACAGATAGTATCTACTTTGAAATTGAGTTCGAAGATGATCCGGGTACCATATATCAGGTAGCAGGATATCGTCGCACAGGATTTCTTGAAGACGAGCACTAAGACTTAAATTGTCTTTGAAATAAAAAAAGGTCATCCACCCTCAGGCGGATGGCCTTTTTTCGTTTTAAATCCAGTCGATTAGCAAGTTATTTATTGGATTTGAAAAATAGTACTTGACAAGAGGCTGAAAAGTTGGTACATTTCTAGATAGAATTACTGGAACACCACCAATTAGTGCAATGAGTCAAGAGACTATTCTAAAACGCTTTGAAGCCTACCTTAAATCAGAAAGGAGGTATTCAAGCCATACCATCAGCAACTATCTAAGTGATTTACGTCAGTTTGATGCTTTTTGCGATGAGCAATACGATGGCATCCACCCGAACACAGTGACTCACCAGCACGTCAGAAGCTGGGTAGTTTCTTTGCTTGGGATGAAGTTGGGTACCGTGTCCATTCGGCGTAAGTTGTCATCACTTTCCCATCTATTTAAGTGGATGCAGCGAAGTGAGATGATGAGCCACAATCCGATGCAGAAGGTTCATCTGCCTAAGTTGCCCGAAAGGTTGCCCAAATCAATTCCAGAAGAGGCAATTCAGCAATTATGGAATTCGTTTACTATAGATGACACGGTGGATTATGGTATCGTTAGAGATAAGGCGATTTTAGCGTTGCTCTATGGTTCCGGTTTGAGGCGGGGAGAATTGATTGATTTGAAATGGGGGGATGTGGATGTTTTCCGAGGTTCTATTCGCGTTTTAGGGAAAGGAGCAAAATATCGACAGGTGCCAGTGAGCAAGGAAGTCATCCGTCTTTTGGCAAAGTTAAAAGAATGTCATAAATTGGAAGAAGAATGGACGATGTTTGAACATGTGGTATTGACAGACAACGGAAAACCTTGTTACCCAAAGTTTGTTTACAATAGAGTAGTAGAAATGCTGAGTATGGTAACGACAGCTGATAAGCGAAGCCCTCACACGTTGAGGCATAGTATGGCCACCCACCTGATGGATCATGGGGCTGAGTTGAATGCCGTTAAAGAGCTTCTGGGTCACTCCAGCTTAGCGGCTACCCAGATATATACCCACAACTCCATCGCCCGCTTAAAGGACATCTATAAGCAAGCACATCCAACATCTTCACATCTTAAATAAGTAATGAAAAGTCAGATACAAGGAATCGAAATAATTTATAACATATATAATATTAATTCAATATGAAACTTAACTTCACAGCAGTACATTTCAATGCAGATCAGAAATTAGTTGATTATATCGAGCGAAAGGCTTCAAAACTTAATCAATTTTTTGATAGAATCATTGATGGTCAGGTTTTTCTTAAACTGGAGAATACCGGACAAGTGAGAGATAAAATAGTGGAATTGAAGTTGCTGGTACCGGGAGATACCTTAGTGGCGACCGAAAGCAGCAAGACTTTTGAAGCTGCGGCAGATGCTGCGGTGGACAACATGAAAAGGCAATTGAATAAACATAAAGAAAAGGTTCAAGACAAATCTCAAGCCAGGAAGTCGTCGACTTCTTAAAAAATAGTATCAATCAATCATATTAAAATCTTAGAATAATTCTATCTTTGCATTCGCTTTCGGGGAAAGCCCTGGAAAAGTATATATAATTCATTGATAAACAGTGCTGTAACATGGTGTGTTATAGCTTGATTCAATTTGAATAAAATATCCAGTTTGAAAAGTGAATGTGTTTTTGAGACAACTTGATTGGTTTTGGGTTCAATTTATCGTCGAAGCTTTAAGTTCATTGACGCTTTTTGGATATTCCAGATAGCGCGATGTGACTATTTCATAAGCCAGTGTAGCTCAGTTGGTAGAGCAGCTGATTTGTAATCAGCTGGTCGGGGGTTCGAGTCCCTCTACTGGCTCAACCATCGGTCAAGTCATCGGACACAAGATAGTGAGGGGGCGCGCCGGAGTTGGAGAGCCGGGCCAGACTGTAAATCTGGTGTCTCAGACTGAATAGGTTCGATTCCTATCACCCCCACTTTTGAAAATGTTTGAATTTTCAAGCATTTGAAAGATAAAACTGGAATTTCCTCTAACTAATTGGGTTTGGAGGTTGAAAATTGAAAAATGATGTGCGGGTGTAGCTCAGTTGGTAGAGCATCAGCCTTCCAAGCTGAGGGTCGTGAGTTCGAGTCTCATCGCCCGCTCTCTCAGATCACAACAAAGGTTGTGCGATCAGCCGATGTAGCTCAGTGGTAGAGCACTTCCATGGTAAGGAAGGGGTCAAGGGTTCAAGTCCCTTCATTGGCTCAGAGCTTATCGGTGCAAGTTTATCGTTTATAATAAATTAGA
>JBBKXT010000099.1:0-4335 GCA_037969625.1 Saprospiraceae bacterium
ACGTGTATGCCAACTATGAATTAAATACGGCCATTGATGCTCATGAAGAAGCTTTTTTGGAAGCCTTTGATCAATCTCACAAATAAACTTACGAAGTGCATTATGTCGAACAATACCAATAGATTATGAGTGATTTTAGAGTAGACTTTATTGGCATTGGCTCCAGTAAGGCAGGGACTAAGTGGCTTAGCAAAATGTTGGATGCTCATCCGATGGTCTGTATGGCGGAGCCAAGAGAAGTTCATTTTTTTCATGAAGTGCAACAGTTGACAAGCGGTATACATAGTAATAACTTTGGTAAGGGGTTAGCCTGGTACAAACAGTTTTTTCAGCATTGCAAGGAGGGTCAGATAAAAGGAGAAATTACACCTAAGTATTTCATTGATCCCTTGGTTCCGGAACGAATAAAAAACCTTTTTCCGGAGGTTAAGTTGATCGTTTGCTTACGCGCGCCGGTTCAGCGCGCCACCTCGCATTATTATTTCGAACGGGATTACATCAAAAGTGAAAAACGGGATATTTCAAGTGCTTTACGGGAAGAGCCTGAGTATGTGTTGAATGGGCTTTATTACAGTGGCATTCAACGTTTCCTGAAGCATTTTCCTTCAAGTCAACTTCATCTGGTTTGGTTTGAGGACATTATTGAAAATCCTGAACAAGTATTAAGCGGTGTATATTCTTTTTTGGAAGTTGATCCTTCGTTTGTGCCTGTCACACTACATGAAAAATCAAATGCAGCGAAGAAAACAAGAGTTAAATGGCTAAGAGAGTTGGTAGCTGTCGTCGAACGTAAAATGACCACTTTAGGTTTTTCTTCTTTGTTGCGGTGGCTTAAAAAAATGAAGGTCAATAAATTAATTGCCCGCTTGAATTCCAGCAAAATCACTTACAGTAAAGTAGGTGATGCGGATAAAGATTGGCTTGTGGATCAATTTAGAGAGGATGTGTTGAATCTAGAGAAGATGACTGGAAGAGATTTGTCTCATTGGCTTGAGTAGCTAACTCGAATGGCATAGTCCGAACCGGTAATTTTTTTGCTGGCTAATTTTTGCTGTCGCTGTCGTCAGCAGTTGTAAGAGTTTGGGATTTAGATTGTGGAATTAATCAAATGGGATTTCTAACTAATGAATGGCATTGCTTAGGGTATAGTATGGGCCTAATAGATTCCTTCAACATCGGCGGTATAGATTAAAGTTTATTTTACACTTGGATACGCGTATGGATTAGCCCCAGTTAATAGGATTTATTATTTTTGCCCTGTGTCATCAAGTAAAAAGAAGAACAAGAGATCAAAGGGGAGCCAAAAGAAGGACTCTAATTCAAAAGCGGGTTCACCAATACTAAAAAACTTTAGTTTAATCGTATTTGGGCTTTTGGGTGGTGTCACCTTTTATTATCAAAGGTCATTTTTGACCTTTGATCCTGAATTATCTGCCGGGTGGATTACAATGATGACTGTGCTCTCAGCAGGACTTGGTGTTTTTGGTGCTACCTCCTTTTTTAGAAAAAACGCTTTTCGAATTGCCGGATTTGCGGTAGGGCTTGCATTAGTACATATTTTAATCAATGTCTTGCTGGCTTATGGCTGGGTGGATCATCATCCGGTGGCCATGTTTCTGGCGAATACCCTGACGTTTCCTATAGCGATTATCTGGTTTTTTATTTTGAAATATCAAGCCAATTCGACAGACGAGGTGACCAATCCTAAGGCTTACCCACTATCCGAGTTGTATAGAAATCCTATTACAAAAGTGGGGGCTATCGTTGCTCTGGGTGTCACAGCCTTTTTGGTATTTTATCGGCTGGGCTATTTTGATATATGGGAAGATGAGAATCTTGTGATTAATGCAGCCATCGGAGTCACGGAGCAAGGCTGGTCTTACTTTAAAGAGGGATATTCAAGAGCACGATTTCATACCCTCATCATTGCAGGATTTTTTGAAATGTTTGGGGTATCGGAATTCATAGGGCGTTTTCCATCTGCCGTTTTTGGAGTCTTTTTTACTTTAATATGCTTATTTGTTTATGCCCGATGGTATGGATTAGCTTGGCTAGCCATACTGCTGCCGATCATCTGTCTTATGAATGATCGCTTTTTACTTTTGTTTCGATACATGCGCATGTATGCGTTGTTGATTCCACTTTTTTTAGCCGGCACCTACATTATATTTAGAACAATCGAAATTTTTCAGCAACCGGAGATTGATACGGATCGCCATAAGGGTCAAATCAAAAAATGGGGCATGGTGCTCCTTTCGTTGTGTATTCTTTTGCTTTTAGTACATATCCACAAATTATCCATTATCCTCCTTCCTGTTTTTGGATCTTATTTGCTCTATCAGGTGGGTGTTCACAGGACAAAACAACAAATGCGCTTGTTGTGGGTAGTTTTAGCAGGTGTGCTTGTTTTGCTTTTCCTGGCTTTTGTCCTGGAATTGGAAGCACTTAAAATGTTCAGAACAGTAGCGGAACGAATAAGCACACCCCACAATCCACTGCTTGCGTATTATGAATACATCTTTGATAATGGATTGCCACGGAATGCTACGGTGATGTTTCTGGTGGCAGGACTTGGGTTGCTGTTTGCAAAAGTATCCAATCGTTTGAAATCCTTGCTAGTCCTCAATTACTTGTTTGTCATTTCGGCGACGGTCCTCATGGTTTATTTGATTGCAGACAGAGGCCGAGATTACCGGTATGTCGCGCATATAGTGCCTTTTGTAGTGTGTTCTTTGTTGATCGTTTTATATTATGTTACGCGCGTATTCTCTTCTAAAATTTACCCCTGGGGCATCGTTGGTTTATGCTTAATTTCAACCTTACATTTGAAGAATGACTATAAGCGTATTTATGAGCGACATCCATGGTCACCAAGATATTCTCAGGTTTATGCTACATTAACATCTAATTTTAAGCCCGGGGATGCTTTGATCGTACAGAATGTAAAAACTTATTATTTAGACCCGGTCGCATTGGCAGGGGACAATTATATAAAAATACCAAAGCGAGAAGGGTATACTTTGAAACAATTTAAATCGGAAGTGAGAAGCCGAGGACATGGTTGGGTGATGTGGGAACTTCATAAATCACATCATCTGAGTATGGATATCCGCCGATTCATATACAAAAGATTCAAACCATATCACAATGGGAATATTGACGATCTGGGTGTAGAATTATTTTATTTTGATGAGACCATGGTCCCTCCGGATCAATAGAAAGAGCACTAATGGCAAAAGAAAAAAAGATAATAGGTAAAGGTTCCAAAAAAAAGCTAAAGATCGAATTGGCATCCTGGCCATTAGATGCCTCGAAGACTTTTTTATTATTTGGAGGTATTGCCGTGATACTGACAGGGATTTTATTGTCATCCTATCTCTTCGGAGCGAACCTGTATATATTTAATGATGTTGGTTCGGATACCCTTACCGTCTTTTTTCCTAATCTGGCACATAATGCCCGGTATTTTCAGGAAGTTGGCATGCCTGGCTGGTCCTTCTACAAAGGATTAGGAACAAATTTTTACCCCGGCTTTCTTTTGAGTCCTTTTAATTGGATTTATCTGCCGATGGATCCGGTCACCATCGCGTATGCCATTGCCTGGGTTCAGGCAGGCATCTTAATAGGCACCGGATTAGTATTTTATAAGTTTTTGGCTGAAGCAAAATTTGAGCCTTTGGTTTGCCTGATTGGCGCATTGATTTACACCTTTGGCGGTTATGCAGTACTAGGTAATTCATGGTATGGGCACTCAGCTGTCATATTCTGGATGACCTGTTCCTTCTATGGATTTGAACTGTTGGTCAGGCGCAAAATATGGTGGGTATTTCCTATTCCATTCTTATTTATTTTAGGGCCCAGAGGTTTCTTCCTCATTCTGTTTATGTCCATTTATGGATTAGTGAGAATGCTTGATTTGTATGGGGCTGTTTGGAAACCAATTCTTCATAGTTATAAGCGAATGATTATTGGTGGTGTTGTCGCCATACTTATCGCATCACCATTTATTGGTGGGCAATGGCATCGATTTGCCTACAGCCCGAGAGTTTCAGGAAATGTATCTTATCAAGATAAGTTATCTGATCAACCAATGTTTAAGATGTCAAATCTTGAGCATAATGTCACAGCTATTATGCGAACTTTTTCAAATAATATGCTCGGAGGAGGAACAGATTATGAAGGCTGGCGAAATTACCTGGAAGCACCGGGTTTTTACATAGGCCTGATCACTTTGCTTTTTGTATTTCAGTTTTTTGTAGTAGCCAGTAAAAGGCGGAAATGGATTTATGGTTCCCTACTCCTATTTTGGATGGTACTCATTATTTTTCCATGGTT
>JBBKXT010000100.1:0-6742 GCA_037969625.1 Saprospiraceae bacterium
AACGGAATCACCATCGCCATCAAAAACAATGGACATACCTGCTGCATTCGGACGATTGGTTACATTTTCAAAAACAGGATTACCACCGATGGCGCCATGATTGTTGTACGGAGTTGCATCGTTAGCATCACCTTCAAATGGATAATGCGCTACAAGACCCGGCTCAGCTGTTTCAACAGGCTCTGTAGTGGATTCAGTGATAAAAGCTATTTCTGAATCATTACCTGCGAAGTCAAATGCATATACTTCAAACGTATAAAGTGTCGAAGGATCGAGACCACCGATGAAAATGGAGATAGTTCCTGCATTCAAGGTGTCAACATACTCACCATCAACAAAGGTTACATAACCTCTCACCGCGGTATCATCCGTAGAAGCATCCCATGAGAATACAACCGAATTTGCTCCTGCAGATACAGCAAGATTAGTAGGTATGGATGGAGGTGTGATATCCGGTGTTTCATCCATTCCGGAAACCACTGTGATGAAAGAGGCTAGCGATTCATTACCTGCAAAATCAACTGCAGAAACACCAAACTCATACGAAGTCAAAGGCGTAAGGCCTGCAATGACAGCCGTTGTTTCTTCAGTGGTACCGATCAAACTTCCATCCTGAAAAACATTATAACCAGCTATGCCTGATTCACCATCTACGGATGGTTGCCAAGTTAAAGTGACGGTTGTAAAACTTACGGCTCCCGCAAGGCCTAAAGGAGCGTCAGGAGCTGTAACATCAGGATCACCCGGATCTGCAGATTGTGCTGCATATAAATCAGCTACTTCAGTTCCGGATAAGGCGGTCTGATAAATCTGGACATCATCCATTAACCCATCAAAATAATTGGCTACATCAATCGGATCATAACCAATGCCCAGTGGATGTACTGTCATATTCAAATCGCCTGGAGCATCTTTTTCATTGGCGAGTATGCCATTGACGTAGATATAATCTTTCGTGCCATCATGTACCATGACCATATGTGTCCATGTGCCTGGGACAAGTTCATTCCCATCACCTGCATCGAGGTCAGAACAGCATGAAGTGGCATGCGTTGTCCAAACTGCTTTGCCGTGACTAGGCAAAGAAATTTTCCAACGCTCCTGCCATCCGCCATAAGAAAGCAGATACGCTTCACCACTAGCTGGAAGTGTGTTTGGATTTATCCAGAAACTTACACTGGTGGCTGCTGAATTCAATTGAGGAGAATTATCAGCGGTGACGCCTCCAATGCCATTAAAGTTCATACTATGATTTCCTCTTCCAAAACGATCAGTTGAAGCTATCGCACCAGAAACATTTCCGGAGTTGCGATATGGAGAATCATCTTTAGCATTTGCATTCAAGGCATAATCAGCAACAATATCACCTGCGAATACTGGAGCTACGCTTTGCTCAGCATATAAATCAGCCACTTCCTGATCAGTCAGTGGGTTTGTATAAATGCGGACTTCATCAATATCGCCGTTGATAAAACTTCCCATATCAATTGGATCGAATCCGATGCCAAGAGGATGTGTTGTATGATGGAGTGCACCACCAACATCCTTGGATGCTGCCAATGCGCCATTTATAAATATTTTATCTTGTGCAGGACCGTGTACGGCTACGACATGTGTCCACTCACCCACGACTAATTCATTGCCATCGCCTGCATCCATATCTGAACAGCAAGTGGTTGCATACGTTGTGAAAACTACTTTGCCATGAGAGGGTAGTGACATCTTCCAACGTTCTTGCCATCCACCAAAAGACATCAGAAACACCTCGCCGGTAGCAGGTAGTTCATTCATCTTTACCCAGAAACTGGCAGTCGTCCAGTCTGAATTGTATTGTGTAGAATTTGGAACAACGATAGCTGTTTCTTCCGTTGGATTGATAGAGACAGCATTATTTGGATAACCAAAACGGTCGTAAGTCAATGATGCATTGTCTGATGAAGCATTGTTTTTAAATTGACTAGCATCATTCATGTCACCGGCAAAAGGTACGTTGAGTACCAATGGATCCGGATCGATCACAGCGGTATTTTGTTCATTATATAAATCGGCAATTTCGACATCCGATAGCGCATAGTTGTAGATTTGGAATTCATCCATCGAACCATTAAAATAATTGGCGACATCAATCGGATCATATCCGATACCCAAAGGATGGGTCGTTGAATTCAGATCACCTGCAGATGCTTTTTCGTTTGCGAGCACACCATTGATGAAAATTTTGTCCATGGTTCCATCATGTACAAAAGCAGCATGCATCCACTCACCTGGTACCAGTTCATTGCCATCGCCGGCATCCAAATCAGAGCAGCAAGATGTAGCGTGCGTAGTCCAGACCATTTTGCCATGTGATGGTAGAGAAATCTTCCATCGTTCCTGCCAACCACCAAAAGAGCCAAGGTAAGCTTCACCTGAAGCCGGTAAAGCAGCAGGGTTTACCCAAAAGGTGACGGTAGTAGTTGCGGAATTAAGGTGTGAAGAATTTGAGGCTGTAACACCGGCACCAACGCCATCGAAACGGACGCCTTGTCTGCCAAATCCAAATCGATCAGTGACAAAAGCTGCATCCTTTCCGTTTGCATGATTGGCATATGAAGATTCATCCAGAAAATTTCCGGCAAATCCATAAGCAGCCACTTGTTCATCCATAACGACAGGAGGTGTTGATTGCACTGCATATAAATCGGCAACATCTACATCACTCAATGCTCCATCATATATGGTCACCTCATCGATCGCTCCTTTAAAATAAAAGTCGTTGCCGATGGGATCATATCCGATACCAAGCGGTTGTGTCGTGGTATTCAAATCGCCGGGAGCATCTTTTTCATTGGCGAGTACACCATTGGCATAGATCTTATCCTTTGTACCATCATGAATCATGACCACATGTGTCCATTCTCCTACCACAAGTGCATTAGCATCACCAATATCCAAGTCAGAGCAACAAGAGGTGGCATGCGTTGTCCAAATCGGCTTGCCGTGAGCGGGGAGCGATATTTTCCATCGATCCTGCCATCCACCATTGGAAAGGATGTAAACCTCACCTTGTGCAGGAATTTCATCAGCCCTGATCCAGAAACTGACACTAATGGTCGGTGACTGGAGTTGAGCTAAATTGTCTGCTTCGAGGTAGCTTTTGGATCCGCTGAATAGGAAAGCCTGATTGGCCTGCCCAAAACGATCCTGCGTAAGCGATGCTCCATGTATTGTTGCATGGTTTGCATTAGCGGAAACGTCTTTTGCGTTTCCATTGAAATCGTAGTTTGCTACGACTTGTTGCGTATGTATGACTGACGTTGTAAACAACAGCAGACATACAGGCAACAACCTTAAGTACATTTTTTTCATTATTCGATTGATTTTATTGTTATGAATATTGTTAAAATTGTTTTTCTATGATAAATGATCCGGCCCATACATTGCTTCCTTGCCTGATTTGAAGGATATAAAATCCGTTACTCAATTGTCTAACTTCAAACTTCTTCGTGGTAAAGGCTGCAAATGATTCCTTTAGTAAGATTTGTCCTTTACGATCAATGATTGATCCTGTAAAACTTTCGGAACGTGCATAGCCAGTCAATTCGGAAATATCGATCATCACATACGCTTGAGCAGGATTAGGATATAATTGCAACGGGACAAGGACATGGTCTTTAGGATTTAAAATCCCTGTCATGATCATTCCACTTTCTGAAGCAACAGAATCAGGTAGTAAAGCATAATCAAAGATTTTAACTTCATCAAGGATTCCGCTATAATTATACATCGGGTCATCAGGAAGAATCTGTCCCAACTCAAGGTCAATTGGACTGCTATTGATTTCTCCATTGAACGCGACAAAACTTTCAAGCTGTCCATTGATATACAGGGTCATAAATTGACCATCATACGAAGCAGCGATGTGATAGGTTTTAGCATTGGGATCAAGGATGGTCTCTGAATCAAGATCTCTTACCTGGCCAGAAGTGTTTTTTAACGTCCAGCGTACTTTAAGATCCGGGGTGATAGATAATTTCCATCGGTTTTGCCAACTCCCATGAGAGAGTATAAATCGCTCTTTATCCCCAATCGTCCCCGGTTTTGCAAAACAAGTAACCGTTACGCCTTGATGAAAATTTAGGATGGGTTGATTGGTGACACGGATGTGATCATTGACACCATCAAAGAAATAAGCAGAGGACGAATTGCCAAGCGAATCTTCTGTCAGCTTAGCTCCGAATACCAAACCATGTAGTTCATTGCCACTGATATCCTGTGCATTGCCCTGAAAAGGATACCATGCGATCAGGTCGCCATCAATATGAAGGTTAGGATCCTGTACAAGTAGTTTTATACTGGCAGTAGCTGTCCCGCCTCGTCCGTCTGATACCATCAGCGTGACGGTATAAATTCCTTCTTCCGGTGGCGCCAGCCAATCAGCAAAGTCATCATCTCCAATGATATTACCATCAGGAGCTGACCATGTATAGCTGATTACATCATTGTTCAAATCGGTGACTACAGCCTGTAAAGCGATGGTTCCACCAGGAGAGGTATATTTCTTGTCGGCGGTCAATTGTAAGATTTCAGGGGCAACATTTACTTCACTGACGACTTCTATATAGATCACTGCCGTATCAGTTTGCTGTGCTTCATCTTCTATGATCAGTTTAAGTTCAATCGTTCCTTCTTCATCGGGTGCAGTCCATTCCGTTGTTTTTGCAAGGCCGGACACATTGCCTTCCGGCAGTACGAAAGTATAAATCAAGTCTTTTGTTTCCTGATCGATCCCTTTTCCATACAATGTGATGGTACTGTTTTTTTCAAGGGTATAATTTTGTGTGGCGAAAGCCTGAATTCTTGGCTGGCCATTGTATGGAACGGTGGATTGCTGATAGTCAACAATCACCTCATTGATCAACATTTTATTTTTGTCATAGGTGATCGTTCCACCGGCAGGCGCTAATACGATGGATACTGCCTGATCCGCAGAGATGTCAATACTGATTTCACCGGTTACATTTTGAACAAGAAAAGTTTCGGATAGAACATCATAAATATCTTTTGCTTCAGGACCGGCATCAATCATCACAGATTTTGTAACGGTATACGGATTGAATAATAGATAGGATGGATAAGCTTCTTCTTTAAAAAAATCAGTCTTCAATAAATCAAGTTTTAGAATTTTTTCGTCATTTGTTTTTTCAATTAGCGCACCCATGTAACCGATAGAAGATGTGCTATACAAGGAAAGATTAGTGGCGGCCCAACCACCTTTATGGGCATCACCTGTTGCAAAGGGACGCATGCCCTGCCATTGTTCGCGGAGGGCTTCATAACCCATGACAGCATCAGGATCATTCACATCAGACCATGCATCCGCATCCTGAAGATGACTGGGTAAAAATCCGGGATACATCAGCCTTGTCGCATTCGCCACATTAAGCATCCACTTTCCGACAGTTCTCGCAAATTGTTTGTCATATCGCACTAAAGGCACCAACGCACCTGCTTGCTGAACGCCATTCAATTGAAAGGCATAGTCGTTGCCACCATCATTCGCCTCTCCAACAAGACCTGATACATCAACAGTATTCCAGGTACCAACGATCGTGCCCCATCCTCTGAGTGGTCCCCGGTTGAAAATCCAATAGAGAAGCTTTTCAATATTGTATTCTGTTCCAATCTCCGCATTCATCCTAGCCGCTGCATATGCTCCGTAGGGTAGTTGCAATTCGTATGAAGGATTGCTGCCTAAATTGATGAGATATTCCATGCTCCATTCTGCACTCCGGAGATAATCTTTGTTACCGGTTTCTTTATAGGCATGATATAAAAGCCATGCATAAGCCCCGGCAGCTTCCGGTTCATGTACACCATCCGCATTGGGTTGACTGTTGAGAAAATCCCATGCACGATAATCCATGAAGGCACGTGTCCATGGTGTCGCACTACCACCCATTGCCTGTACAGCACCATCCATTCGATTGGCGACAAGATGAAATTGATTTTCTGCATCACCAATATTTCCATACAGATCATAAAGTTGGTAGAAATATATATTGGGCATCATATCATACCACCAGTCATTTCCACTATGGCCACCGATATTGTTGAGATATAAATTTTCACCGTTTGCTTTGTTGAAATAATCCTGACTCATCATTACCCAGTTTCTGCCAAATTGATTGGTTTTGTCAATGCCTGCGAGTGTTGCACTGACAAGCGATGGAAGTACATTGATACCTTCTCCATTGTTGCTATTGAAAGTGCCTACATAGGTATCCAATCCGAATGAAGCCTGACCAGGATAATTAACCCCTTGAGGTCGAACAAAAACTAATGGAAGGTGCTCGCCTGTTTTTTGTTCGTCATAAACAAAGGAATCGTAGGCCATTGCTACCGCATTCCAGTCACGCATGAAAAAAGGGGATGGCTCATTAGGCATCAGTTCTACCCGTCCTATTTCTATTTGTGATACCTGCGCGGTGATTTGGCATGCGAGGAAGCACATCATAAAAATTGAAAAAAAACGATAGATCAAGTAAGTCATAGGTGATGTTTAATAGCCTTCGTTTTGAGAAAGGTTAGGATTTAAATCAAGTTCAGTTTGGGGTATCGGAAACACTTCATTTTTACCGGTGACAAAATCATCAACGACATCTGCCGCGATGCCCCATCTGACCAGATCAAAGAAGCGATGCATTTCAAAACCAAGTTCTACCATTCGCTCATGTCGTATGAGATCAATCAATTCCTGCGG
>JBBKXT010000101.1:0-3033 GCA_037969625.1 Saprospiraceae bacterium
AGAAATGGGTCCTATTTGTAGAACCACGATTAAGTTAATCTTTAAAATCCCACCTGTCCCGATACCGATCCATCGGTACGGGAGAGTCAGGTGCTCTAACCTTCCGACCCATCGGAAGAGCTATGGGCCCAAAAGTATTTTAATCTTTCAAATCCCACCTGTCCCGCTGAGCGGGAGAGTCAGGCGGCTCTAAACTTCCGACTACCGATCCATCGGTACGGAAGAGCTATGGGCCCTGAAGGGCACAAATATAAATCAATAATGCTAAAAAACAATTCTATGTAATGGCCTGCGAGATAACCTCCTAAACCTTAAACATTTAAACTCCTGCTGAATTTTTGTCCTACTCCTCAATCTTGATCAACCGTATCTCCACACGCTGATTCCGCTTCCTACCCTCAGCAGTTTGATTGGTCGCAATGGGTTTTCGCTTACCATGACCCACAGAAATGACACGACGTTCCGCTATCCCCTTGTTGACCAAATAGTCCTTTACAGATTTAGCACGCGCAGTACTTATACGATCACAATATTCATCCGCCGGAAGACCATTCGTATGACCGGATACCTCTATGATAATCGTCGGGTTGTCATAGAGAAATTCATATAACTCATCAATCGAAGACTTCGCATCTTCCCGTATCACAATACTATCCGCATCAAATTGGATCTTTTCCATGCGAATAGGTTCGCCGGAAGAAAGTCGAGCAGCCGTCAATTCAGGTAACACTTTTTCTTTTATTTCAAATTGTGCAGAAGCACTACATCCATTAGCATCCGTGATCACAATAGTGCCACTCCCCAGCGAAAGTTGGCTGGCTTGTGCAGTAGTCTCTCCCGAACTCCACAGATAACTGAATGGCGCCTGACCGCCTTTGATCTCAACCTGACCTTTGCCATCTTTGATGCGATCATTTGTAGCAGAGCGCAGATTTTCAGCATCCACTATTAGTTTCTCAGGCGCTTGAATTTCAAAGGCAGCCTCGGCCTTCTGACCAGTGATGTCAGTCACCGTAACTTTGAAATTCCCGTCAGATAGATTGGAAAGCGATGCTCCTGATTTTGCATTACTCCATGCATAAGTAAAAGGTCCCTTGCCTCCTTTTGGTACCGCCTCCAGTGAAGCTGTTCCAGTACCGGCACAAAGTATTTTTTCTGTTTGATTGATCGCAACAGACAATGGAAGAATATCTTCTGTAATGGTCACCTTTGTTTGCGCAGAACAACCAGCTTCATCTTTAATGGTATAGATATATTCACCGGGTTTTAATAGATCAAATTTATTGGTAACCGCACCGGCCGGCCATGTACCACCTTCTAATGTATATTTTCCTGTGCCACCTGAAATCGTCAGCGTCACACTCCCATCATCATCCCCCGAGTAGGCTGGAGAGATATTTGAAGCGATTATTTCAAGTGGTTTTGGTGCTGTTATTTCAAATGATGCCGTTGCTGAAGTTCCATTGACATCTTCTACCTGCATGGCATATTGTCCGGCCGCCAGCTGACTGATAGATTCACCGGTAAAAGTTTTTGAAGGACCTTTCCATTGAATAGAGTAGGGCGATTTCCCGCCAACCACCTTAGCCACCAATGCACCAGTTGCCTGTCCGGAACATTTAATGTCAGATACCTGCTCCACCGAAACGGATAAAGGCAAAATATTTTCTGTAATAACGACACTACTTTCTATGGTACAGCCATTTTCATCTGTGACAGTAACCACATGATTACCGGCTCCCAGAGTAGCCGCTTTTGATGTTAGTTCGCCGGTATCCCACGCATAGGAATATTTTCCGGTACCTCCCGTGACTTCTACGGTGGCTTGTCCATCTTTTAGATTGGCACCGGCAGATTTTTCAATTTTGACAACAGCCACTAATGGTTTCGGTGCGTCTACAGTGATCACTGATGTCGCCGTATGTCCGGTAATATCTGTAACCGTCAATGTATAAAGTCCTCCGTCCAATTTTTCGACAGTAGATGAAGTGGCACCACTACTCCATGAATAAGTAAATGGCCCCTTACCACCTTTTATATCCGCAGCAATAGTGCCTTCCGATGTACCGGCGCATTTTATGTTAGTGGTTTGTTCGATCGTCACAGAAAGTGCAAGAATGTTTTCATTGATTTCTATGCTGGCGGTAGTGGTACAACCTTGTGCATCGGTCACCGTAAGAGTGTTGATACCTGCCGGCAGTTTGACGGCTTTATTAGAAACTTCTCCATTGTCCCAGGCATACGTATATGGACTTGTTCCGCCAGTAACTTTTACAGATGCTTTTCCATCCAAACCATTGGTCGACGATGGAGCATCAGCCGTCAAAGTCGCTGTCATTAGGGCAGGTTCCTTGATATCAAATGAAGAGGTGGACGTTGAACCGACGGCATCTGTAATGGTGACAACATAACTTCCCGCTTTCAGATTTTTTGCAATAGCACTGGTCTGCCCATCACTCCATAAATAGGTATAAGGTCCTTTCCCTCCGTTGACCGAAGCATCAATTTCAGCATCCGATGAACCCGCACATTTTATTTCCGCCGTAAGCTGAATGGCGATGGCTATGTCCAGAATGTTTTCCCTGATTTCTACAGTAGCGGTTGTGGAGCAACCGGCACCATCAGTCACTGTCACGGTATGAAGGCCTGCAGCCAGTTTAGAAGCTTTATTGCTGTTCTCCCCATTATCCCATGCATAAGTAAAACTACCGGTTCCACCACTGGATTTTACAGTTGCTTTCCCATCCACCCCATTCGTGGAGGAAGGTGCATCTGCTGTTGCATTTGCTGTAACTACAGAAGGTTCATCAATTTCAAAAGAAGAGGTGAATGTTGATCCGACTACATCGGTTACCGTAACTGAATAAGATCCAGCTTTAAGATTGGTAGGGTTATCTGTGGTTTGACCATCACTCCATAAATAGGTATAGGGTCCTTTCCCTCCGGAAATATCAAGTAGTAATGATCCTGTAGTCTGACCTGCACAATTGATCTGTCCACCGGGTTTGATGATGACGCCAAGCATCTCGAGAT
>JBBKXT010000102.1:0-2776 GCA_037969625.1 Saprospiraceae bacterium
AGCCGGGATCATCTATTTCGATTTCAACGCCCTTTGTGCTCAAAATTCCTAGCTCATTTTCTCGCCTGGGACGTGTGCTTGATACGTACCAAATTTCACAATGGTATCCACACCTCGCCGTTTACGATCAGGAGGGTTGGCATACGATGCCTTATCTGGAAATGGGAGAATTCTACAATGATTTTGCCGATTATAATGTACAACTGACATTGCCTGAAGATTTTTTAGTGGCAGCCAACGGAATTCTGGATTCCACATCAACGATTGATGCTATGTCGACATGGCATTTTAGAGGAGAAAATATTATTGACTTTGCCTGGTTTGCCAGCCCTACTTTTGAAAAAGAAACTTATCTGATTGATGTAGGTAGAGCAGATTCTGTAGCACTGCATATGTACATAGATACCTTCGAAAATGAATTGTGGAAGAAGGCACCGGTGTATGCGGAGCGCGCATTGCAGTTCTACAGTGACTGGTTGGGTACCTATCCCTATCCGGAGATGAGTATTGTCTACGCCCCTTTGGCGGTAGGTGGTGGAATGGAATATCCTATGCTTTCACATATTGGTTATGCGTATAATGCTGTCGACTTGGAGATCGTTATCGCCCATGAAATTGGCCACACATGGTTGTACGGAATTCTTGCTAATAACGAACGAGCACATCCGTGGTTGGATGAAGGACTGAATACATTTGTCGAGGCGAGGTATATCGAAAAGTATCATCCAACCTATGTAGAATATGAATTGCCTAAGGAATTGACGGCAAAAGATGCGATGAAATCATTGGATGTCGTTCAACGATTTTTCCAGTTTAATCACACCCTGGATCCACCTGCTTCAGATCCGCAATTGCAGAATGAAATACAATATTATTTTAGTGCGTATGAGTTGCCCAAACAAGGACTCGATATGATGATGTCTCAAGTAGGGGATAGTACGATGAAACAGATGTTCAGGGATTATTTTAATGATTATAAGTTTTCGCACGTCACCCCCGAATTGATGAGACAGTCGTTTGAGAAAACATGCGATTGTGACCTGGCTTGGTTTTTTGAAGACTGGATTTACAATGCACATCAAGTTGATTATCGGATTAAAAAGTTTAATGCCTCGAAAAAAGAAATCACTTTGGTCAATAAAGGAAAGTCCAAAGTACCCTTGAAAATTAATACATATAAAAACGGGGAAGATTTAAAGGAGCATTGGATCAATGGTTTTTCCGGGGAAAAAACCATTCATTTAAATGTTAAGGCAGACGCCGTCAGATTATATGATGGGCTGATGTCCGTCAATGAAAATTATACAACCAACGTTAAGCCACGAACGATCATCCCACGCTTCCGTTTTTTGCCGCAAGTAGAATCTTATGATGTTCCGACCATTAGTATGACACCATTTTTTGGTGTTAATCTCGCTGATGGATTTATGCCCGGCGTGGCATTTACTTCAGGATTTTTTCCGCAGAATAAATTTAAGTTTGTCGTAGCGCCGATGTATGGCCTGGGCAGTAAAAAAATAAGAGGGTTTGCCACCGCGCGATATATTAGTGATTTGCGAGGAGATCTTTTTGATAAAATCTTGCTCTCATTTGAGGTGAATGACTTCGGCTACAACCTGGATACGTTATATTCTTTTCGCGATCACTATGTAAAGTTGTCACCATCCGTGGGTTTGCGTTTTGCCCCTGACAGCCATTCCAAGATTGTGCAATGGTTGAAGTATCGTTTTGTGCATATCGATCAGTATTATAATACAGGCATTGATGCAGATGATAAAACCTATATGCAGGAACAGCGGAGTTATGGTGTTCATGAATTGAGTTATCAGTTGCGATCTGACTTTGTCCTACGGCCTTTCGAACTCGTAACAAATATTCAATCCGGGGCAGAGTTTTTGCGATTGAATGTGAATTACAAGCAACATTTTCGAGGTCGAACAAAGCATCACGGTGTATGGATTCATGGGTATGGCGGTTGGCTTCCTGTGTATGATGATCCCGATGCTACAGTACACTTTACCACCAATGGCCTTTCCTCCAATGGATACTATTCGAAGGATTATATGTATGATGAATGGTTAAGCGGGCGAAATGCAGAGAGCGGGAAATTTGCCCACCAGGTGTTTATAAAAGATGCGGGATTGAAGACTTTATCCACTGCCGGCATTGGGAATAAATGGATGCTAGGGACGGGGATTAGTGTTTCCCTGCCATTGCGATTTGTACACTTATATATGGATGCAGCTTATTTTGATTCAGCGATTACGCAAGAACCCATTTTAAGTTATAGTGGAGGAGCCGCGATCGTCTTATTAAAAGATGTCTTCGAGATATATATCCCATTTTTGGAAAGCAAGGATATTAAAGAGAGTCTGACGTATGTAGTCAAAGATCAGTGGTATGAGCGCATCTCTTTTCAAGCGAATATAAAGCTGGCAAACCCCGCCAATCTTTTAGATCGTGTTCAGTTAGCTTACTAATTCTGTTTATTCATCTTCTTCACACTCCTCCATTTCTGCAAAGGCGACGACTTCACCATTGCCAATCAATCGGAGTGTGTTTACATTGTCCTTGCGAAGAAGATTAGCAACGCGTTTGATATCGATTGACGTGACTTCGTTGATGCGCTCGGCTTCTGTATTGATCAGATTGGCATCACCGAGTGATTCGTAGTAGGCTAGATTAGCTGCTTTATGAGAGGCACTGACATTGCTAAAGCAAACAGTGCTTTCGTTTTTATTCTTCAGCTTGGCGAGGATGGAAGGATTTATTTCTG
>JBBKXT010000103.1:0-17597 GCA_037969625.1 Saprospiraceae bacterium
GTCACACAATATTGACCGGGACACAATTGAGTTACGTCTTGTGATGTAGGTCCATGACTCCATAGATACGTATTGGGCATCACGCCTCCGAGCACATTAAGATCAATGGCGCCCATACAATTTTCATCATCATCATTCGTAATAGTTGCGGACAAAACAATAGCGGGCGGTTGGTTCACAGTAACACAAGTGTCTCTTGTGCTGCCTCCACTATCTGTGACCGTCACGCAATAACTTCCTGCTGCCAGATTGGCAATATCTTTTGTTGTTTGTACCGGATTAGTATTCCACATAAAACTATAAGGTGGTGTACCAAATGCAACGGTAAGATTAATCCTTCCATTAGATTCTCCAAAGCAAGAAACATTTGTAACTGCTAGAACGAGCTCGGCGCCAACAGTATATTCATCTGGAATAAAAGTGCAGCCTTTACAATCAGTGACGGTCACTGTATGTACACCTGGACCAAGATTTGCCAAATCTTCGGTCGTTGCCCCATTACTCCAGAGATAAGTATAAGGCATACATCCACCACTAACTGTAATATTAATAGCACCGGTCATTGTTCCCGGTGGGTTAGGATCTGTAATCGTCCCTGATACTGACATTGGTTCCGGATCTAGAATAGTTTCAGTAGCGATGGCCACCTGAGACCCTAATGTAATTGTTACCGTATAAGTACCCGCACAAACGCCGGTGAGGTTTTGTGTCGTTGCATTATTACTCCACAAAAAGCTAAGTGTCTCCGGGCAGTCTTCTACATCCAGCGTAACTGTGGCATCACAATCACGGGGACAACTCGGTTGGGTGGACGAAATCGTATAGGACAATGGGCAAGGCTCATCGCACACCGTTTTAATTTCTCCTAAACCGTGCACCAGTGTATATTCAAGAACACTATCGATTGTGGCAATTTCTATTTCTAGAGGCTCGCCTGAAAAAGTAATAGGTGACGAAGTGCCTGCATTTCCAATGGCTTTCAAACAAAGTTTGAATATGACTGTGTAATCAGGTACGGTCACACCATCCAGACTAAAGTCAATCCAACTCACTGTCAATTCGCCTTCATCTACATCCGGAAAATCAGGTGTGCCAAAAGCATCTTCAGCAAGACCCGGAAGACCAAAACCTTCGACATGATCAAACTCAAAAATATTTGGATTCCAATTCATACTAAACTGAAGGGCAATTATATCGTCAAAATCATGTACCGCGATATTGAAGCATACAATTTCTCCAGGCATTGTGCACTGCCTATCAGCAATCAAGGCGAATCCTTCGAGTTGACATTGCGCTGTAATAGAGGCTGGTGTCAAATTGACTATGTGTGGATTTCCATCGATATCTGTGATGGAAGGAGGGGGATTGTTGCCGAATTCGATATCACTTGACTGTCCTCCGGCTCCGATGACATCAAAGCATATTTCAAACAAAACTGTTCCATCGGGCAGGGATACATTTTCCGCATTAATGTTAAACCATACCACTCGAAGTACGCCGGGAAGAAGCAAATTGGTATTACCTGCGCCGAATCCTGGCAGTGGGGCGAAATTTTTAAATTCATCAAATTGCAAAACAGCCGGATCATAGTTCAATGAATATTCCATAGAGCCAACGGATTCAAAGTTTTGCACAGTAAACTCGATACATGCATTACCTCCGCAATCTCCATTGATGGAATTTCCTATCATCTGAATATCTTCCGCGCAACCTGAACCTGGGATATTGACGACCCCATCATTCACTATGACGCTGACAGGTTCTTCATCTGCGTCAGAAACTTCAATCTCTAATGGATCTTCCGTAATCTTAACTGATGAGGATTGACAAGGGGTGCCGATCACTTCAAACTCGACCGTATAAAATAATGCCCCATTGGGAAGTGTCACAGGTGTAATGGAGGGTTCAATCCATCCTAAGGTAAACTTTCCTTGGTCTAACAAAGATTGGGGTATCCCAAAAACATTGGCGGATAAACCCGGTACATCGGGATTATAATTCTTGAGGGATTTGAATTCAAGAACAGCGGGATTCCAATTTACCGAATACTGGACACTGATGAGGTCGATAAAATTATCAACTGTAAAATTCACTTCAATGATTTCACCCGGATTTGCATCCAAGCTACTAATATTAAAGGTGGGCTGTTGAGCGCTGACGATGTGGCAGGCAAACAGGGCAATGATGATACCAAATATGGACTTACCCATTTGTAATAGCTTTATTCTGTTCAAAAAAACTTAATCTTAAGCAAATCAGGGACAAATATAGTAATAGTAATAGCAATATTATATATATCACTGAGCATAAACTATGGAAAGTTTCAATTACTAAAACTATACCAATGTTTGTAAATCAATTAAAGAGGGAGTAGAAGTTGGTTGAGGTGGTGTTCCAATTGCTTCACAAAAATGATCAATTTCTTTATAATACCAAATGTGCACGTTTACAGCCAAACGAATTCAGCCAATCGTCTGCCTTTTAAATATATGCAAACACTTGTTTTACAGCTACTTAACAAAAAAGGCTCTGGATTGCCCAGAGCCTTTTCGTATTGATTTTATATTTTGTTTAACTAAACTATATCCCGAAGCACCCTCGAAGCAAGAGGATACCGGTCTACAAATTATGCTATTGACGTATAAACTTACCAGACAACTCACCGATAGCTGAAACTACCTTATAGTAGTATACCCCTGGAATCGTTACGACTTCGCTGCCAATCACAATCTCTGATTTATTGGTATAAGCGACGTACTTGCGATTGAAGAGTTCCTGTCCTTTCATGTTGTGAACCGTCACATAAAACTCTTCTCCGGCCGGAATAATCACATCCAACGTGGTGTAATCGGAAAATGGATTTGGAGAAAGCTTCGTTTCAAAAGCAATTGATGCCCCTGAATCGACAAAAGGAACTAGCTTAATCAACTCATTATTAAGTCCTTCGGTATAAATTTCCGGAAAAAGAGCTTCATCACTTTGTACAAGCATCTGCTCAAGTCCCATGGCTTCGCCAAAGTTTTCGAGTGTAAACAAGACATCTCCCGCTTTGATCGTCACCGGATCCGTTTGTCCCCATACGAGGTTGGTAAATCCATCCACATCTTTGGCAAGATTGCCTTGCTGCACTGGCAAAGCATGTCCGGAAATCTCTAATTCCTCGCTTTGAAATGACATCTGCATACCATATACCAGAGCATCATTTAACAGGATAAAATCCATTGAGTTTCCGTTATTTCTAATGGCAATCGACACGGTTGAAGACGTCCGCGGACTCAGATTCCAGGCCATATTCACCATATCGCCATTGACATCACCCATTTTGAGCGCTTTGAATGTGGTCTGCACAGGGAAGCTTCCATTATGATCAACTTCTACTCCATTATGGCACACATCTTCCAGTAAATCCAGTGGCGCATTTGGATCACAAGGATCCCCAAAGAAAACCCATGAGAGATCTCCTCGATAAGAACCCAATTTAAATCCTCCTAACAAAGCTTTTTTCAACAAGCTTAAGTCATTGGCTCCTACTCTTCCGTTTTTATCTAAATCAGCCGCATAAAGCTTATAGGCTTCTGTAATTGGTGTTTCTCCATTGAGATGTGCCTGAAGCGCAATCAAGTCAAGGGTTGACATACCCTCCAGCTTCTTGCCTTCTCTTGACAGCATAACCATACGATCATATTCAGTGGTTCCAAATCCGAGGAGAAAATGACCCGTTGCATCCGACATTGAACTAGATGCATCAAGTTCAAGTGATTGGTCGGGCATAATTTTATACAAGGCTGCAGATGTTTGCGGCACCGGCACTTCTGTAAATGTATGCACGAGTCCTTGCAATCCATGCATGCCTTCACATGCATCTGCATTATCATTAATCTTTATAAAGGTGGTGCAATAATCCGAATTGCCATACTCATCATGTACCCATACCTGAATAGGAACAGTTCCTAAGTCATCGCAAGTAAAAGTCCTTGAGGTTTCAAATGGATTGGATGAAAATGAATATCTCAGTTTATAAGCAGCGGTACAGTTGTCATAACTGGAGGCATTGAAATCTTTCGCCCAAATTGTCACCATTCCACCAATTGGCATAACCACTGTTGACAATCCATAGTAGCAAATAGGTGTTGGTGCTTTTGAATCTTTCACATGCACTTTATAAGAGCATGTTTTGTAATTGCCACAGGCATCAGAAACATTCCAAAGGATTTTATGCCAACCATAAGGAAGGACTTCATCTACGGTTGGTTGTCCATCACCAGCATGACTAATATTATAAGAGCCATCATTCCACAGGTCTATTTTGTAATCCCATTCCAAATGTTCTGTTGGCGTGCAATCATCATGGACAGGAGGCTGCTCATAGTATCGGCCTTTGCAATTTGGCAGGTAGCCATCGACAACGATATCGTTGCAACCGTATACAAACTGAGGAGGTACAGCATTCATCAATTTAATGACTTGCGTATGCTTCCAGATGCCCTGGCTCCATGGATTATTTGGCTGGTACTTACACCAATCAATGACTGTCCATTCTCTAAGAATTTTCTTGCAAGCCCCATCAGAAAAAGTAAATACTAAATCATCATAGGCATATCCAATTAATCCGCAGGAGCTACTAGAGCCACCTCCGAATGTTGGTTTATTGTAAGGTGGTGGCAGGTCATCCGGATCTACATCATCCGGTGTATACTGGCATGCATCGGCTACATAATCATAGGGCCAATGGATATTGTAATTTGAACTGGTAAAATCTGTTACGGTAATCGTCTGATAGCACCAGTCTGACCAATTGTTGGTCTCTACATAAAATTTTCGTTTAATAATTCCTACCCCGCAGGAATTTCGGTAGTCAATTACTTCCGGGATTGTAATCCAGACGTTTCCACCGCCACCGCAGCCACCACTAGTGCCTACTGTGCCATCGATACCCCAATAATGAGGTTGTGAATAATATGGATTGCCTGGATCATTTATATAAATCGGCAATCTTGGTGCTCCATTGATGGCGACCGTTCCAAATGTCCGATTGTACGGACTGTTGAGGGCATCCGGGCCAAACCAAAAACCACAGCTTACCGTGATATTCGGAGGGCAAATCATGTGCGGAGACGTATTATCCTGTACAGTCACCTCTGCCATACACTCATTGTAATTGCCATGGCTATCAGTGACGCGGAGTACCACCCACAATGTTTGTCCTACATCTTCGCAGCAAAATTCAACATACGGTCTGAATTGTGTGTCATCAGCAACACCGGGAGGACACCATCCCTGGGTCATCCTTCGGACCTGGTAGCTATGGATATGACAATTGTCGTAAGAACCATCATCAATATCCACTGCATAAAGCTTGGCGGTGCCTGTATTTGATAGCGCCACCGTGGTGTGGCCATCACAGATCGCCACCGGAGCGATATAGTCATAATAACAGTCGACGCTAGTCTCTAACGGATTGGCAATCAACAAAGTAAACAGGAGGGAAAATAAAAGGGTAAAGGTTGGCTTCATAGTAAATATGGGATTATTAAATTTTAATAAGGTTCATAGGTACACATTTGCAGATACATCCAGATTCGAGGCTATATCCGATCTAAATGTACTCTAAAGTAATCAATAAAATATGTGGAGGGTGCCCAAAATTAACTTAAATATTGATATAACAAGCATTTAAGTGAAAAATGGCCAAGTTTTTGCAACCAGACTTAGCTTGATAAATTCTCGATGGCGAAGCGGACGAGCCCGGCGGTGGAGGATATATTCAATTTTCGCATTATATTCTTTCTATGTGCCCCAACGGTTTGTGGGCTAATAAAAAGATGATCAGCGATTTGAATATTGCTTTTAGCTTGAGCGATGAGCCCTAGGATTTCCAATTCTCTTTTGGTTAGATTGTATTTAGCTAGGAAGGTTTCATTAAAAACATCGTCAGTGCTTTCCTCGCCATTCTCTTTTGGATAGAGCTGCAAGCCTTTACTCATGTACAAGTTTCCTTTCAAAACTTCCTGTAGAGCCTTTAAAAGCTCATCCAGTCCACTTGTTTTCAGGAAATATCCTGAGACAGCATAAACCTGCAGGCACTCTCTGACAAATTTTGCATCACTATAATTTGTGACAATCAAAATACGGAGTTTTGGGTATTTCTCTTTCAGCAGAGGAATCGCTTCAAGCCCGTTCATTACAGGCATATTCAGATCCAGCAAGAGTATATCGGGCAAATTTTCAGGTAGTTGGGCTAACAGATCCTCTCCATTCAAAGCTGTTCCAAGGGTACGAATGGTATATTCAGCATTATTTTCGAGGGCAATACTCAGTGCTTCCACATACAATCTGTGGTCATCTGCGATAAAAATGGAAATATGATTAGGGTCAAGGGTTGTCATCTGTAGTTATAAACCAAGAGCAATTTCCATACCACCTTTGAAATCACTTCCGGGCTTAAAAAAGGAATTTGACAAGTTGATCATTCAAACCCCGATTTGCTGTAAAAGGCAAATCAACCGATCCTTACAACAGGCAGCTATTGAATGTTTACATACATCCTGACATCTCAAGTCTGGCAGGTCAACACGTCACAGTGCCATCTTAAGGCCAAATGATTTTCTGAGGTTGTTCCTAAGCTTCAGCTATACTTTTCCTACTTTTGCAACTTACAAATAATCGCAATTTCTAAAATGATAAAAAAAGAAGAGGGAGATCTGTTGGCTTATATTAAAAGTATGGATTTCCGAAAGACCTTATTAGCGATTATTGTTTTTCTGGGCATTTGCATGTTGGCCTCCTTCCTATGGCTAAAAATGTATACTCATCACGGCGAAGAACTGGCCATGCCGGATTATACTGGATATAAATATGAAGATGCGCTTGCAGATGCAGAGAAAAGAAAACTTCGCATGAGTATTCAGGATTCATTACACATCCTTGGGCGACCAGGAGGAATCATTCTAAAACAAAACCCTATTCCTACTTCTTTGGTGAAATCAAATCGAATGATCTATGTGACAATCACAAAAAGAGGCAAGGATAAAATTATATCTGCAAGACTTCCTGAGATGTATGGTAAAAGTTATGAGCGTAAAAAACAAGAACTGGCAGATCATTTTCAAATTAAATCGCGAATTGTTGATTCGAAATACGATCCGGGGGATCCGGGACAAATCCTCAGTGTCCTCTACAAAGGTGAAGTCATCACTAGTGCCAAGGGCCGGAACAATGAAGTTCAAATAGAAAAGGGAGATTATCTTGAATTTGTCATTTCTGCTAAAACAGGTGGCGATGTAGAGATTCCTGACCTGACTTGTAAGACTTATGAAGAAGCGCTCTTCATCCTTGAAAATCTAAATTTAAAAATGGGTAGCATTAAGGAAATTGATGCCATTGATGATACAAACGCTGCTTACATTCTTTACCAGGAACCTACGGCCAATGGGAGCATGATTCAGATGGAATCACCCATTCATGTTACGATTCAACAATTAAAGCCTGGATCCTGTTTATAATCTATAATTTTTATGCCCATGAATGATATCACCGTTCAAGAACTACATTTAATCATTGAATCCGGTCATGCGCCAAAACTAATTGATGTTCGTGAACCCCACGAGCATGAAGAATATAGTTTAGGCGGAATCAATATTCCGGTGACGGAACTTCCGTTTCGAATTAGTGAAATAACCACCCTTGGTGATGGAGATTTTGTCTTGTATTGTCAATCGGGCAGCAGAAGTAGTCTGGCGCAAAAACTTCTTGATATGCAATTTAATATTCGGAATACGTCTAATCTGGTTGGGGGGATGAATGCATGGAAAGCAATGCAGGAATAGTCAACGGATAAAAAATCGAATGCTATTCTAAACTACGCTATCAAGTTTAGAATTTATTTTTCCACATCATACTTTCCGTTGGGCGTGCTGAGCGTTCATTATACTTTGCACCCGGCTTGCTATTGTAAAGATTTTCAATGACGCCTTCTACTTGAAAATAAATCAATTGCCCGATAGGCATACCTGCATAAATTCGAACGGGTTTGACGCAAGATATTTCAAGTGTCCATGTATTACAATAGCCCACATCCCCTTTTCCGGCTGTTGCATGAATGTCTATCCCCAGGCGACCAACGCTTGATTTCCCTTCGAGAAACGGAACGGCAGCATGTGTCTCCGTATATTCTTCAGTAACGCCCAAATACAATTCCCCCGGTTGAATCACAAAGCCTTCCTCTCCGATGTCAAAATGTCTGATTTTATTATGCACTTTGGCGTCCAGACTACCATCTGTATACACAGCAAGGTGTGCGGCCAGGTGGACATCGTAAGAATTTGTACCTAGTCCGGCTCTGTCAAAAGGTGTAATGACAATTTCGCCATTTTCGATGGCTTTAAGTATCTGCGTATCCGTTAAGATCATTTCAAGTGTGGCTATAAAAAATGCAAAAGTAATAAAACAGAAGTTAGCAGGCATGCAGACCAATATATAGCATATGCGGCCATCAATTACTTTGTGTTTGTAAAGGATAGATGATTAGATTTGTATCAATGGAAATTCTGGAGAAAATTAAGACCGCGTTATCTGTAGTGGCATTGGGTCAACATGCAGGGAAGGTGGATTTGGACCAGCGGAATTTCAGTGAAGAAGATTTAAAAATTTTAACCCTGCTTTCTCCCAGAAAGCAAAGTGAATGGGTCGCCAGCAGAGATCTATTATATTCGATTGCTGAGCTTCCTGATCGACCGCAATGTTTGTATGACGAACTGGGGAAGCCGTACTTACTCGGTATCAAAAAACACATTTCGATCAGCCACAGTGATCGCTGGTGTGCAGCGATGGTGAGTGACCAACCCTGTGGTGTGGATGTGCAGGTATATTCGGATACGGTTCGGCGGATTGCAGATCGATTTTTAACGCCTTCTGATCTACTGTTTGTTGAAAATTCCGGAGATACTTTAATCTATCTTCATTTGCTTTGGGGTGCCAAGGAGTGTCTTTACAAAGCCTATGGGAAAAGGAGACTTGGATTTCGGGAGCACCTTTTTATCTCTGAAATAAATATAGATAAACAAGAGGCAATAGGAGAAATAATTTATGAAGACATACATTTGTTCTATGATATTAAATTCAAAATGTTTCCGGATGTGGCATGGGTCTATTGTACTCAGCGGATTGCTCACGCTCCTACTCTTTCATAGTGGCTGTGGTGACAAGGTATCTACCACCAGTGAAGTAGAAAACAACGAAGTTGCTGTAGATACTTTGCCCGCTGATTTCGTAATATTTTTCAATCAGTTCCATGAGGATTCAACCTATCAGATGAATCATATAAACTTTCCATTGGAGGGCTTGCCACCTTATGGAGGAGAAAATGACACGATCCTACTAAAGGAACGTTATTTCTGGCCAAAAGCTACGTGGCATAAACACAATCGGTTTACAGATCCCGGGGGAGATTTTGAGCATTGGTATGTGGTGATTAATGAGCGCATCATTGAACACTGGATAAAGATGAAGGGCACCAATCTTCACATGAAGCGACGGTTTGCCAAACTTGATGATGGGTGGTATTTAATTTACTATCAAGGCCTTCGACCTACGGAGCCTGAATTCAATTAAGCTTCTCTTAAAGATAAGCCTTGGTATTCAAATAATTCTGTACGTAGTCTTCAACACCTTTTTCTAAGGAAGTCGCCGGTAATGGAAGTCCTGCTTGTTTCCATTTGGACATATCTGCTTCTGTGAAGTACTGGTACTTTTTGCGAAGATCTTCCGGCATATCGATGTATTCGATATTTGAATTTTTATGCAATGCGCTAAACGTTGCATTTCCTAAACTTTCAAAAGTTCTTGTTTCACCGGTCCCTACATTGTACAATCCGGAAGGTGCTTTATGATCATACACATCCCAAACCATTTGGAGGACATCTTTGACATAAATAAAATCGCGCTTTTGTCCACCATCGGTATAGTCCGGTCGATGCGACTTGAAGAGCTTTAAAGCCCCTGTATCTCCTATCTGACGCCATGCATGAAATATCACTGATGCCATTCGGGCTTTATGGTATTCATTTGGACCATAGACATTAAAAAACTTAAGGCCGTACCATTTGGGAGGAGTGTCTTTTTGAGTCAACACCCATTGATCGAATTGATGTTTTGATCGCGCATAGGCATTCAGTGGGATATATTTTTCTACCAGCTCATGTGCATCACTAAATCCAAATGCTCCATCGCCATAGGTGGCTGCACTTGATGCATAAACCAATGGAATGGAATGTGTCGTACAGATACGCCAGACTTCTTTTGAATAATTTAAATTAAGTTCATCAAAAGCAGCAGTGTCCTCGCTTACGGTATCGGTGCGTGCCCCCAGATGAAAAACAACATCAATTTGTGAAGCTGTTTTCTCAAAATAATTCAGGAATAAATCACGATGTACCCAATCATGGATCTTCTTCCTCTTCAGATTCTTCTCTTTATTCCACTTATAAAAGTCATCCACGACTACAATATCCGTGTAACCCAATTGATTGAGCAAACTCACGAAACCACTTCCAATAAATCCTATGGCACCTGTAACAACTATCAAATTTTTTCCGTTTCAAATGAAGCATATGATTCGATGGGAGGGCAGGTACAGACCAGGTTTCGATCACCAAAGGCATTGTCTACGCGCGCTACGGCGGTCCAGAATTTATGGCGATGCATCAGTTCCGGTAGTGGATACGCCGCAACCTGTCTGGAATAAGGATACGGCCATTCATCTCCTGTGAGATCACCTATCGTATGTGGTGCATTTGACAACACATTATTATCGGCTGCGAATTTTCCTGATGCGACATCATCAATTTCTTTTCGAATCTGGATCATCGCTTTGCAAAACAAATCTAACTCTGCTTTTGACTCACTTTCTGTAGGTTCGATCATGATCGTACCCGGCACAGGAAATGATAAAGTAGGTGCATGAAAACCATAATCAATTAATCGCTTAGCAACATCCTCTGCAGAGATGCCAAACTGTTTAAACGGACGCAAATCAATAATCAATTCGTGTGCAGTTCTTCCTGATTTTCCGGTGTAAAGAATTGTATAACTTGACTCCAACTTATTTTTAATATAGTTGGATCCTAGAATGGCATGCACTGTGGAGGCCACCGCGCCATCCAGACCAAGCATCCGGATATACCCATAAGAAATGAGTAAGATGGAAGCAGATCCCCATGGAGCGCTATTTACAGCATCTATGGCTTTTTCTCCACCTACGTTAGCAAAAAGATGACCCGGAAGGAATGGTGCTAGTTTTTCATTCGCACAAATCGGTCCCATACCCGGTCCTCCTCCTCCATGTGGGATGGCAAATGTTTTATGCAAGTTTAAGTGGCAAACATCTGCACCTATAGATCCGGGGCTTGTCAAACCAACTTGTGCATTCATATTAGCGCCATCCATGTAGACAAGGCCACCATTATCATGAATGAGTTTGCAAAGCTCCTTTATTGTTGTTTCGAAGACGCCATAAGTGGAAGGATAGGTGACCATCACTCCAGCCAAATTATCTGCATGTGTTTCGGCATGCATTTTCATGTTTTCGATATCGATATTTCCTCGTTCATCGCATTTGGTCACGACGACTTTCATACCGGCCATAATCGCGCTTGCAGGATTTGTGCCATGAGCTGATTCCGGAATGAGAACGATATTGCGGTTTGAATGTCCGTTGGCGAGATGATAAGCTCTTATCGTCAGCAAACCTGTTAGTTCGCCTTGTGCACCGGAATTAGGTTGCAACGAACAGGCTTTCATACCTGTGATATTATTCAGGTACGCTGAGAGTTCGTCAAAAATTCTGTAGTAGCCAGCCGCCTGATCTTTTGGTACAAAAGGATGAAGCGTTGAAAACTCAGGGTAACTGACAGGAAACATTTCAGAAGCTGCATTGAGTTTCATGGTGCATGATCCCAATGGAATCATGGCATGCATCAAGGAAAGATCCTTGTTCTCAAGTGATTTGATGTAGCGCATCATTTCTGTTTCTGTCCGATACATGCTAAAAACCGGATGAGACAGATATTTATCACTACGTAAAAGAGCATCAGGTATCATCATTGCCTTGAGTCCTTCAATCGTATGGATTTCAGGTTTACCAAGGGCAACAGAAAATGCATTACAAATTGCACTTAAGTCTTCATTTGAAACTGTCTCATCGATACTGAGGCGTACATCTTTATCTGTATAGAGGAAATTGATTTTGCGTTTTTCTGCCTCCGTGCGAATGGCCGCAATTTGTTCCTTTGCAAAAGGAATGGTCAGCGAATCAAAAAAGGATCCACTGGTTGGGGTGAAGCCCATATTTTGCAAATGCTGGTGAACTGCTGCTGCCTTGCCGTGTATATCCACGGCGATGGCTTTAAGATTGTCAGGACCATGATAGACTGCATACATACCCGCCATGATGGCCAGTAATGCTTGAGCTGTGCAAATATTGGAAGTTGCTTTTTCTCTTTTGATATGTTGCTCTCTGGTCTGTAGGGCCATACGAAGTGCACGATTCCCTTTACGGTCAACAGAAACACCAATAATTCGACCCGGAATACTTCTTTTATACTCTTCTTTCGTTGCAAAAAATGCGGCATGTGGGCCTCCGAATCCAATTGGCACGCCGAATCGTTGGGAATTTCCAACGACGACATCTGCACCCCATTCTCCCGGAGGAGTTAAAAGGGTTAACGCCATAAGATCACTTATCGCTGCAACTTTGACACCACTCTCTTGCCAATTACTTACTTTGCTTTTATAATCATTCACTGCTCCTTTGGCGTCAGGATATTGTAATAGGGCACCAAAGAATTCTTCATCGGGCTCCCATGTTTGCCAATCGCCAATCACGATTTGAATACCAATTGGTTCAGCGCGTGATTGAAGGACTTGAATCGTTTGAGGAAATGTGTTTTGATCTACAAAAAAATGAGTTGCATGATCCTCTCCGGATTTTGATTTCTTTGCTGATACATTGAACAGCATGGCCATTGCTTCGGCGGCGGCTGTACCTTCATCCAGCAAAGAACCATTGGCGATCGGGAGGCCGGTCAAATCACTGACCATTGTTTGAAAATTTAACAATGCTTCCAATCGACCTTGAGAAATCTCAGCCTGATAAGGTGTATACTGTGTATACCATCCTGGATTTTCAAAAACATTCCTTCTGATGACGGAAGGTGTGTGGGTTCCATAATACCCTAGGCCGATATAAGATTTGAAAACTTTATTCATGGCGCCTATGGCTTGAATATGCTTCAAATAGGCTTGTTCACTCAATGCCTCTGGAATATCAAGTGATTTCTGAAGACGAATGGTATCGGGGATCGTTTCATCGATCAATTGGTCCAGGCTTTTGGCTTTTATCACCTCTAGCATTTCCTTCAATACTATCGGATCGTAAGTACCGATGTGCCGCTGTGCAAAGCCGGCATGGGTTTGATTATTTGACATATAGTCCAGATCTGTTTAGGTCAAGGGATATTGCAAAGGTTGTAATATCTCTTGGTTACTTTAAATTAAAAGCCTTTTTTACGTCCTTTACTTTATCGAGTTTCTCCCAGGTAAAAGTTTCGAACTTGATTGTTTTTGATTTGCCACTTCCATCGACAAAGGTTCTTTCCTTTTTCTCAGGCGTACGTCCCATGTGTCCGTAGGAAGCAGACTCGCTATAGATTGGTTTTCTAAGTTTCAAACGCTGCTCAATATCATAGGGGCGCATTGGAAAAATATCCTTTAGCTTTTTGGCAATTTGTGAATCATTCATATCCACATGTGCGGAGCCATAGGTATTCACATAAATATTTGTGGGCTCGGCTACGCCAATGGCATATGATACCTGAACAAGTATTTCTTCACAAACGCCAGCAGCTACAAGATTTTTAGCAATATGACGGGTGGCATAAGCTGCAGATCGGTCAACTTTGCTTGGATCTTTTCCTGAAAAAGCACCACCTCCGTGAGCGCCTTTTCCGCCATAGGTATCAACTATAATTTTACGACCTGTCAGGCCGGCATCTCCATGTGGTCCGCCGATGACAAAATTGCCTGTTGGGTTGATGTGATAGCTGATCCCTGCATTGAACAACTTCTTAATAGAGGTTTTCAAATTCTTTTTGACGCGAGGGATCACGATATTAATTATATCATCCTGAATCTGCGCCTGCATGGCTTTTTGTGCTTTAAACTTTGCTGCTGTCGTATTATTCTTTGGCAGTTCAAATTCGTCGTGTTGTGTACTGACGACGATTGTATCGATGCGGATAGGCTTATTATCATCACTATACTCGATGGTCACCTGGGACTTTGCATCCGGGCGCAAATACTTCATTAACTTTCCGTCTTTTCGGATAGCGGCCAATTCAATTAAAATTCGGTGGGCAAGATCCAGTGCCAGTGGCATATAGTTATCTGTTTCGCTGGTGGCATAACCGAACATCATTCCCTGATCTCCTGCGCCTTGATCTTCTTTTTTCTGGCGATCCACCCCTTGATTGATGTCTGAGGATTGTTCGTGGATGGAGGAAAGAATCCCGCAGGAATTAGCATCAAACATATACTCGCTCTTTGTATATCCGATTTTGCTAATCACCTCACGAGCAATCCCAGGAAGGTCCAGATATGTTTTAGAGTTTACTTCGCCAGCTAATATCACTTGTCCGGTGGTGACGAGGGTTTCGCAGGCTACTTTTGATTGTGGATCAAAAGCGATAAAATGGTCTACGATTGCATCAGATATTTGATCTGCAATCTTATCCGGGTGTCCTTCAGAGACTGATTCTGAGGTGAATAAATAAGGCATGTAACTGAATATTAAAAGTGAATTGTAATAAAACTAACTGCCCAAAGTGGGCTTCTCAAAAAAGCGATCCCAAGTTAGGAGGCGCAAAAATAGGAATTTATATGATTGAAGTGGCTAAATAGCGACTCTAAAAGGCGAGGAAACAAAGCTTACAAAAAAACACAGCATAAAACCCATTCGCTCTATTTTATCTCACAAGTAAGCATTTTCGTGCCTTCGATACTTCCTATTAGGATATCCCCTTGTTGGACAGGACCTACGCCGGCCGGGGTTCCGGTAAAAATATAATCACCGCTTTGCAATTTGAAATATTTGGAAGCATAGCAAATGATGTCATCGAATGGATAGATCATCAGTGCACTGTCCCCTTGTTGGACGACATGTCCATTGAGGGAGAGTTCAAACTTAATGGAGGATATATTGGGCAAGTCCACCAAATCGATAAAGGTATCACTCAGTGGGGCACTGAAATCCCATCCTTTTGCGATTTCCCAGGGATGTCCTTTCTCTTTGCATTTTTGTTGCAAATCTCTGGCTGTAAAATCAATTCCTAGTCCAACGGAACGATAATACGTATTGGCAAACTCAGGCTGGACATGCCGGCCATTTTTGCAAATTTTCAGGACCAGCTCAACTTCATAGTGGAGGTCTTTAGTAAACTCCGGATAATAAAGTGGTTTGTTGCCGTTCAGAATCGCTGTTGGTGGTTTCATAAACAGCATGGGTGAATCCGGTACTTCGTTGCCCAACTCTGCGGCATGGGCTACATAATTTCGGCCGACACAAATGATTTTCATAAGCAGAAAAATGGAATATTATGTAATCAAGAATATACATTCATCAGTCCAATTAGCTCTTTTACTTCATGGAGTGTATTGATGGCTGTTTTTCTAATCAGTCCGGAAGAGGCGGCAATTTTTTCTTCGTATAGGGTGCGATTCTCAATGATTTCCAATCGTTTTTGTCTAAAGGGTTCTGTCATATCGATGACGACATCTGCGACGGCTTCTTTCAATTTTCCATACTGGAGTGTACCGGACAAGGCGTGGTCGCGAAATGAATCTAGGTCGGGATGTCCTCCGGAAGCGCTGAGAATTGAAAACAGATTTTCGACACCGATGCTTATTTGTCCACTTGGTGTATCCCCTGAATCGGTCACCGCACTTTTGATTTGTTTTCGGATTGTGGTTGGATCAGAAAAAACGCTGATATTATGCTTTGGCCCCAGAGATGCACTCATTTTTTTCGTGGGATCCGCGGTGGATAACACTTTGGGAAAGGAAGTATAGAGTGTCTCCGGTAAAACAAAATACTCTTGGCCAACGATCTGATTAAAACGATGGGCGATATTTCGGGTCAACTCTAAATGTTGATCCTGATCATTTCCAACCGGGACAAAATCAGCTTTATAAATTAAAATATCTGCTGCTTGCAGCACCGGATAAGCAAAAAGTCCTGTTGAAATAAATGCGTCTTTTGTTTTATCATTGACTTGTTGACTTTTATCTTTGAATTGCGTCATCCGACTCACGTCGCCATAGGAGCTCACGCAATTAAAAATCCATGCGAGTTCGGTATGTTCGGGGACCATGGATTGAATGAACAGATTCTCCGGCTTTACGCCAACTGCGATGGCATCGAAAATCAGATTCCACACTCTTTGTCGGAGGTCTTTTGGTTCGAAGGGCATCGTCATGGCGTGATAATCCACTACGCAATAGATACAACTATACTCTTCCTGGAGGTTCACCCAATTCTGAATGGCGCCGAAGTAACGCCCCAGGTGTAGATTACCTGTAGGTTGCATGCCTGAGAAAACTTGCTTCTTATTTGATGTTGCGTGATTGGTCATACGAATGGTGATAATTAAATATGTGCAATAGCAGAAATTTCAATATTTACTTTCTTGGGGAGTTCGCTCACCTGGACTAATGCTCTGGCCGGAGGAACGTCCGAATTAAAATACTGGGCATACACTTCATTGATGCGGCTGAATAATTCCATGTCTTTAACGAAAACGGAGCAACTTAGTACATGATTAAAATCAAGGCCTGCATTCTCGAGTATGGCTCCCAGGTTTTTAAGTACTTGATGGGTTTCAGCTTCAATGTTATCTAAGATCAGATTTCCGGATGATGGATCAATGGCGATCTGGCCGGAAATATACAATACGCCACCTGCTTGAATAGCTTGACTATAGGGCCCGATGGGTGCCGGAGCATTGGAGGTTAGAAGGGCTTTTTTCATATTCGTCAGTAAATAAGTTTGTAAAATAAGCTGATTGACTAAAACAGCGAAGGCTCCCTGATCAACAATGACCGGGGAGCCTCAGCAAATATTTTATGCTAATGACTGGGATTAGTCTTCCAGTCCCGGTGTCTTCACAAGCATTTGGCCCTTGTAATAAAGGTGTCCATTATGCTCATAGGCTTTGTGCCAAACGTGTGGTTCGCCGGTTTCAGCGCAGATAACTACATGTGGAGCTGTTGCTTTATAATGTGTACGGCGCTTGTGTTTGCGTTGTTTTGAAATACGACTCTTAGGATGTGCCATTGTTAATCAGTTTATAGCCTTTGGCTAATTGTTTAATAGTATTCAGATTGATAGATTGCGTAGGTGCCAGATGATTTGGTTTTCGGCTGATCTATTCAAATTAATTGTCAATTACATTTTTCAAATCATCCCATATGGATCCATGATCCTCTTTTTGGGGTAATTCTTCAATTTTATTCTTTTTCAAATACTCGAGTACAGATGTGTCGCAGGG
>JBBKXT010000104.1:0-26316 GCA_037969625.1 Saprospiraceae bacterium
GGTTCATCACTATTCATATGCTTGGCCAGACGTTTCTTTGCTGTTTCCAAAAAACCATCATACCCACCACCTGCCCGGTCAACACCTTCAGCATCGCCCGAAATAACGGAATATCGAACCGCCGCATCACAACGGCTATTCAGCTTGTTGATAAAATCTGAATTGGGATCAATCTGTGCAATGGATCCGCCAAGTTCTGAAGCAGTTTTAAAGAATTTAACCAACAATCCTGAAAATGGGACAATCGATGGAATAAAGTTGACCGAAACATCCAATATTGTTTTGGCCCAATTGAGATAGGCATCCGCACGGCCAAACATCGATCCATTATTAGGAGTTCCTACTAATATACAGTGATCAATAAAACCAGCACCTCCGCACTTTTCAATCATCCACCTGGCGATCAATCCACCGACAGAATAACCGATGACCGTTACTTTTTTTTCTCCACTTCCAAACCCATAATCTGAAAGTGTCGATGCCAACGTAGAGGCCGTTTCATCCAAAGGTGTATTCAAACTTTCGTAATCATATACGAGTACTAAATCATACCCTTCAATATTTTTTGCCGGAATATTGTCACGAATGGATTTAAACATACTCAAACCATCTCCGGCAAGTCCATGCAAAATGAGCAATGTTTTCTTTGCTTTGCCAATCTTCAGTCCAAGACTTTCCTTTTGCAACTCCACACTTCCATCCGGTTTGATATCCACCCATCTGAGTTCATTCACCTGTTTGGCTAAAGCTACTTTGAAAAATGTCATTTTCAAGGACTTCAGAATACTCCGTTCACCAACCGCATCGGGATCTGTTTGAACGATATCGGGAATTTCCCTAATACTGAAGTGTGTGCCTTTTTCATCTGAAACAGAATCGCCAATGACCCGATAATGTAAGCCATCAAAAGCGATCGGCACAAGCATTTCTCCATCAGCTGTTTTTTGCTTGAGTGAAATTTCCAAAGGTTGTTTTTCAAGCGCATCTTCGCTATCCAGCTGGATATTATTGATCTCAATAATATTCTGAACTTGTCCGCCTCTACTTGGGCTAAAGTTGATCATATCCACATCGCCACCTTGTTGTTGCAATCGGGCAAAAGCATTGATAGGTCCTGCACTTCGGGCATTGGTCTCCGCATGGCCAACGCTCACAGAACCTCTCATGGATGGATGTGCTTTTATTTTCAGATTTCCATCTGCTAATGAAATTTCACTAGCCGGTGAAATATCACTATCCTGGCGTACCATCGTTACAGCAAAATCGAAATCCGACCAATCATTAAAAACTTTATCAGGTTTTGGAGCACCAAGGATACCTCGGGTAGCACTCAATCCGGATTGCTCCAATTGTTGATAATCCAATGCTTCTGTCGTCACCAACAATTTAAAATGACAAGTATCCTCAGGATTGCCGGGAGCCGGACCCCATCCCAATCTTTCCTTCCATAGATTTATTTTTACATCTGGCCAATAAGGCTTGTCATTATGTTCATAGTCGCGATAAACGTTTTCTTCCAACATAGAAATGGAATAATCATAGGCAACGAAGAAACAATAGATGTATAAATTCTGCTTAATATTTTTTGTTCGGATGACAGGCATAAAGGAAGGAATGTTCTCATCCAAATCTGAACTCGGTGCATAGATTCTTATATTTTCGTCCGTATGCACCTTGGCGAGATCACCTGCTCGATTATATTCTTCGAGTTCATACTTTACCATATCCTTCACTTTTGATGCGCGATTTTCATTTGCTAATGCAATAAATCTTCGCCAAACAACAATCTTATCCAATGCATCCATGATGGTTGATATATCATCTTTGCCCGATCCTGAAGTTGTAAATGCAGTATGCTTGCGTTCCAAATCAACAATCGTGATCGATGAGGATTCTACCTTTACTTCTAAAGAAGGCTGGTCATCATCATCAGCCCACGCGACATTTCTTGGTTTCAGATCTTGATTATTTCGGATGGCATTCACCAATTGAACATCGCCTGACAATTTTGCCAAATGGGGAGGAAAAGGCAATTGACGCATGGCGGCCAGATATTGTCTGGGTTTTTCATCATCATCCTGCGTTAAGTTTTTGAAAAAATTGACCACTCCACCATCGCCTTCGAGATCCATATCAATTGGACTGACATGTGCCCCTACAGATTTGATAGTTGCCGATCCAACAAGCTTTTTTTCCGGAGGCAGTGTATACACATCAAATTCTATAGGCACTGCAGGGTTTGTAGGCAGCCCATGAATCGCACCGCATTTCACTGTCCATATATCGTCTTTTCGATTATCCGGTTTTCCGGCTTCCATTAATTCAATTTCATACAAATTTTTATCCCCGGTGGGTGAACCCTCTAAAAAGCGAACATAGGGATCAAAATTTTGAACGGTATCAAACTGTGGTGTTTGATTATCACGCACGTTTTTAACAGCGGATCTGGTTCGAATAAATAAATCATTATAACTGACATCCCCTTTTGCCTTGCGCAGTGCTTTGATCAGCCCTGTTGTAAAGGCACCACCCTGTGGCATATCACCCGCCGTTTGTACACTTTTACAAGCGGATAGAACGACATGTTTTGAAGTAGGCACCGCCAAGGTGTTTAGCTTCGAATAATAACCATCGGCATATGAATCCAAAGTTCGTTCTGCACCACTGGTAGGGGCCGATCTGGATGTCCAGCTGAGGTCTTGCCCTACTGACCTTGTTCCTGAGCCACTATGGCAACAATCGAGAGACACCATAATATGGGGAGGTTCAGTTTTTCCCTTGGTAGCTAATTCATTCAGCAGAACGGCCAATTCTTTATCAGCCAGATGATTTGCTTTTCCTACACCGCTATCGCTGCAGATTAACGTTTGATCTTTGCCTGTTGGCTCAATGACTAAAAATTCTTCGGCCGTTTTCTCTTCAGATCCATGCCCACTAAAATGAAACCACACGATATCATTGGCTGTAGCTTGACCAAGATGCTCCCTAAATCCACTTTTAATATTTTCGTATGTCGCACTGTCATTCTCTAGACGTTTAATTTTCAAATTGTAATCCTTGGCATAATAGTCGTTGAGATAGGCTTCTACCTGATTGATGTCTTTTACACAACCTTTTAAGACTGCATTGGGGGGTGTATAAGCATCAATTCCAACAAGCAGGGCATACAAATTTTTCATAATATGATTTTGATAATAAAGGGTTAAAAGCGATCTCCTCCCAAAATCGTAGCAAGACTATAAGCTAAAATGGCAATGATGAAATCACCTTTTTGAGGGACTCTAATATAGTACTCTTTCCGAAAGCCAAAAAGCGAAAATCAGGCATCTCAAGCCAAAAGGTGGGCTAGAAATCAATGAATCTATGGCTTCATGATGAAAATTTTCCACTGCCGAAAGGTGACATACCATTTTTTATCTTCCGGAATAGGGCATAAAATTTGTATCATTGTGTAACGCATAATTGAACTAGTATCCTTTTATATACCTAGCTGTTTCCACCCATGGATGTTATTTACCTCGCCTTTGCTAACAATTCAACAAATCCACTCCCAACCCTTAGGGATGAGGATCAAAAGTTAAATCAGATTCTGGAATCAAGAGCTGACAAGGGACATTTTAACCTTAAAAGTGACTCTTTCGCCTCCATTTCTCAAGTATCGGATAAGATAGGCGCTTATAAAAACGACCTTCGTATATTCCTGTATAGTGGACATGCCGGGGAAAATAGTTTGTACCTGGAAGGTGAAGATGCTAATGCAGAAGGAATCGCTTACCTCCTGGGACAATGTCCGCAGTTGCAACTAGTGTTTCTAAATGGTTGCTCTACTAAAGGACAAGTGTATAATTTGCTTCAAAATCGTGTTCCCGTGGTGATTGCCACGAGTGCACCCATCGATGATAAGAAAGCGGGTGAATTTTCCACAAGATTTTTTCAAGCCCTTAATGATCAAAGTACGATCAAGGAAGCTTTTGAATTGGCGAAAGGAGTCATCATGACCCGAGATGCCGGGCTGAAACCGGAAATACATACCATCCTTCAGAAGCCGGGTACAGATGCGTCGGAGTCGCTCTGGGGACTTTATGTTCAGCCCGAACATGAAATCAGTCTTTCATGGAAACTTAATTCTAACACATCAACTGTTGAAACAAAAGATTTTGTTCCCAATGAATTGTTGATAGCCAGCTTATCGAAATTTATTGGATCCGGTGAGGAAGATTCAAATGACTCAGAAGATGATTTTCGTTGGGGTGCCAAACCCTCCCATGATGATAAAAAATCTAACATAGAGATCATCAATGCTATTTTACAATCCCTGCCGCACCCGATCAGTGTACAGTTTAAAAAATTAATTGTGGATGGCGGGTCAGGAGGAGCGGGTCAAACCTTTTACAATCAATTAGGCAGTGCGCGATTAAAGCAAATCATCGTCATCTACAATACGGTTGTCGAATTACTAGGCTTTACAATTCTCGCGGATCTATGGGAGACGAAAGCCAATGACGAAAAATTTGAGGTATCTGATTCCAGTCTAGAAAAACTAAAGAAATCTTTTATCGCTGCGGTCGCCGGTACGAGCACACAACATTTTTTCGATTTATGTGTCGCTGCGAAGGAAATCATGGATACAAAAGATTTGAAATTTTTCGTAGAGGAAATGGCTGAAGTAGCAAATCAATATCAATCCAAAGGGGCCTTGCATGATGCGGTCAGTTATCTTGAATTAGTACACAACAAGCTTGAAAAAAATGAAGTTTCAAATAATGAAGTAAACGAAATATGTGCTATCAGTGAAGAAAAACTTGCTACACTATTTACGCATATAGGTTTTATCACAAAGTACAAAATGGTATCAATCAAGGATATCGATGTACGTAAATACAAGCGATTTATTACGACGCAATACATCCATAATTTCATTCCACTCGAATTAAATCTTGGTGGCATCATGAAGCCGGATGAGTTTAATGAAGCTGAAGCGCTGGATAGTAATTCGGTATTGATCATGAGAAAAGGCGAAACTAAACATTCACTCAACTTAAGTCCGTTCATCATCGATGAAAATTCATTTGACAATAAAGCCAGCATCGTCAAACTCTATTATTTTGATCGCTATGACAAGCCTTCCGACTCCTATGTCTACAAACATGTCTACGTCCCTCAGGACCCACCCCTTTTAGTTTCAAATCAAAAATATTTTAAAGCATTGAGAGGTCAATTTGACGCATTCGCTAAAAGTATTTTCAATCAATCTTTCCTCGAACTATGAAAAGTCCTTTTAAATTTCTGGATGCCTTCACTTTATCCGATAAGGATGCATTTTTTGGTCGGGATAAAGAGATAGGTGTTTCCTATAATACAGTTTTCAAAACACCCATGGTCCTGATCTATGGTTCTTCCGGAACCGGCAAGACCTCCCTGATACAATGCGGACTGGCCAATCGATTTGATGGACCGGATTGGTATCCAATCTTTATACGAAGGAATGACAACCTGAATGTATCTGTAGATGAGGCCATGAAGGAGGCACTTGGTGATAGGAGTACCGGAGACCTCTCAAAGGATGTAACAAGAATACTACAGAAATCACTTCGCTCAGTATATCTTCTTTTTGACCAATTTGAAGAATTATTTATCCGTGGAAAAGAGGAGGAACAATTAAGGTTTATGAACTCCCTGCGTGGGTTATTAGATGCCAACTTACCCTGCAAGATCGTATTGATCATGCGCGAGGAATTTATAGCACATTTATACTCTTTTGAGGAATTAATTCCCGAGCTATTTGACCATCGATTTCGCGTGGAAGTTATGGGGCCCATTAAGGTTAAAGAGGTCATCAGCTCGTCTTTTGCAAAATTCAATATCCACCTTGCTGAACCTAAAGAAGAGATGCTTGATCTCATGGTCAATAACATCAGTGACTCTAAGTCAGGCATAACACTTCCCTACCTACAGGTGTATTTGGATATGTTGTATCGGGATGTACATCAAAAGAAGTTTGGCAAAAAGGAATCTGAAGATTATCCGCATCTGGACATCACCAAACAAGATATCGACAGTCTGGGCAGGATAGACAATGTTCTGGAACGTTTCCTTGAAGATCAAACAAAAACACTTCAAAAGACGCTCGAAGAAAAGTACGGAGATGTCAATTCGAAATTTATTCAAACGGTTTTGAATGTCTTCGTCACCGATGAAGGCACTAAAAATCCGGTGAGCTATGTAATGGATGGAGAGCACATTGTGCTTTCCAATGAAGCCGCAACATTTCTGAATAATATTCCGGCAGAGATGCTCACGGATATGATAAATATTCTTCATTCGGACCGGATCTTACGCAAAGACAGTAAAAATATCGAGTTGGCGCATGATAGTTTGGCCCTGGTTATTCATAATCGCAAGTCTGAATCTGATCGTTTGCTTCAAAATATCAGAAAGCGACTTTTAAATGCCCATGAAGAATACAAAAAGACTGGTGCTTTTTTAAATACAAAGCAACTTGCTGCATTTGAACAATACAGACCTCAAATGGCGTTGTCCCCGGAATTAGAAAAATTCCTTGATGATTGCGAACAAGAAATCGTTCGACAACAATCTGAAAAACAAGAGCGGGCGCTTGAAGAGAGCAAAATGGCCCAACAAAAGAAACTAATGAGAGTACGAATTGCCTTATTTTCGGTCATAGGACTTATCGGCATTGGTGCTACGCTTTGGATTGCAATGCTCTCAAAACAAAAGACTAAAGAGGTTACAGAACAGAATGATAAATTGACTATCGAAAAAGCCCTTACAGAGGCCAAGGCAGATTCAATCAAACAAATTATTGATTTAGTAGATCAACAAATCGGGAAACTTGATTCTACACTTTCCGGTGATCTGCCTAAATTCCAATTGCCTAAACACTTAATAGCACTTAAGTCTTTAGTACGCAGTAATAAGCTGACACCTACAGAAATGGCGTCCACCTATATATCCGTCAAAGAAATTCGTGCACTGGATAGTCATGAAGATGGTCATGACCATGAGGATGTTGTTCCAATCCTACATTCGAAAAGAGTGTTTTTAGCCCTTAATCTGAAGACTCCACAAAAGAAGGAATTTATTCAAATCAATTGGATGGCGGGCGATAGTGGCGCTATCATCAACTCCTCTTACCTGGAAGTCACCGCTATCAAAGATAGTGTCACGCAATGGGTTGGTCTCAATAACGATTTCAAAGAGGTTGGAAAATATACCGCAGAAATATTAAATAGTCAAGGGGTCAAAGTGGGTCGAAAAACGTTTGTTATCGCTGATGTTCCTGTCAATCAAAGTGGGGCCGGATTTACTGAATTCAGTGACTTTAGAACCATGAAATCAGGGACGCTGGATGTTCCCGGGCGATTTGTCACAAACTTTACGGTGGGTGATAAATTATATTATTGGCTAAGAATTAATAGTCCTACTGAGGAAAGAATAACTGTGGAACTTCAAGACGACAACGGTATTGTTGTTTGGAAAGATAATTATACTACTGAAGTAAATACAGACCAAGGATCCAGAAAAATCAGTTGGCATGGTACGCCTAAAGCTGGAGCGTATTACATTCGACTACTGAATAAACGTGGTTTTGAGTTGGCTGGATTTGTCGTTCATATTAAAGAACGGTAATTCCAAATAGCTGTTTTCAACAATTTACCCTTCGGTTAATGTAGAATTATAATAAAACCGGAATGGCAAAAAGGATAGCGCCTATTATAAAAAGATAGGTTAGTAAATGCGCCATTGGATGATTGACTCGGATAAATATAAATTGTTCGATTGTTCTGCCTAAACAAAACAAAGACATCCCAATCAGGAAGAAATGACCAAATGGGGTTGTTAACAGCTCGTCAGGAAATACAAAACAGGCGACAGCAACGAAAATAAAAAAGTAGATAAGCCGCAGATTGAGTATCTGCATGATCGCACGATTGATCGAAGATAGTTTGGACAACTCCTCCTTCCATTTAAACAATCGCCAGAATTGCGTATGAAATACTGCAAATCCAAGTGCATAAAAACCACAAAGGAATATCATCGTTTGGTCATTCACGCCCCTACTATTTTTTAAAGTACTGAACAAATTCCAACAACCCACTGCAGATCAGATCGACGTCTTTATCCTCCACCGAATCTTTATATCGTGCTGAAGAAATCAGGACCGTTAGGGCACCCATATTTCTCCCCAATTTCATGTCAGAAGATTTGTCGCCAATGACCACAGATTGAGATAATACTATCTCAGGAAATTTTTCCTTTGCCTTCAATGCCATTCCCGGATTTGGTTTTCGATCCGGATGATCATTGTCCACTGCCGGGCAATATAGGACCTCATCTACCCTTCCACCTGCTGCAGAAATGGATTCAATCATATAAGCATGAATATCCTCAAGCGCTTCTGTAGTCATCATTCCTCTTCCGATGCCACGCTGATTGGTTACGACAATGATCTTGCTAAAAATAGAACTCAACTGAGCTATGGCTTCTAGCGTTCCCTCTTTAAAAACAAACTCCCCACGATTAAAAACATAACTTTCATTCTTATTCACATTTATCACTCCATCCCGATCCAAAAAAAGAGTCCAGGAAGGATCTATGGCTGTAAAAGGGAAGGTAAACTGTTTCAATTCCTGTTGTGCTCTGGCAAAATCAATAGGGATTCCAATATCAATAAAATAAGCATCTTCGATATAACCGAAAAATATTTTCTCTTCACAGAACCGTGTGAGATATTCCATTTCGAAAGAAAAAACTTCCGGCCAGGCATCCGCCAGAAAAGATTTGCGATCTATTAAATAAACCCCACCATTAATATTCCCGGATGCTAAATACTTTTTTTCTTCAAATGAAAGTATTATTGAATCATCCCCCAAACGAACGGCTCCGTATCGATCAAAATCGACCATTGGCTTTAAAGCCAAAGTACATGCTGCATTGTTTGACATGTGAGAAGCCAGGAGGGCTGTAATATCTATGCGAAACAGTGTGTCACCGTTCATGATCAGGACATGATCATCCATTGCCATTTCAAGCGATCGTTTGATCGCACCTCCTGTTTGCAGTGGTTTGTCTTCTACAGCGCAGGTGTAATCAAGGGTAGAAAAATTGGTGGACAGAAAATCTTCGACAACTTCATGTTTATAACCCAGCGAAAAGATAAATCGTTTTATCCCCTGATCCTGGAGGTATCGAATCACATAATAAATGAATGGATGTCCCGCAACGGGCGCCATGCATTTTGGCAGATCAGGTACGGTATCTTTAAGACGTGTTCCTAATCCACCCGCCAATATGATAGCTTCTTTAATCAAAGTATTGACTCTCTACCAGTTCGCAGATAATATGCCCGACCATGATATGACACTCTTGTATTCGAGGTGTATCTTTTGAAGGAACATTTATCAAGAAGTTACATTCTTCTTTCATTTTGCCTCCATCCATTCCGGTCAACCCAATGGTAGTCATTCCTTTTCGTTGGGCTTTCATTAATGCTTCAATGATATTTACAGAATTTCCGGAAGTTGATAAGCCAACCAGAATATCACCGGGCTGCCCGATTCCTTCAATAAGTCTTGCATAGACATGTTCGTATCCATAGTCGTTGGCTACAGCTGTTAGATACGACGTATTACAATGCAACGCTTCTGCCGGCAGTGCTAATCTGTCTTTATAAAATCTTCCGGAAAACTCTGCTGCCAGATGTTGAGCATCCGCGGCACTGCCTCCATTGCCACAAAAGTAAACGCGATTGCCTGCTCGAAAAGCAATTACAATTTCAAGCACAACGGCTTCTATAGACTTAAGTAACGCACTGTCTTCAAGCAGATCTTGCTTTGTTTTTATGGATTGAGTAACAATCGCTTTTATTTGATCTTGCATATTTCTTTTCAATTAGTTCAATTCATTATTAATTTTCCAACCGTCTTTGCCCCTGGTAGTTTTTTCTCGCAAAGGCCGCAAAGCCGCAAAGATTAATTATCAATTTATCAATGCGTTTGCACGCAGGGACGCAGTTTTGATTTTCCATTGTGTAGTTCTTGCATTGAGACAGAGACCTGGGACTTTTTGACCTGAGACCTAAGATAAACAATTAAACTTCTCATTCACTTTTCACTGCTGACCGATCAGGATCCTCTCTCATCTTTAAAAAATTAGGGGATAAGAATGTTAGAAAACTTACTTCAATTATCACATTTCGTCAAAGGCATGAAAGGTTATGAATTAACAAAGATTATTCTCAGGTCTAAGGTCTAAATGTCTTAGGTCCCATTTTCGTAACTTAAAATCAAACCGTCCACGTACTCAACCCATGCTTCACAAATTCATATCTTTTCTCCATTCCCCCAAAAGGTGCGAGTGCTTTAATCACATTGTACTTGGTAGTCGAAGGGCAATAAAAAATCATAAAACCTCCGCCGCCTGCTCCCGAAATCTTTCCTCCGGTTGCACCGGCTTTTTTTGCTTCACTATATATTTCTTCAATCCAATCGGTGGATATGCCTTCTGCCATTTTTCTTTTTTGCTGAAAACCAAAATCAAGGATCTCTCCTATCATATCCAATTTACCGGTTAATAAGGCCTCTTTCATTTGATTCGCCTGCACCTTTAATTGATGCATTGCTTCAATCGCACTTTCGTCTTTCTGTTTTACATTTCTGGCTTGCTTCTCAATAATCTTTGCGGATTCCCGACTGGTGGCTGTGTAATACAACAACAAATTGTGCTCAAGTTCATAAAGATATTCTCGCTTGATGCGCAATGGATTGACGAGTACTTTGTCATTGGTGTAAAATTCCATGAAGTTGACACCCCCAAATGTGGCGGCATACTGATCCTGTCGTCCTCCGGCAAATTTCAGATCGAGTCGTTCTATTTCATACGCATAGTGCGCCATGTCATATTCTCCCAGCGGCAAAGACATCATCTCTGCAAAGGCGCCAACGATCGCTACCACTAGCGTTGAAGATGTCCCCAAACCGGAACCTGGAGGTGCATCTACATAGGTTGTTAGTTTCAATCCGGGCACAGATATCCCATAATCTTTTTGAATGCGGTTGTATACACCTTTTAACAAATCTAGCTCTCCATCTAATGGTAGCGTATCAGATTTATCGTAGGTCAGGCATATGCCTTGATCAGATGCATCCAGAATTATTTTTGGTTCTTCCAGTACTTCAATCGTCGCATAGGCATACAAGGACAATGTAGCATTCAAAATAGCACCGCCATATAGATCACAGTACGGACTCACATCCGTTCCGCCGCCTGCCAAACCAATACGCAATGGTGCTTTACTTCTGTATATCATTTCTATTTTCTTCTTGATGGATTATTTGATCCATTTTATTGACTTCGTGTTTTCTCTAACAGCACGATATCATGCTATTGATTTAATTGTATGAACTAATTCTGCCCACGAAAGTTTATTTTTCTCCCTACGAAGATGCGGAATAAAAAAGTCTTCCCCTAATTCATAAAATTCCAAAATGGCATCAGCAATAGACGTGGGGTTAACTTCTGCGACCAAACCTGCTTTGCGATCAGGCACCATTGAGGGAAGTCCGCCTACATTGGTCACGACCATTGGCTTTTCGAAGTGGTAGGCCAGTGGTGTCACGCCACTTTGGGTGGCATTTTTATAAGGTTGTACAACTACATCTGCTGCACAGAAGTAATGCAATACCTCGCTATCCGGAATAAATGATGTGCGCAAAATAAGTTGGTCCTGAATTTTCAATGAGCTGATCAATTCTTTATACCCATTTTCATCTTCATAAAATTCTCCGGCCACAAGCAGTTTTATGCCTGCTGATTTTATCCGAACATCCGCCATAGCTTCCAATAGTAAATCCAGTCCTTTATATTTTCTGATAAAACCAAAAAACAGCATTACTTTTTCATTTGGATCAATGCCCAATTCCTCTCTTGAAATATTTTTGGAAACGGCCTCGCCAAAATTGTCGTACAATGGATGTGCTACTTGACGCGCAGGTTTTTCTTTCTCAAACGTTCTGAGATCACTCATTACTTTTTCACTCATGGTGATAAAGGCATGGCAGCTCCCCAGAAAATATTTGGTAAACCATGTATCTCCCGGACGCTTTTCATGTGGAATCACATTGTCGGTTAAACCGATGATACGGGTGTGTTTATTTTTCTTCACTAAACGCAAAATGGTTCCCAATGCCGGACCCATAAATGGAATCCAAAAACGCACTAGAATAATATCCGGTTTAGCTTTGGCGAGGCGGCGTCCTATTTTTATCCAATTAAATGGATTTACAGAATTGATAACCGAATATATCTTCAAATTTTCAGGGGCCGGTTCATCGGTAAATTGAGAGGTTCCCGGAAAAAGAAATGAAGGGTATTGCAGTGAAAATGAGTAAATCACACATTCATCGCCCAGATCATTAAATTCCTTTGCCAGGCGGTGATTGAAGGTCGTCAAACCACCGCGCAAAGGGTGCGCCGGCCCAATAATCACTATATTTCTCTTCTCCGCCATCAATTTCATTGATTCAGCCTGCAAGATAAGAGCCCTTTTTTGACTTCTATACTTTGTCGGGTGTTCTTATTCCAATACATTTAGGTTCTTAAACATTCGAAACATGAAAATTATTCCCGTTCTCCTTCTGATTGCGCTACAATTTCAGCTACAAGCGCAGGTATTTGACAAAGTATCCCCTTCTGCCAGTGAAACCCTGCCGGAATGGGCCGTCATGATGTATGCACCACAACCGAATGTCTGGGCAGTGGACGATGCCTACAGACTTTGGCGGCAGACATATCCTGATGCTAAAACAACCTACACTCAATATTATAAAAAATGGAGAAGAGCCAATGAGCCTTTTATCAATTCGAAAGGATTCATACAACAGCCTGAAATCGCTGAGAAAGTAGCCTTTCAGAACAGATTAAATAAGCTTAAATCCAACTCCACTGATCGCGGCGAAGCGCAGTGGTCGAACATAGGACCTGTAGAAACTTTCAATACAAATACCGGCCCGGCCCCACTCGCAAAATCATCACAGTCCAATATATATTGTATCGATCAATCGCTCTCCCATCCGGACATCGTGTATTGTGGCACAGAGGGTTCTGAAATATTTAAATCCACAGACAAAGGCTTGAATTGGGTTTGCGTTTCCAAAGCTTATGATTTCAATGCCGTCAATGCATTGGCTGTTCACCCAACGAACCCTGACATTGTATTTGCCGGAGAGAACAACAACCTATGGAAAAGTATCGATGGGGGCAGTACCTGGAATCTGGTATTGTCGGATACAGAAATGTGGATGAATGACATTAAAATCAATCCCGGTCCAAATCAAATCGTTCTTGCGGCCACGCATCACGGATTGTATCGTAGTGAAGATGGTGGCGATACATGGGACAGGCTCATCAATGAAAAATGTTATGATCTCGAATGGAAGGCTAATGATCCAAGTGTTTGTTTTCTGGTTAGAAATGATCCTGCACAGGGCATATGTCGCTTTTACAAATCAGCGGACTATGGTCTCACTTGGGAAATCAAATCAGACGGATGGTTTTTCTCTGATCAGGAAGGGCGCAATGATGGTGGTGCGCGACTAGCGGTCACCAATGATAATCCTAATCGTGTCTATGCTGTATTAATCGGTGAAGCAAAAACGGATGATTCCGGATTTATTGGGATCTGGCGATCAGATGATGCAGGAGAAACATGGACACTACCCAACCCGCCTGCCGGTGGACCATGGGATGCTACTGCTCACCCAAATATGGCAACGATCAATCGCACCGGTGGCTATCATCAGGGATTTTACAACCTAGGTTTTGATGCATCTGATACAGATGCGGATTATGTCATGGCCGGTTTTCTGAATCTATGGATATCTATTGATGGAGCACAATCTTTTCTATGCCATGGAGGCTATTGCAGTAATAATTTCAATTATGTTCATCCGGATTGTCAGGAAATAGAGATAAATGGTACTGATCTATGGATGACAAGCGACGGTGGTATTGAATATTCAGATGATCATTTCGTCACGCATTATGCCCGTAATCGCGGCATTTCGGGTGCTGATTACTGGGGCTTTGGCACCGGATGGAATGAAGATATTCTTGTAGGTGGTAGATACCACAACGGGAATAGTGGATGGCATGAAAACTGGATGCCGGGAGAATTTCTCAGTCTCGGTGGTGGAGAAGCGCCTACAGGGTATGTCAATCCCGGTGAAGGACGGAAAACTTACTACTCGGATATTGGTGGTGTTGTTCTCCCTGAAATACAAAATGGAACAGCAAAATATTTTTCAATCGCAAAGTATCCGAATGAGAGTTATTACGATGCGGAAAGTGGTGAAATGGAATGGGATCCGATCCACTGGAACACCTTCTATGTGACCAATGAAAATAAAATATGGAAGACGACCGATGGCGGAATAACTTTTTCTATTCTGTATGAATTTGGGACGGATATCAATGCACGTGCAATGAGTTTTGAAATCAGTAGGAGCAATCCGGATGTCATGTATCTGTTTCAACGTAATGCCTCTTCCTGGGATCCGGGGACGCTTTGGAAAAGCACAAATGGAGGCAGTATCTGGACGCAACTTACCTTACCTCCCGGCTATGCTCGTCGAGTGCTTTTATCCTGTGATGCGGAGGATGAGCAAAGGGTATGGCTAGCTTATGCCGACGGTGGAGAAGGCGAAAAAATATATACTTCATTAGATGGTGGAGGTAGTTGGGAAAATCTGACCACAACCGCTCTTAATGGTGAACACATCACCTATGTGCTTCATCAAGGCGGTACAGATGGCGGTGTGTATATAGGTACCTTCCGCACCATCTGGTTTAAAGATGATAACATGCCGGAGTGGCAACCCTTTAATGAGGGTTTGCCGAAGCAAATATCCGCTTGTATCCTTCGACCTTTTTATCGTGATAGTAAATTGCGCTTAGGAGCTTATGGGAAAGGTATTTGGGAATCTCCATTGGCTGTCTCTTCACGACCTGTGGCGCAACCGATGGTTCACAAAAGAGAGACATCCTGTCCGGGCGATACCATTCGTTTTGATGACTTCTCGATGTTGTCTCATCAGGATGCTACATGGGATTGGAATTTTCCTGGAGGGAATCCATCCTCCTCCAATCTTAGAAATCCTAAGGTGGTATACACCGCAGAAGGCACCTATGATGTTACACTGACTGTTACCAATCCGAATGGATCATCAAGCAAAACAATTGAAGACATGATCCAGGTATTGACACCAGTGGTAAGTGATATTCCCCCGGGTATTGATTTTAGCACGACGGAATATTTTGAAATCATCAACCCAGATAATGGGATTACATGGGCACCCGAAACACTCACCACCTGTAATGAGGAAGGTGACATATCTTATGTCGTTAACAACTATGAGTACAGCTCTTATGGTGTTGATGAAATACTATTGCCTGTCAACATGGATTTAACGAATGCCGATGATGTCAAACTTCATTTTGATGTCGCCTATGCACCGTACTATGATGGCAATGCTTTTATTGATTCACTCAAAGTCATGATCACCAACAATTGTGGAAACAGTTTTACTACCATCTTTAATAGTGGAGGTGAAGATCTAAGCACGACCACATCAGGCGAAGGGCCAAATAATCTGTATGAATATGAAAGGTTCTCACCGAAAAACTGTGAGGAGTGGCGTACAGTCACATTGGACTTGAATGATTATGCAGGACAATACATCACGTTGAAATTTGTCAATCAATCCGGTTATGGAAATGATATGCATTTAGACAACATATTTATTGAAACCTCTTTAGTTTCAACGTCGGATACTGATCTAAATACTAACTTACAGATAAGGCCTAACCCGACCAGTGGATCAACGCTTATCTCAGGTGACAGTCAGAACCATCAGGTGTTGCAATTAGAGCTTCACGCGCCTTCCGGTGTTAAATTATTTGAAAAAGAGATTCAGCTGACCAATGGACGGTGGGAACAGACGATTGATTTAGATTCGTATGCACCGGGATTGTACTTTGTTAAATTGATAGATAGGAAGGGCGTTATCACAACAAGAAAAATAATCAAACTTTAGGAAAAACCTATTGGGTGACTGTCGTATCAACCGTATTTTTATTCATAAGTATAAAATACAATATCACTCCTACCACCACCACTGCGGTAGCTGTAAAGGCGACTCCGGCTCCGAAGGCATACCATATCAATCCTGTGATGGAGCTGGCTAAAAAAGTGCAGACGCTTTGAAAGCCGGAAAACAAACCGATGGCTGTGGCCGTATCTTGCTTATCTGCAATATTACTGATCCATGCTTTGGCGACGCCTTCTGTTGCAGCGGAGAAAACGCCATAGCAACCAAAAAGTGCCAGATACATATAGGATGGCAAATCCATGGCCATCCCAAAATAAACAGCTACAAAAACAAGCAGTCCAAAGATGAAAATCTTCTTTAAACCAATCTTGTCTGCCAAGATTCCCAAGGGCAATGCAAAAATCGCATAGATAAGATTGTAAAAAATAAATCCGCCGATCACCCAAGTATCGCTCATTCCGGTTTCTTTCAATCGCAGGATCAAAAATATATCGGAACTATTGACAGCTGCGAAAGCGAGCAAGCCAATCAATATTTTTCGGTAAGCCGCAGGCGCTTCTTTCCAATAAGAAAGAAAAGACAGAAAGGAACTCTTCTTTTTCACGGAAAGATCCAACCGCTTTTTATCTTTTAAAAAGAAAGTTAACAAGACAGCTATCACCCCCGGAACGAATGCGAGAAAGAAAAGCATTTTGTAATCTTCGGGATAATAATACAAGTATATCAAGGCTAACAGTGGGCCAATCACCGCACCAAGTGTATCCATCGAACGATGAAATCCAAACACCTTCCCCTTATTTTCTTTCGTGGCTTCATCGGAAAGCATCGCGTCTCTTGCCCCCGTACGGATACCTTTTCCCAAACGATCTAAAGAGCGCGTGAAAAACACCCATACCGGATGAGCGATCAACACCATCGTGGTCTTTCCAATGACCGTCAATGCATATCCCCACTGAATAAATGGAAGTCGCTTACCGGAAAGATCTGATTGTTTCCCAAAATATCCTTTACTAATACCAATCGTTGATTCAGCGAAACCTTCCAGGAAACCAATCAATGCAATTGAAAACCCGATGCTGCTTAAGTAAATGGGCATCACCGGATATAACATCTCACTACAGATATCCTGAAACAAACTGACGATGGAAAGTATCCAAATTGTTTTTGTAATGTGCTTCACGGATATCTGGATTTACATAAATGATTTACGACGGCTGGATTAAATCCCATAAGTTACCGTACAAATCTTGAAAGACTGCAACGGTGCCATAGGGCTCTACGATTGGTTCTCGAACAAAAGTTACACCAGATGAGATCATCGATTGATAATCGCGATTGAAATCATCCGTATACATGAATAGAAAAACTCGACCGCCCGTTTGATTGCCAATCCTTGATGCCTGTTCTTCATTGGCCGCTTTGGCTAGAAGGAGACAACAACCTTTCTGATCCGACGGAGCTACTAGTACCCATCTTTTTGATTCACTCAAAACAGTATCCTCTATTAATCTGAAATTTAATTTTTCTACATAGAAGCGAATGGCTTCATCATAGTCTTTGACAACGATGGCGATATGGGCAAGAGATCTCATAGAAAGTGAATGGTGAGTAGTGAGTATTTGAATGGTGAAAATCGGGGCGCAGCGCTTGCCCTGCACACCTACTTAGGAGGTTGTGCTGCGGTTTATCTCATACACCTCCTTAGACGGATGTTCAGAATTGAAAAAATTAAAGTAACTATTTAAAATGCAGGATCTAATTTGCATTTGCTTGGAGCCATTTCAGGAGCAATCGGACACCATATCCTGTTGCGCAATATCCTTTTCCTAATCCATTAGGTTGAAAGCCAACACCTGCAATATCGAGATGCGCCCAGGACGCATGGTCATCCGTAAAATATTCTAAAAACTTGGCTGCAGTAATGGAACCTGCATAAGGTTTATCACTGAGGTTACGTATATCGGCGATATCGGATTGCATATCATCATGATACTCATCAAACATCGGCATTGGCCACAGGCGCTCTCCCGTGGCATTACCGGCTGATCTTAGAGAAGCTACCAGCTCTTCATTCTTAGAAAACAAACCTGCCGCTTGTGGCCCTATCGCACCGACAATACTTCCTGTCAATGTGGCTAAATCAATAATGACATCCGGTTGATATTCTTTGATACCATAGGCTAATGCATCGGCGAGCACTAACCTTCCTTCTGCATCCGTATCAATGACTTCGATGGTCTTCCCTGCGAAAGAGGAAATTACATCACCGGGATTTATAGACAATCGATCCACGCTATTATCGGTGGTTGGTGCGATGGCCACAACATTGACTTTGAGTTTAAGTCTCGCACAAACTTCCACGGTACCTAGCACGGCAGCTGCACCTGCCATATCGCTTTTCATATGGTGCAGATTACGGGAACCTTTTATGGAGATACCACCGGTATCAAAAAGAACGCCTTTTCCAACCAGCACTACTTTCTGCTTAGCGTCGGGATGATGGTAATGTGTAATGATACATTTCGCGGGATGTTCGCTACCTCTGTTGACAGCAAGTAAAGCATCCATTCCCAAAGCTGTCAATTCTTCTTTCTCAAGTATTTTTACGGAGTAGCCGTATTGTGCTGCACTGCGCGAAGCCCAGGCCCCTAGTGATGCAGGTGTTTTATGACTTGAGGGTGCATTGACAAGATTCATTACTTCGCGCTGCACTAAGCCTACAGAAATTCCCGTTTGCGCGGCATTCAGTTTAGATTCATTGGAAAGAAAAGCATAGACGCCGGATGAATTTTGTTTTCCTTTGGTTTTGTCATTTTGCTTATACAAGCCAAGATCATAGTGCCCTGCTGTCCAACCGGAAAATGCCGCTTGAACGATTGTAGGATCATCCAGATGTTGCAACCATAATCCGGAAAGTCCTGAGCAATCTGTTTTTATTCTAATCGCCATTTTCTTGGCGAGTGCATACATACTGGCTTCTGTCAGGCTTCCATTTTCTGAAAAATAAACAACCTTTACTTTATGCCCTTTCCACTGTCCGTAAAAAACGGTCAGCGGGGCTTTCATTGATAAGAAATCTGTTAAATCAGGAAGTGTTGCTTCCGGAATAACAAGAGAGAGCACCTCTTTATAAATAATTTCAGCCTTTTCCTTGGAAGAGGGAACGCACAAAACGTCAACTTTCTCTAGCAATTCCTCAGATGAGGATAAGGCAAATAGCTTCATTTTTTTTCGTCTTCGTCTGAAAAGAATAAGTATTCTACTGCTTTAGGGAAGATGGCCCCCCAGTATTTTTCCTGGTGCTGGCCTTCCGGATCAATTACAATGTTAAATTTAGTGAGTTTACTCGAAAAAACGCCATGACTCAGTGCATTTTTGAATTGATGAATATGTTGACTCATGAAACGTGTCTCTTTTTCTCCGGCATAGATAAACATGCGCATCGGCAAAGTGTAGTCGTATTTAAACGCATCGAAATAGATCTCATCTGAATACCAGAAAGAGGGACTGAAAATCATCAGTTTAGAGAAATATTTGGGGTGCACAATGCCAATATATGCGCTAATAAGCCCTCCCATGCTGCTTCCACCTATCCCTTGGTATTTCCGATCCGGCTTTGTCCTATAGTGCGTATCGACATAGGGTTTTAGGGTTTCAGTGATAAAATGGGCATAATCTTTACCCTGACCTTCACCGAATTTCCTATGAAAATAGGGACTGTACTCCTGAATCCTTTCACTTCCCCCATGATCAATGCCTATCACAATCAACTCGCCAATGCCCCTGGCCGACATTTCCATGAGATGTTTGTCAATGGACCAACTCCCAAAAGGCGCTTCATCAGAAAACAGATTTTGAGCATCCTGGAGGTATAAAACGGGGTAATTCTTGTTAAAATCGTAGTAATCATGAGGTAATAACGCCCATATACGTCTGTTTTTACCCAATTGGGGTATCTCAAATCCCTTATCAATCAACTCAATGATCGGGTAATGAGGCATTGCCTGTGTTAGTTGAGAGGTCGGCGGCATTAGTGTTTTTTTTGTCAAAAAGGCAAAATCGGGACGCAAAATAGCAAAAAGGGCCCGGAGTTTAAGACCTGAGACTTTTAGACCTGAGACCTGGGACTGGTGGACCTGAGACTGGCGGACCTGAGACCTGAGACCTGGGACTGGTGGACCTGGGACTGGTGGACCTGGGACTGGTGGACCTGGGACTGGTGGACCTGGGACTGGTGGACCTGAGACAGGCGGACCTGAGACCTGGGACTGGTGGACCTGAGACCTGAGACCTGGGGCTGGTGGACCTGGGACTTGGGACTTGGGACTGGGCAGGATTAGGTCTACTCGTCTCAGGTCTATTCGTCTCAGGTCTCAGGTCGCAGGTCTCAGGTCTATTCGTCTCAGGTCGCAGGTCTCAGGTCTATTCGTCTCACGTCTATTCGTCTCAGGTCTCAGGTCTAAATATCCCAGGTCCAAAAATTATCCAAAATATTTCTACTTTTAAGCATGGACAGAACCTATGTATTTCTTTGCATCACTTGTGAATTTAAAGGGGGTGCTTTTCTTCGCCAGTTGAAACGACTGGGACACACTGTTTTTCTGGTTACTGCCGAAAAGCATAGAAACGAAGCCTGGCCCCATGATGACATCGAAGAAATATTCTACATGCCCGCTGATGATGGTCGTCAATGGGATATGGAACTTTTGATATCAGGCGTGGCCTATCAATTCAGAACACACAAAATCGATCGCATCATAGCGCTCGATGATTATGATATATGGAAAGGAGCGAGATTGCGCGAAGAGTTCAGGTTGCCGGGCATGGGAGATACGACCGCCAGACATTTCTTTGACAAACTCGCCATGCGCATGGAAGCGCGTGATGCAGGAATCACGATACCGGGATTCACCGCGCTATTCAATAATGAGACGATCCGTGAATTTTTAAAAACAAGTAGTGGGCCGTGGCTTGCCAAACCAAGGCGTGATGCCGGTGCATTAGGTATTCGAAAAATAGCCGATGCAGATGCGTTTTGGAAATGGGCTGAAGAAGCTGGGGACAAACGCCATCAGTTTCTGCTCGAAGAGTTTCGCCCCGGAACGATCTGCCATGTAGATTGTCTCAATTATAACGATGAGACTTTATTCACCCGTTGTTCTGAATATCTAGATGCTCCTTTTGACGTTGCTCATGGTGGTGGCATTTTTCAGTCCAAAACAATGAGTAATAAGGATGCGTTGGCTAAAAAACTCATTAAGTTAAACACCAAAGTTCTGGAAGCCTTTGGACTTCGTCATGGTGCCAGCCACACAGAATATATAGTGCGTGATGGAGGAAAAGAAATTCTTTTTTTAGAAACTTCAGCGCGATGTGGTGGCGCTCATCTCACCGATATGGTTGAAGCGGCCAGTGGCATAAGCCTATGGGCGGAATGGGCAAATATCGAACACGCAGTTTTGACAGGGAGAAAGTATCATCTGCCTTTGGTAGACGAATTGCACGCCGGGATCATTGTCACTTTAAGTAAGTACGAACATCCTGATTATGAAAACTTTACGGATACTGAAATCTGGTGGAAGCTTCACAAAAAACATCATATCGGATTTATCTTCCAACACAAATCTGAAAAGAGAATTAAAGAGATGTTAGCTGAGTATGCAGGACTTATCCAACGAGAGTATACTACAACTGTTCCACTAAAGGAATAGGCTATTCATTTTCGTAGAAGCCGACACTACCACCTACCCAGGTTTTGTCTTTATTAAATTTCACCCCAATCATTTCGCCACGACTCAAGCGTGCGAGGTTGTTGACAAGGATTGGTCTGGGTGCTCCTTCTGGCCACACCATCATGATACGCACTTCTACTTTAACGGCATCGCCTTCATCCGTATTGATCACCGGAATATAATTTACTTTTTCCTGCAGAATAAATTGCGACCGATCCTTCACTGCTTCAATATCTTCCGGCTTAACATGAAACACAACGCCGGTACCCGAAAATGAATAAAGGGGTTTTAAAACATAATTTTCAAGATTATCAGGAATTCTATCGAGTTGATCGAGGAAGATTGTTTTGGGCATAAAATCACATTCAATATAAGGCATCATATACTTGGAAATTCGGAAAAACCAATTTGGATGTCCCACCCAATGCACATCCAGATCGTCGGTAAACTTGAATCGCAATTCCAAATCACTTCTAGACATCAACTCATCAAAAATGACACGATTAAAGAGACGCTTGACATGTACAGTTTGTCCTTTCTCATTCTTGTAGTATAGTTTATTGCCTTGTTTGAATATATCCGTCACACAAGCAATCTTTAAACCAATGGCCTTCTTGGCTGCGTGAAAATCAATTTGTGTTGGTTGTTTAAATGGTTCTACATCAATAAGCACCACTTCATTTGGATCATCGCCACCGACGATGATTTCATTCAGCAGATTGATATACGAATCACTGTCAAAACCATTAAACAGATGATTCAAATTTGACGGAATATCAAAATGCTTTCTGTACATGCGGGCGATGAAATCCTGATAAAAATAAAGTGAAGGAAACCCTTGTACCTCGATCAGTTTTGGTTCGATATTTCCCTTGCCATCATCACACAGCCCAAAATCCATCTGTAAAAACTTGGTATGTTCATTCTCCCCCGGGACTTTTGTACCCGGTGCCATAGAAGCTTCTGTCAATGTCCCAAAATCAGGCCGCAGGATACAATCAGCGATCTGATGACATGCTGTAAAGAGTTTCTCCTTAAGTTCTTTTGAAACAAAAATTGGGGATTCTGCCACACGAAATCCAGGGACATGATCAAATTGAAGATTAAGATCATCCAGAAAGGACTTATACTTCTCTTGGGAAAACTGTTCGTTGTATCGGTTTCGGATATCTTTTATCATAGCGTGAAATATACAGTAAATTAGTTTGACGCATGAAATATATCCAAAAGTCGTTCCACTGTGGGGGAATGGGTGAAAGGTGATCGAAGCGCAGCGAAGACCTTGTACTCCGACGTAGGAGGTAGTTCAGGGGGCTTGAGTCGCTGACGCCAAGGCTATGTCGACCGAAGGTGAGAGGTGAATTGAGGGGTGAGGGGTGCGTGAGAGCAATGATTTGGTGCAAAAAAAGTTAAAACCGCTTCAAGTGGATTCTGCAACATTTACTTTTATCCCGATTACCTGGAGCGAGATCAGCGGGAAACTTTTTTGTAGACGCGAGACTTTGAAAAGCGGGAGGCGGATAGCAAAAGACGGGAAGGCGAATCAAGGACAAAAAATCATCACGAAGTGTCATAGGCGCAGATGTTGAACCTCACTCACCACTCACCTCTTTTTTAATCTACAAATGTACCGGACAATTCGCTTCCCGCTGGGCACGAATCCGATCCATAGCATCCTTAAGAAATCCGGGGAGGATAATATCACGGGTATGAGTCAAGCGTTCAGGGTGCAGGGCATTGTGCATCATCACTTCATACGTATCAAGACCATATTGGGTGATAATCATATCCTTTTTTTCTGGGCGTCGCAGGTAGTGAACCATGCCATCCGGGTGTGCTTCTGGATGAAACTGAGTACCAAACCATTCCGCAGAAAATCGAACCGCCATAAGGGCGCGGTTGTCATCAATATCAAGGTCCGGATTTTCAATGGCAGCGACAGTAGCATTCAATTCGATGAGTCGCTCCTGGTTAGGATGAATCACTTCGTACTTCCTGAAATCTGCCCCGTAGAATGGGTTGTTAATATTGGCAAATAAAGGATCTTCTTCTCCTTGTGGCGTCAAGTCAATAGGAACAATTCCAAATGATTCTTTCGCTCTTGTTGAAATCGTACCAATTTTAAAGTGGTGGCAAATAAGCTGAAAAGAATGACATATAAAAAATACATACTTCTTATCCTCATGGTTGAGATTGTACTCCCATAGTTGATCCAACAGAGGAAAATACTTTTTATCCCAATGACCGTGCATCACCATTGGATCACCGGGACCACCCGAAGAGATATAAATATCAAAATCTAATCCCGGAACATTCTCTTCATGGCGCACATCAAATACTTCGTATTCGATGACTCCAAACTGATCAGCGATCCTTTCAATACTGGCCAAGCCCATGTTTTCGACATTTTTATTCATGTCGAGGATGGCCATGCGAATCGGATGAGCTGTATTCATTTTTACTTTTTATATTTCTTCTATACCTATGCCGGAATGGCTAGGAATTATTTAGGCATTTTGCCTTCAATAGCCGATTTGATAAAGCTACCCCACTTCACATGGGTTTTGTTGGCTTTGTGCGCCAATGCCTTTTCAATGGCCATTTCTGCAGCGTTCTCAACCACCCATTCAAAATTTGCCGAACCTACACTATTCAGGTCCGCATCCGGAGCAGGATTACAATAATCGATCGCCAAAGGAATTCCATCTCTCACGGCAAACTCCACTGTATTGAATTCATAGCCGAGCGCATGATTAATCTTCAGCACCAATTTGTGAATCTCCTTCATCATCTTCGGACTGTCCACAGGTGACTTGTCAATATACCGCAGATGATGTGGATTGCGTGGCTCATATGGCATCACACGCACACGGTCACCCCCTAAATAATAACATCTGAAGTAGGCATCAAAATCGATATTCTCCTGAAGCATCATCACCAGCTGACCGGTTTCATTATACTTTGCAAATAAATCCTCGAAACTGGTGACCTTATAGACACTCTTCCATCCACCCCCTGAGTGTGGTTTCATATACAATGGGAATCCACCGAGGTAATCCACCATGCCTTCCCAATCTAATGGGAATTTCATATTTCTAAAGGACTGCTCACTTGTATCATCCGGACGTGCATTGGAAGGGAGTAAAACTGTTTTTGGAACTGGAATACCCATCACTTCCGAAAGGCAGTTATTGAAAAACTTCTCATCAGCACTCCACCAGAATGGGTTATTGATAACCGCAGTACCGGTTAAGGCAGCATTCTTAAGATAAGCTCTGTAAAAAGGAACATCCTGGCTGATTCGGTCAATAATAACTGCGTAGCCAGATGGCTTTCCCTGGATGACTTCCTCCACTTTAACGAATTCGGCTTCAACGCCCTTTATGTCTTTACTATTAACGCGCTCAACGAATGCTTCGGGGAAGGAGGTCTCTTTGCCAAATAAAATTCCGATCTTTTTCATAATGAAAGTTGATTATATAAGTATGCTAAAATGAACCTCCAAAACCTCCTGTTGAGGTACCGGATATTCGGTCTTTAAAAATTAAGAAATAAGGATTTCTAAACCTTGTGGAATTTATTCGAATCAGATGCTAACGACACCATTTTCTTCCGTAGCAATGCCACTAGGAACATACTTGTCTGCCTCCGTGTCATTAATCCAGTTGGTTCCATCAACAAGATAACGGAATTGGTAATCTTTACCCACTTCCAGATCAATTGTTTTGGTAAAAGAACCGTCTTTCAATTTGCGCATATTGGTTTCTTTTGGATCCCAATTGTTAAAATCTCCAAGGAGAGATACTTTTTTGGCACTATCAGCTTGTGCGGCATCAAGATTAAAGGTCACCTTACAAACAGGCTTTGACTTTAAAAATTGTTTTTTAAGACTCATAATATTGTAATTTCTTCCAAGGCACTTTGCCTTAGAGGCCGCAAAGGTAATGATATTCCTATAAAATTCAGGGGGGACTTGTAAAACTATTGTTAATGGCTGCCTGGAAACTAGTGATCCAGGAGCTCTTTTTTTTGAGATTCAAAATCCTCTCGGGTGATGACCCCTCGCTCCAAAAGCTCTCCCAGATCGGCCACTCTATCCAGTACCGTGGTATCGTAATAGCTTTTTGATTCTAATAGGTCCGGCTGTGGAACATTCAAATAAGCTACTTGACGATAGCCGTTTTTGACAAATACTTCAAAATCGGGTTGGGCTCTTAACCAAGTCAACGCATCATTGTGATACACTTCTTCAAACTCCTGAAAACCAAAATCAACCGCGCTGGCCAGATGAAAATATGCCTGCTTGGCATCCTTGGCCATCGAATGGCAGCAAGAAAGCATAAAGTGGGTGTGAGGATCATTGTAATCGTATTGAAGGGCATCTTCAAAATATTTTTTTGCCAAAGGAAAATCTCCTGAGCGAAAAGCAATAAAGGCATCTTTGATGATCATCGTTC
>JBBKXT010000105.1:0-18371 GCA_037969625.1 Saprospiraceae bacterium
AAATAATTCCTTACCCAATCAAAGTGTCCGGGGTAACGAATCGTTTTGTAATCAATATTTTTTACCTGATCCTTATATGCATCCGGCAAATCTGCGGCGCCGCCGCTTGTGAGATCCGCTTCATAGACGCGTCCATTCAGATTCAATGTTTCTGGTTCTGTCAAAGAAGGCAAGCTTACGATTTCATTATTGCGAACCACGACAGAAGCCTTTACATATTCCGTGGCAACGCCAATTGAACTCCATGTGAACGCGTAGAAATGTGGTGATTCACAAAACTGAGACAAAGCCCCTACCCGCATGGACAATCGATCGAGCTTATCCACACCGTATCGATTCATGAAAGTCTCTGCCAGGTGAACGCCTAGATTATTTATATAACCTGGTGCAAGACCAGTCTGCAAAATAAATCCTGTGTCAGCATCTTTGGCTAATTCTTTAATTTCATTTGTTTCATTGACATACTCGGTCAGATTTACGTAATGCATTCCATACTGAAGGCAGAGCTTGGCCATTGTCGGGGCAAAACGACCCGGCAAACAATCCAGTAGCACATCCGTCTCATTAAGGACATTTGCAAAAGCTTCCGGGTTACCATCCTGTGGCATGACAAATGCACTCAGGCCATGGGTGTGCCCGATGCCCCTGTGTACCCATTCGTTGGCATCTTCTAATTGTTGACTGGATGTATCTCCAATCACTACTTCACAATTCCAATCCTGTGAATCGAGGATCAATAAAGCTGCTGCTCTTCCAATTCCGCCGGAACCTGCAATGAATATTTTGTCCATAAAAATGTGCTGTCTATATATTAATAAGAGGCGCCAAAGGTAATTATTTTGGCCTTTCCTTGTCAAAAGTTCGTAGACACGGCCAACCCCTCAAAAAACATATTAAATAAATAAATCATGTATATAGTACTACATTAGTGCAGATAACACTATATTTGACCGTCATCCCAAGACAGGAATAGTCAATATACTATGTCCATATTTGTACCAAAGAAGAAAAAAGCCGGCCCAGAAGGGCGGTCAAAGACTAAAAAGAGCAGCCCAAAGGCCTCTTTGATCAAGGATCAACGCATTCCCAAGTTGTTGGGAATGGTCATTGTGATGCTTGGAGTATTCGTCCTCGTGGCGGGTCTGTCTTACCTATTTACCTGGAAAATTGATCAGGACAAGATCCTGAATGCACCTTTCCATGCATTAGGTGAGGGGGAACTCATACTAGCTAACTGGCTGGGCCGCTTAGGCGCAGTGACCGGTAATGCACTGGTATACTGGGGATTTGGCGTGTCTTCACTTATATTACCCGTACTCGCAATTGGTTTTGGCTTACGCAAATTTTTAGGCGTATCGCTCCAAACGTGGTATACCAGAGCCGGAAAATCAATTTTGGCGATGGTCTATCTCTCCATTCTTTTGGCATTTACCTTTGGATGGTCCAACTTTCCATGGGGCGGATCCTTTGGAGAAAGCACGGCGCTATGGCTCTCGGGATTTATGGGGAAAATTGGTCTCATCTTGTCGCTGATGTTTGTGCTAGCCGCCGCCTTTATTATTGAATTCAACCCATCCTTCCAATGGAAAGGAGAATTTATGACCTTTTCAAATCTAAAAATGCCGGCCTGGAAAATGAGTCTCGCCGAGTTAGGACTGGATATTTTCAAAAAGAATCCCTCCTCGAAGGATATTTCGAATGCCATTGAAGACGTAATGGAAGAAGATGACAGTAATAACGAAGAAAGTGATGAAGCTTTACGTCCGGGATTTCTCAACAAATATCGAGAAACAACAACGGCTACCGCTGAAGACGAAGACTTGGATGATATTGATGCACTTGAACTAGAACTGGGCACCATAGACCTAAAAGATGTGAAAGAAACATCCGGTGCTCCTGAGTTGGAGATAAATGAATCAATAGAAGAAAACGAAAAAACTGAAAACTTTTCTGAGGGACATGTCCCCGGCGCTTTTAGTGGTGTACAGGACAAGGTATTCCTGATGGATCAGGAGAATGCTGACCACAGTGAGCCTTATGATCCAACACTTGATTTATCATCCTTCAAATCACCGGTCCTGGAACTGCTTCAGGAATATTCAGATGGCAATATTCAAATCGATCGCGCGGAAGTAGAAGCCAACAAAGATCAGATCATTGAGACTTTACTCAATTATAAAATAGAGATTACAAAGATCAGAGCCACCATAGGCCCTACGGTTACCTTATATGAGATCATCCCAAAACCAGGGATTAGAATATCTAAAATTAAAAATCTGGAAGATGATATTGCCCTTAGCTTATCTGCTTTAGGGATACGTATCATCGCACCGATACCCGGCAAAGGAACCATTGGAATTGAAGTGCCAAACAAAAAGAAACAGATCGTTTCTCTAAAGGAAGTATTGAATTCTGATAAGTTTATATCCGGTAAAATGGATCTTCCAATCGCACTTGGAAAGACTATATCGAACGAAGTTTTTGTAGCGGATCTTGCCAAAATGCCCCACCTCTTGATTGCAGGCGCAACAGGGCAAGGAAAATCTGTAGGGATCAATACCGTATTGATGTCCCTACTCTATCGCAAACATCCTTCACAGCTCAAGCTTGTACTGATCGATCCAAAGAAAGTGGAATTGTTTCCATATGCTAAACTTGCCCAACACTTTTTAGCATTTCTTCCGGATCAAAAAGAACCAATCGTCACCGAAACTAAAAAGGTTATTCATACATTGAATTCCCTGTGTATTGAAATGGACGATCGATACGATTTACTCAAAAAGGCGCATTCAAGAAACCTTAAGGAGTACAATGACAAATTTGTCAACCGACAACTCAATCCATTAAAAGGGCATCGGTTTATGCCTTTCATCGTGTTGGTGATTGACGAATTTGCTGACCTGATCATGACTGCCGGCAAAGAAGTTGAGATGCCTATCAGTCGATTAGCGCAACTTGCAAGAGCTGTAGGTATACACCTGATCATCGCCACGCAAAGACCTTCTGTCAATATAATTACCGGTGTCATCAAAGCGAACTTCCCGGCACGTCTTGCCTACAAAGTCGCTTCAAAAGTCGATAGCCGGACGATTCTGGACATGGGAGGAGCTGAACAACTCATTGGCCAGGGAGACATGCTTCTGTCTATCGGCAGTAACATGATACGACTGCAGTGTGCATTTGTGGATACACCCGAAGTAGAGGCGGTCATCAATTATGTTGCCGACCAAAAAGGATTTCCAAGTCCATATTATCTACCTGAATATGTAGGTGATGACGAACCCATTCAAGGCGGAGATGGTATGACCTATGCCGAACTGGATGATATGTTTGAAGATGCTGCCCGATTGGTGGTGCAAAACCAACATGGCAGCACCTCTATGATCCAGCGTAGACTCAAACTGGGATATAACCGAGCCGGTAGAATCATGGATCAGCTTCAATCCATCGGGGTTGTTGGACCTGCAGAAGGTAGCAAACCGAGAGAAGTTCTCATGTTTACCGAACAAGATTTGGACGGTTTGATCGAACGGATGCGCTCCAAAAGCTAGAACTCAGCGGTTATTAACCTTTTCTTAGGGCTTAGAGATGATACTTTTGAGCTAGTTTTGCGTTGTTAAAGCAGATATAAAGCTCAATGCCCATGAAACATATTTTTTCAGCGCTTCTACTTTTATGTATTTTCATTTCTCCGGACCATGCTCAGGGGCAATACTTGACTGCTGAGGACTCTGACCCGGAAGCGATCACCCTATTGACTAAGGCAAGTGATAAGTTTTCAACCAAGCCTTCCAAAGTCACATTTATTTTGAAAATATCCTATGCAGGAGAGCCATCGATGGTGAGCGAAGGCATTTTATATCAACTTGGCAAATCCTATCACCTTGATCTGAAAGAGTACTCCATTTTTTCGGATGGCACGACACGATGGATTTATTTAAAAGGTGCGAATGAGGTGAATATTTACAATGAGTCCAATGGACAGGATTGGGTCAGTCCTCAGGATTTTCTTACACTTCATAAAACCAATGAACTCGTACTTTCGCTTATTGGTACAAATGGAGAGGGTGTATCCGTCATCGAGGCCAAACCACTGAAGGGACGATTTGACCATTATTCTAAGTTTACCATCGGTATCAAGGAGGCCAATCTCAAATACATCCATGCATTTTCTGCTGATGGTTCGCGTCATGAAATGAGTATTAGTAAAATCGAACATCCTGAACAACTTGATGTAAAGAAACTATTCAACTTTAACAAAGAATCTTACCCGGGCGTTTATGTGGAAGATCTCCGGCTGGACTAAATCAGAATGAGTTTTAAAAGCATTATCATCAATGTCTTTGCAAAGTATACGCGAAAACGAATCATTCGTGCATCGCGTCACGCTTCCGAGCACCAGATCAGTACTTTCAAAACACTCATTCGAAAAGGAATCAAAACTGAATTTGGCAGGGATCATCACTTCCGTGATATCAAGACGCATGAGGATTTTATAAAGCGCGTTCCCATACGTGATTATGAAACACTCCGACCTTATATAAAAAAAGCATACGAAGGTCAAAAAGATATTTTATGGCCGGGCAAACCCCTCTATTTTGCCAAAACCTCAGGCACCACTAGTGGCGTCAAGTATATTCCTATCACGCGGGAGAGCATTCAAAACCATATTGGTATTGCAAGAGACTCTTTGTTCAACATCACAGCTTTACTGAATTTAAAATCTTTGTTTGATGGCAAACTTGTTTTCCTATCAGGTTCTCCTATTCTCGAAGAAAAAAATGGGATTCACATTGGCCGACTTTCAGGCATTGTCAACCATTGGTTTCCGTCTTGGCTACGTTCAAACCAGATGCCTTCCTATGAAGTAAATTGCATTGAAGATTGGGAAGAAAAAGTAGATCGAATCGTACACGAGACTCAATCACAGGATATGCGCATCATCAGTGGTATTCCACCGTGGGTGCAAATGTATTACGAACGGTTGTTGGAAGTTTCCGGTAAAAAGAACATTCAAGATCTCTTCCCAAATTTTCAGCTGTTCGTTTATGGTGGTGTAAACTTCGAACCTTACAGACATCAATTAGAAAGATTGACAGGGGGTAAAGTGGCGAGCCTGGAAACCTATCCTGCGTCAGAAGGATTTATCGCTTATCAGGATTTGGAAGATTCTTCTCAGGGCTTATTACTTCAATGCAACTCCGGAATTTTTTATGAATTCGTTCCGGTTGAAGAGATTCATCATGAGCATCCTATCCGACTGAGTCTAAAGGACGTTTCTCTTGGAAAGGATTATGCTTTAATCATGAGTACCAATGCAGGACTCTGGGCTTATTCCATTGGCGATACGATACAGTTTGTCAGCAAGAATCCTTTTCGAGTAAAAGTTACCGGTAGGATCAAACATTTCATATCAGCTTTTGGAGAACATGTCATTGGACGGGAGGTTGAAGAAGCGTTGCGGATAGCTACCGAACGGCATCCTTGCCTGGTCAATGAGTTTACGGTAGCTCCTCAGGTGAATCCTCCTGATGGAGAAAAACCTTTTCACGAATGGTGGATTGAATTTGACCAATTGCCTGAATCGATTGACGCGTTTGCCGCTGATTTGGACAAAGCTATGGTGCAACAAAATCTTTACTATCGCGATCTTATTGAAGGAGCCATTCTCCAGCCTATCATTATACGATATCTGCGACCGGGAGCGTTTAAAGTTTATATGCAATCTATTGGAAAACTAGGTGGGCAAAATAAAGTGCCTCGACTCAGCAATGACCGTAAAATAGCCACTGCACTTGAAGCGGTCCTTTCATCCTCATGATTTTTGGGTTAATCCCTTGATTGACAAGGAGAAAGTATTCTTTCGATTAATACAATAATCCCTATCTTTGCCAACTATTTCAAAAAGCTTAAATGCGTTTTTACCTTTATATCATATTGTTAGTCAGCACCTTAACCTCCTGCAAGAGCACTTTTGAGCAAGCCAGGTTAAGCAACAACCCACCGAAAATCCTGGAAGAATCAATTAAATATTACGATAAAGGTGAGTATTTAAAGGCTCAAACGCTTATGGAATTAATTCTCAATCAATATAGAGGAACTCGTGAAGGGGAAGAGTTGTTCTTCAAATATGCCTATACTCATTACAAGCTTGGCAACTATTCATTGGCGTCCACTTATTTTACAAATTTCTCGTCCACTTTTGCGTACAGTCCCTATACGGAAGAATCTGACTTTATGATCGCCTATTCTTCATATGAGCAATCACCTTCTTATCGTTTGGACCAAACCCCTTCCATCGATGCGATTAATGGATTTCAGGACTTTGCCAATAAATATCCTGACAGTGAGCGAGTAGAACAATGTAATCAACTGATCGATGAACTTCGAACCAAACTGGAATTGAAAGCTTATCAGGAAGGAATTCTTTACTATAATTTGAAGCAATACAATGCCGCGGTTACTGCGTTTACAAATATGCTGACCGGATATCCGGAGTCCAAGCATGCGGAGCATGCGCGCTATCTGATATTGAAGTCTGCCTATGACTATGCGATAAATAGCGTGTACGAAAAACGTGAAATCCGATTAAAAGAGGCAAATTTGAGATATAAAGAATACATCTCCCGAAACCCCGGAGGCAAACATGCCAAAGAGGCTGAGGAAATAAATAAGCTTATACAAGAAGAATCTAAAAATCTAACCAAATGAGTTCAATTAAAAATCTGGCAAACGCACTTGATCCAAATGTTGGCGCAAGAGATATTAAAGGTATGGCAAGTAAAACGGCGAATATCTATGAGTCTATTTCCGTCATCGCCAAGCGAGCGAAACAAATTTCAGTTGAGGTGAAAAAAGAACTTCATGACAAACTGGAAGAATTTGTTGTGGTGACAGAGACCATCGAAGAAATACATGAGAACAAAGAGCAGATTGAAATATCACGTTCTTATGAAAAAATCGCAAGCCCAACGATCCTTGCGACGGAAGAATTTCTCAGAGGTGATCTAGAATGGTATTATCCGGAGCCAACAGCGACGGAAGACGAAATGTCTGAAGAGACGGAACTATAGCCTTCTCATCACACCATGCTCGGCCATGACTTCTTTACACGGTAAAAAATTAATACTCGGCGTTTCAGGGAGTATTGCTGTTTATAAAGCTGCCATTTTACTTAGGTTGCTTGTAAAAGAAGGTTGTGATGTCCGCGTGATTATGACATCCTCTGCAAAGGATTTTGTTTCTCCTTTAACATTCGCTACGCTAAGCCGAAATCCGGTGGCTTCAGATATTCATCTGGATGATGAATGGACAAATCATGTCGAATGGGGGTTATGGGCAGATGCCATGGTCATCGCACCTGCTACGGCTCACACCATCGCTAAATGCGCGGGAGGACTTGCTTCAGATATGCTGACTGCCACTTATCTTTCCGCTCGATGTCCTGTATTTTTTGCACCGGCTATGGATCTAGATATGTGGCAGCATCCGAGCACTCAAGAAAACATCAGCAAACTTCAATCATTTGGCAACTTTATAATTGATGTGGGCACCGGAGAGCTAGCCAGTGGCCTGATGGGTCCCGGTCGTTTGGCAGAGCCCGAAGAAATTCAGGCGTACCTCATTGAATACTTTCGAATAAAGCAAGATTTTCTGGGCGTAAATGTCCTTGTCAATGCCGGTCCTACTTATGAGGCCATTGATCCGGTTCGATATATTGGAAATCACTCTACCGGAAAAATGGGTGTTGCCATCGCTGAAGAATTCTCGAAACGCGGTGCACAGGTAACACTTGTCCTCGGACCAGAAAGCGTATTGCCAACTGATCAGCGAATAAAAGTCGAACATATCACCACTGCCGATGAAATGCTCCAAACTTGCCTGATTGCATTTGAACAAGCCGACGTCGCAGTCCTTGCTGCTGCCATTGCAGATTATAAACCGGCGGAAATAGCTGTTGAAAAAATAAAAAAAGACGACAACAAACTTATCCTTGAACTCGTGCGGACACCGGATATCGCCGCCACGCTTGGAAAGCTCAAACGAAGCGGCCAACGTCTCATCGGCTTTGCATTAGAGACCACCAATGGTCAAGCATATGCCATTGACAAAATGAACAAAAAAAATATGGATATGATCGTGCTCAACAATCCGCGGGAAGCAGGAGCCGGATTTGGGCATGACACTAACAAGGTTTCCTTCCTCTTCCCGGACAATAAAGAACAACCGTTTGAGTTAAAGTCAAAGCAGAAAGTCGCATTCGATATTGTTGAAGCCGTTCATAAAATGTTAAAAAACAATGCCAAAAAATAACGTTAAGTACCTCCTATCTTGTTTGATTCTAATTTGCCTGCACACAACGGCACATACGCAAGAATTGAAAGCGGAAGTAGCCGTGAGCACTCCAAAGCTTCAAACAACTGATCCGATTGTATTCAAAACGCTTGAGCAGGATCTGAGAGACTTCCTGAATCAGGAACGATGGAGCAAAGACGAATATCGTCAGTATGAACGTATCGATTGTAATTTTCAAGTCAACATAACCGGGGAGCTTGGCAACAACACCTATAGTGCTGACATCGCTTTTAAAGCGATCCGTCCGGTCTATGGATCCGATTATCAAACCATCCTCGTCAATCATGTTGATCGGGATGTCGTCTTCAAATATTTAGAGTATCAACCTTTCGTCAATGGCTCAGACTTTTTTAAAGATAATCTCTCTGCCGTTTTTAGTTTTTATGCACACCTTATTCTAGGCTTGGATGCTGAAAGTTTTGCACCGGATGCCGGTAATGTACATTTCCTGATTGCTCAAAATATATTGAATCAGGTACCATCCAATATTTCAGAATCCGATAAAGGCTGGGCCTCGGTCAATAAAAAAACGAATCGGTACTGGATTATTGAAAATCTTGTGAGTCCCCGTTTTATACCTTTCCGAGAAGCATGGTATAACTATCACCGAAAAAGTCTGGACGTCCTGTACAAAGACCCGACGCTTTCGTTAAAAGTCATGGCGGAAGCGCTCAAACAAGTAGAGAAAACAAATTCATCTTATCCTAATTCGATTGGGATCCTCATGTTCCTGACGGCTAAAAGTGATGAAATCGTAGAAATCATGTCTAACGGAAGTAAGGCACAAAAAACTGCGACCTATGATATCATGCGCAAACTTGACCCCTCCAATAACACCAAATATAGTGTCCTCAGAATCTAAGACTCGTCTGGCTATTCTGGCTTCCGGAGGTGGAAGTAATGCTGATAAAATTTGTGCTTATTTCAATTCGCATAATTCTATCTCAATAGCAGTGATCATTTCCAACAGAAAAGATGCCGGCGTTTTTAGCGTAGCGGAAGCACATCATATTGAATCCGTTTATCTGCCTAAAAGTAAATGGTCGGATGCATCTCATGTACTGGAGTTGCTCCATTCTAAAGAAATCACCCACCTTGTTCTCGCTGGATTTTTAATGCATATTCCCGACTGGTTGGTTAACGCTTATCCAAATTTAATAATCAATATTCATCCCTCCCTATTACCGCTTTACGGCGGCAAAGGAATGTTTGGACATCATGTGCATGAAGCTGTAAAAGCTTCAGGTGATTCGGTGAGTGGTATCACCATCCACGAGGTCAATGAGCATTACGATGAAGGAAAAATACTTTTTCAGCAAGAAGTTTTACTTGACCCAAACGATACCCCGGACGACATTGCTACAACGGTGTTGGCGATTGAACACGCCGCTTATAGCCAAGTCATTGAAGAATGGATTCTAAAATCTAGGATCGATTCCTTCGACGAGCAAGCTTAATTCCGTTGCTTCCCCTCCACCAAATCTATTTCCAGATTTCAGGAAATCTGTACTTATATCCTTCGAGCCCCTGCAGACCTCCCGAGTGTATGGATACAATAGAATCGGTCGATTTAAAATAACCTGTGCTCAACTTGTCTTGAATCGCAAATGTTAGTTTCCCTGTATAAACAGGGTCAAGTGGAATGCCGGTTTCCAAGGTATAGGATTTCATAAAATCAACCAACTTCTGATTAAACTTTCCAAATCCTCCAAAATGATACTCCGGCCAAAGCTCCCAGGTGCTTTTGTATTGAATAGCATATTTGTCAATGAGATCTTCGAAGTAAGCATTGCTACATCCTTTCCAGGCCGGCACTACGATCAAATGAGATGTATTGGGCAATGCGGACAAAATACCACAAGCCGTAGTCAATGTACCTCCGGCAAGGATTACATGTGAAGGACTATTCTCCATGCATTCAGCGGCAATTTCTGCTGCTCCCTTTATCCCAAACGTTGTCAAACCACCTTCCGGAACAAACATAGCCTCCGGATATAAATCTTTCGCTTGCTCCTCGTTAAAAACATTGTATGCTGAAGGGGTGAGGTACAAAACCTCATCGCCGTTGGTTCTTAATCGTAGGATACTTGGATTCCTTTCGTCCGGAGAATAGCTTCTGACAACGGCGATGAGAGCTATGTCCAAGGTCTTGCAAGCCGATGATAATGCAGATAAATGATTACTGAACATCCCTCCTTTGCTGACGATTGTTTTCACCCCTGTGATTAAAACTTCTTGGAGGACATACTTTAATTTGTAGTACTTATTTCCCGTTGCCCACGATTGCAACAGGTCGAGCCTTTTTACATTATAATCAGGTAAACCAACAGGCGTCAAGACAGGCTGCATGGGACCTTTGGTGAAAGAAGTCCAAATAAGATTTTGCCCATGAGGGGAGATCGCCATGAAAAGTATAAATTATGATCGAATCAGCACGACTCGTTTTGTCTTAATCGTGCGATTCGTTTTATCCTGCAATCGAAAAAGGTAAGTACCTCGTTGCATGGACCCTAAATCTACAGCAACGGTCTCTCGACTCCCGGAGACCTCGACCGAAACATCTTTTACCGGCACGCCAAGTATATTGTAGATTTTTAGTTGATAGCGACCGCGTGTTAAGTTGGTGAGTTGAAAGCGCACGATATCGTAACTCGGATTAGGATAAGCAAAGATGTCTGGCTTCAGGGGTTCTTCTGTAAAAACGCGCGTAATAATCGGATGTGTTTTGAATTCGATTCGCAAAGGTTGTCTCGTAGCACTTAATTCCATTTCCACAAGTTGCTGATTGCCGGTGGAGGAAAAATAACGTAAAAAATATCGATTGGTAATTAATCGAACACCAGGAATTTCGGCGGTTACTTCCCTCCATAGCTTTCCTGTTTTGACTTCAATTTTTAGCGCTCTCTTCAATTCCACTTTCTGTCTATTGACTTTGTCTATTTCGGTTGGCAAATACAGCATACCTTCTGCATCGACAGTAGACTCTTCTAAAATTGTATAGGTCACTCGACACGAATCAGGTAATTGATTGGGTGTCCAATTACACGTCATATGCCTAGGCCATAAAAAAGTAGAAACCATTTTACCATTGTAGGTACTATGTTCCCCTAAGACGCCACCAAAAAAAGGTTTGTAAGAAGGCGTTAACGAAAAGGTAAGGCTATTACCGGGACAAATTGGATTTGGTTCAACCACTTTGATGATCTCCATCCCACTGCCGACAAGTTCGACGATCGCGTCCATTTGGATACCATTAAAAATATTGGCCGTTTTCTTTCCGGTTGTTTCTCCGGCGATCACCATGCGCCGACTGATCGCGTAAGGTGCTTTGAGTGAACGAAAATCCCAAGTTTGAGCAGGTCCTGACAGGGTAACCATCGATTGATCTGGTTGATAATCTTTGGCGAAATAAGTTGAGTCTTCCACTAACCCGGTCCAACTCATCTCCTGGGCATCCGAAATGCACCAACTAAAAGTCAGAATCAAAAAGAGGAACGTTTTGTTATTTATTGCACCCATTGAAGTCCTACAAATTTAGCGTATTCGCCATTAATATCCATGAGTGCGGTATGCGTCCCTGTTTCTACAATACGACCTTCTTTCAATACGATTATATGATCCGCGTGTTGGATCGTAGACAATCGGTGCGCGATCACAATTGATGTGCGTCCTTTCATGACGCTGGCCAGTGCTTCCTGTACTTGTCTTTCTGATTTAGAATCAAGAGAAGCGGTCGCTTCATCTAAAATAAGAATCGGTGGATTCATTAGCAATGCTCTGGCTAATGTAATTCGTTGTCGCTCCCCACCACTCAATGTACTCCCTCTATCCCCTACGATCGTTTGATACTGTTCAGGTGTACTCATGATAAATTCATGTATCTGAGCAATCTTGGCCACAGCCACCACCTCCTCTAATGAAGCTTCCGGGTGTCCGAAGGCAATATTATGAAACAAGGTATCATGGAACAAAACCGGATCCTGATTAACAATCCCCATCAAGCTCCGCAGCTTCTTTAGTTCTAAATCGCGGATGTCCGTACCATCCATTAAAATTTTTCCTTCTGACACATCGTGTAGTCTCGGCAATAAATCCGTCAGCGTTGATTTGCCTGAACCACTGGTACCTACGATCGCAAGTACCTTTCCTTTTGGAATCGTCAAATCAATATCTCGCAATACCCAGTCATTTTCCTCTTTATAGCGAAAGCCAACTTTCTCCAGCGTAATCGCGTGTTCAAATGAATGGATAGGTTTTGGGTTTTCCGCTTGTTTGATTTCTTCCGTGATATCGAGTACTTCATTGACCCGCTCTACGGCTGCCAATCCTTTTTGAATATTGTAATAGGCAGATGAAAATGATTTAGAGGGTTCGATGACATTAAAGAAAGCATACAAAAAAGCAAAGAATGTCTCCGGTTGTAATTCATTTTTGAAAACCATCAAAGACCCGTACCAAAGAAGTACAGCGACAATACTGATGCCGAAAAATTCAGATAAAGGAGAAGACAAATCGCGTCGGTACATGATGCGAGTCAGTAATGTTCGATACGAATCATTAATCTTTTCGAATCGATTTTCCTGATACTGTTGTGCATTAAAACCCTGGATAATACGCATCCCATTAATGCTTTCTTCCACCAAAATCATAAGTCCTGATAACCTATGCTGGACTACTTTCGATTGTCGTTTGAGATTTCGGCTGATACGGCCCACAATAACTGCTGTAACCAAAATCAGAATGAAAACAAAAAAAGTAAGTTTTACACTTATAAAAAACATAAAGGTGATACTCCCAATGATCACGATCGGGGCTTTGATGACTGCCACGATTACATTTAAAATAGAAAACTCAATTTCCTGTACATCCGTACTAATTCGGGATAACAAATCGCCTTTTTTCCCTCTGCTAAAAAAGGCCAATGGAAGATGCATATACTTTTTAAACACCTCATTTCGGATATCCATGACGACACCGTTCCGCACCTGTGCCATAAAAATGAGGGAGAGATATCGGAATAAATTTTTCAAAAAGAAAATTACACCAAAAGCAATACATACGACGATCAGTGCGCGTTCTTCAGAATACTTTTCTACCAATTCGCCAAACACATATTCAAGCCAAACCTGGATGTTACTGATGCTGAATGCAACCGGATCAGGTGAAGGGGTCACCCGACCAAATAAGATTTGAAAAAAGGGAATGATGATAGGAATACTGATCACCATAAACAAGGCCATCAGAATATTGCAAAGCACATTCATCGCCAGAGGAAATTTATATCCTTTGAGATAAGAAACGAATTGTTTAAATGGACTCTGCCTGGACCTGTTCATTATTCTTCCAACTTGAACGTATCAAGAAAGCCGGTATGAAAATTACCCGATCTGAATTGAGGATCCTGCATTAATTTTTTGTGAAATGGAATCGTTGTTTTTACACCTTCTACGATAAACTCATCTAATGCTCTTTGCATTTTTTTAATGCATTCCTCTCTTGTCGGTGCGCGACAGATAAGTTTGGCAATCATGCTATCATAATAAGGTGGTATCGTGTATCCTGTGTATACATGTGTATCTACACGCACACCATGTCCTTTCGGACTGTGGAATGAAGTAATCATTCCCGGGCAAGGTCTGAAATTATTATATGGATCTTCGGCATTTATTCTGCACTCCATGGCATGACCATTCGGGAAATAGTTTTTACCTGAAATTGGAATGCCTGCGGCGACTTTGATTTGCTCTTTAATCAAGTCGTGATCGATCACCTCCTCGGTCACCGGGTGCTCTACTTGAATTCGCGTGTTCATCTCCATGAAATAAAACTTCTTGTGTTTATCGACAAGAAATTCCACTGTCCCTACGCCTTCGTATTTAATCGCCTTACCTGCTTTGATGGCTGCTTTTCCCATTCGCTCTCTCAGCTTTTCATCCAGAAAAGGCGAGGGTGATTCTTCCAGCAGTTTTTGATGGCGGCGTTGAATAGAACATTCACGTTCTGACAGGTGCACGACGTGACCATGTTGATCACCTACTATCTGAAATTCTACGTGGCGTGGCTCTTCAATAAATTTTTCAATATAAATACCATCATTGCCAAAAGAGGCTTTGGCTTCTTGTCGTGCTTTATGCCACAAATCTTCTAACTCTTCTTCCTTCCATACGACACGCATTCCTTTGCCTCCGCCTCCTGCTGTCGCTTTCATGATCACAGGATATCCAATGGCCTTACTTGCTTTCTTCGCTTCTTTCACATCGGGCACTAAACCTCCACTACCTGGAACTACCGGCACACCGGCTTTTATCATTGTTTCCTTCGCTGTGATTTTATCGCCCATCAGGGTCATCATCAGAGGCGTCGGACCAATAAATTTTACACCGTATTGTTTACATACTTCCGCAAAGTCTGCATTCTCTGCTAGAAAACCATATCCGGGATGTATTGCATCGGCATCAGTAATTTCCATAGCAGCCATAATACGTGGTACACTGAGATAGGAATCTCTGGAAGCGGGAGGGCCTATACATACAGCTTCATCTGCAAAACGCACATGCAGGCTATGCTTATCGGCCGTACTGTATACAGCGACCGTACTAATTCCCATTTCTTTACATGTTCGAATAACACGCAGGGCTATTTCACCCCTATTAGCTATGAGTATCTTTTTAAACATCGGAAAGGATCTTGTTTAAATAATAAACTAAAACAGCTCAAAGGCCATCATCCATTGAGTGAAACTGTCTTACCCGTTTGGATCCACTAGAAATAATAACTGATCGTACTCTACAGGAGACGCATCTTCTACGACGACCTTCACCACCTTCCCGGCAACTTCTGATTCAATTTCATTGAAAAGTTTCATCGCCTCTACGATGCATACGACCGTACCTACTTCAATGGTATCACCTGGTTTGATAAAAGGTGGTTTATCAGGGGAACCTGACCGATAAAAAGTACCCACTATAGGCGATCGCACCTCTATGAGATTGTCGTTTGATGCACTTTCGGTTGGCTGATCTGACGCAGCATTTCCGGCACTGGCAGCAGGCTTGGCAGCTTCCTGTGGATTTGCCGCTACTGGAGACGTCGCCGGTGAAGCGATTTGTTGATACACAGGACCTGCGTCTTTATGGACTCGAGCAGATTGAAAGTGTTTTGTCCTGGCTGAAAATTCCAGATCTCCTTGTTTGTATTTAAACTCTCCAAACTCAAGTCTGTTGATCAACTTCAGCAACTCTTGTATTTCCTTTGGTTCCATATCTAATAATTATTTAGCCCTTTCAACATAGTTTCCAGTGGCGCTGTCAACTTTAATTTTCTCGCCTGCATCGATAAATAACGGCACTTTCACTTCAGCTCCGGATTCAACTGTCGCTGACTTCAATGCATTGGTTGCCGTATCACCTCGCAGCCCTGGTTCTGTGTAAGTTACCTCCAAGATAATATATTGAGGTAATTCCACGGCCAAAGGCGTCTCTAATTCGGCATGGATCATGATTTCGACCTCCAGTCCTTCTTTCAATAACTTGGGGTTACTAATCATTGATTCTTCAATGGCCACTTGTTCAAAAGTCTCAATATTCATAAAATGATAACCCATATCATCATTGTATAAGAACTGAAATTTACGTCGTTCTACACGAACTTCTGCAATACTATGACCTGATTGGAATGTATTATCTACCACTTTTCCGGTCGTCAAGCTTTTTAATTTTGTCCTCACAAAGGCATTTCCCTTCCCCGGCTTAACATGCTGAAAATCAACGACATAAAATATGTCATTATTGAATTCCATGCACAGTCCCTTTTTAATGTCTGCGGTGTTGGCCATAATTTGTTTTGAATTGAATAATCGAAAAATATTGAGGGCCAAATATAGTGCTTTTTAGGTGCGTTGGCTGACCCATCGGATAAGGGCAAATAGTGATATGGATCTAGTAGGCCCAGTGCCACAAACTTGCCCCCCAGGTATATCCACCACCAAAAGAGGTCAGGATGATTTTATCCCCCGGTTTTAACTGGTTTTCGTACTCCCATAAGCACAAGGGGATAGTCCCTGAAGTTGTATTGCCGTATTTATGGATGTTGACCATGACACGCTCCATCGGGAAGTCAAGCATTTTAGCGACCGCCTGGATGATCCTCAAGTTGGCTTGATGAGGCACAACAAACCTGATATCGTCCGGAGAGAGGTTGTTTCGTTTGAGAATTTGACTGACTGCTTCAGACATGCCCTTTACGGCAGCCTTATAGACTGGTGCACCATCCTGAAAAAGATAATGCATTTTATTATCGACCGTTTCATGTGTCGGTGGATTCATAGACCCACCACCTTTCATGTTCAAAAATTCAGCACCTACCCCATCCACGCGCATCCATGAATCCTGTAGTCCGAGTCCTGTCTCATCTCCCTGAAGTAAAATGGCACCTGCTGCATCCCCAAACAAAATACAGGTTGCACGTTCCGTATAATCCACTATTGAAGACATCTTATCAGCGCCTACCACAATAACATTCTTATATGCCCCGGACTCGATAAACTTAGCCCCTGTGGTAGCAGAAAACAGAAAGCCTGAGCAAGCGGCCTGTATATCAAAGGCAAAAGAGTTCTTCGCACCTATATTATGGCAGATCAAAGTGCCGGTATCCGGAAAAAAGTAATCCGGTGTCACAGACGCACAAATCAATAGATCGATATCCAATGGATCTAGGCCTGTCTTTTCCAATAAACCAAGTACTGCCTGGGTCGCCATGTAGGAAGTTGCCTTATCCGGATCTCTCAGGATATGCCGCTCCTCAATACCCGTTCTTGTTTTGATCCATTCGTCATTCGTATCGACCATCTTCTCTAGATCATGGTTCGTCAAAATATCCTTAGGGATATAGGCATTTACACCTTTGATTGCTGCTCGTATCTGTGCCATTGGCGAGTAAATTTTAGGATGACGAAGGTAGGTAAATATAAATTTCCACACCGGCAAACCATAGGTTTTAAGGAAACAGCGGAAAAAATATAAAAAAACCTACTTGGTATGGTTTTTGTACATTAACTTTATCGTTTACAATGATTTATAAATAACATATAAATTTAATATTATGAATGCCTACCTTCTTTCCCTACTTTTTATTCTGAATACTTCATTCGATAAGACCCCAAACTTCTACCCCAACTATATAGCCGCGCGGGAAGCATCGAAAAACTATAATAAAGACCTACTTATATTTTTCTCTAAAAAAGCTTGCGCAGCATGTGATGTCGCATGGACCAACTTTGAAAAAGACCCGGTAGCCAGCAAAATATATATTTCTACCTCGCTAAGCATTCAGGATTTCGATGGCGCTGTATTCCTTGATAAATATGGTCTTCAAAATGCGCCTGCTTGGTTAGTACTGGATCCACAGGGACAGGTAAAAGACAAATGGGAAGGTGAATGGAAAAAAACACCTACTCGACCCACTACCCCAAAACCAGAAACTGCCGCTGCCACAAGCACCGAAACTGAAAAAGCATCTACAGCAACCACAACTTCAGCAATAACACCAGCCGTAACACCGGAAGCTAATCCAGTAATCGACCCTGTGAAATCGAGTTCAGTGACCCCATCAAAACCAACGCCTGCTGTCGAAACGAATGAGGATGCTGAAATAGTCATTGAAAAGGAAAAAGGAACAACAAAAGAAATAGTTACAGCTAAAGTAGCTACCCCTATCACAGAGCAGCAGGATAAAAACGTCAAAGAAGCTGTTGACACACCGATCGTTCCTCAAGCAGCGGGATATGTGATTCAAGCAGGATTTTTTAGTTCGCAAGCAAACGCAAAGGGCCTTATTACATCACTTGATATGAAAGGATTTAATAACTTCTCCATCAAGCCATCTATGCGAGAAGGCACCACGTATTATCGGGTGATATCTGCTGCTTATCCAACAGAAAATGAAGCACAGATAACGGTTGACGATATGTTGAAAGTGGATGTTAAAGCCGCTATCAAAAAACAGCAGGAAATAGAAGA
>JBBKXT010000106.1:0-5609 GCA_037969625.1 Saprospiraceae bacterium
TGGAACATTCAAATAAGCTACTTGACGATAGCCGTTTTTGACAAATACTTCAAAATCGGGTTGGGCTCTTAACCAAGTCAACGCATCATTATGATAAACTTCTTCATACTCCTGAAAACCAAAATCAACAGCGCTGGCCAAGTGAAAATATGCCTGCTTGGCATCCTTGGCCATCGAATGGCAGCAAGAAAGCATAAAGTGGGTGTGCGGATCATTGTAATCATACTGAAGCGCATCTTCAAAATACTTTTTTGCCAAAGGAAAATCTCCTGAGCGAAAAGCAATAAAGGCATCTTTGATGATCATCGTTCCACGTGATTTACGTGTCTGTGTAGGATCCACTTTCTTGACTTTGTGGAATGGTTTTTTTAATTTATTTTCTTTATTTTCTGAAGGCTGACCGTTATTATACTTAGCATCAAACTCACTTTGTGGCATCACGGCTAAAAGTATACCGTCGACCACCGACAAAATTGCTAATGCTACCAGAAACCAAGGCATTTGTCCTTCGATGGCAATCAAAAGAGCAAAGAAAAAAGCTGCAAAATTAGCTATACCTAAAATTCGATTTCCAAGGTAAAACCGGTGTACACCAAACAACCCCAATAACAGCGCCAAAACGGCTGCTACTTTCTTTTCCTTGCCATCGATAGCCATTGCATTAGGCTGATAGGAGTTAGGTCTTGGCGCCCGAGGCTGAACATGATTGCTTGGAGGAAAAGTCTGGTTGCGCACCACCGGAAGGGCCATTCCTTTACTGGAAATTGCATACAGTGGCGTATCCCCTGCAATATTTTTTAGTTGATAATTTCCAACATGGATGGCTTGCAACCACGCATGATTGCGAATGTCTTCAAAAACGCGCTCGGAAATATATACCCCGCCGGGTTCACAAAGTGGTTCGATGCGGGCCGCGACATTCATTCCATCCCCAAAAGCATCTTTTCCATCGTAGCTGATATCGCCCACGTGTATACCGATACGCACCGGCACCTCAGGATCTTTCTTGTAATCGATCTGCATCTCGACAGCACATTCTACCGCCTTCACACTGCTATGAAAAATACTGAGTGTCCCATCCCCAAAAAACTGAATGACCTCCCCACCATATTTACTATGCAATTCCTGCAAGCTCTCTCGATGACGAGACCGAAGCAGTAGGGCACGCTCTTCATTGATATGCATGAGGTGGGTATATCCTACGATATCAGTAAATACAATAGCCGCTAGTTGGCGAACGAACTTTTCTTCCATGAGCAAACAAAGATAATAAAAGGGGTAAGATGAGAAGGGAGTTAGTAAAAGTCAAAGGAATGAAAAATCTCTGACCAACAAAAAGGGAATATATAGATTTCGCTTAGTTTTCGATGAGTTGATACCCCACTCCCTTTAACGTCATTAATTGTACATCGGGATCCATCTTCAGGTATTTCCTCAGCCGAACGATATAGACATCCAGGTTTCTGGAGTTGAAGAAATGATCATCACCCCAAAGCTTGATCAGAATATCCTTGCGTTCAACCGGCGTACCCAACTGGCTGACTAACATTTTCAGAAGTTCATTTTCCCGATGAGAAAGCGTCACAGAATCCTTTCCATTTTGAATCTGCATACGAATCGGATCATAGGCGAGCTTTCCAAACTTAAACTGTGTGGGGGCAACACGTCCTGACATAGAAAGCAAGTTGGTCACACGGACCATCAACTCTTCTAGGCTAAATGGTTTTCTTAAATAATCATTTCCTCCTGCTTTAAAACCTTCGACAACATCTTTGGCTTCACTGCGCGCAGTCAGGAAGATAATAGGCACATCTTTGTCTTTGGCTCTAATCAATTTCCCGATCTCATAACCACTTAAACCGGGCAACATAATATCCAGAATACAGAGATCAGGTTGCCAACTAGTAAATACTTGTTCGGCTTCGTTTCCATTGGCTATCCATTTTACAGAGAAGCCATTGCGCTCCAGATGGTCCTTCACCAAATTGGCTAAAACTTCTTCATCCTCTACATACAGTATTTTGCTCTCTGCCATACAATTTCAAAATCTAGTTGAGCCGGGATTTAGGAAGATTATCGAATTGAACTCTGTCTTCAGTATGGTGAATATCAGCTTCACCTTCAGGATCCTGCCATGCCGGCAAAATCATCGAAAATGTCGAACCCTTTCCCAACGCACTCACCAGGGTGATTTTTCCTTTATGTTGCTTCATCACATCTAAAACATAACTCAACCCAAGCCCATGTCCTTTGACATCATGTCGGTTCTGCTGAGGCACACGATATAGTTTTTCAAATATCTTATCATGAAAACCAGGCGCTATGCCAATACCATTGTCCTGGATATCTAATCGAATATTCCCATTTTGCCTGCTCAGTTCGACATGGATGGTTGGACTACTGCCTCCATATTTAAGTGCATTGTCAAATAGATTATACAACACACCACTCATATGTGCTTTATCCCCTGTAATGATAAAACCTTGTCCAAATTGTTGGAAATCAACCACAGCTTTTTTATCATCAAACTGAATCTTCATGCGTTCCATGACTTCTTCCAACACTTGTTGTAAGTCCATCAACTCATAATGCCCCTGCGTAGCACTGTTGTTAAGAATACGCTCCACCAGAATTGAAAGTCGATTCAGTTCGCGTTGACAAATATCTATATAACGTCGACTCTGAATATTTTGCATTCCTGATGACATATTCAGTGATTCAAGAGCGACTCCAGCAGTGGTGATTGGTGTCTTTAATTCATGCGTGATATTGCTCACAAATTCGTCGCGCAAAGCATTCAGTTGAATCTGTTGTCTTAAATTTTTCCAGATATAATAAAATGCGGCACCTACCATCATCCAAAGAAAAAAGGCAAAACAAAAATGGGGTATTAATCCTTGCAGAATATCTGCCTTATAGTTTCCATTAACGAGAGCAATTTTTTTATCCGTCATGATATCATACTGGGGGACGCTCATCGCTTCTCCAACTACGGTATCGGCGCCTTGCCAACTGATCAAATTATAATCTGCATGTGCTCCTGTACTATCGGTGAAACGAATTCGACGCATCACCATGTCACTCAAAGTCAAAGTGGGCGTATCCAGCGCATTAAAACCGGCAGTCACTTCTTTCAATAATCGGCCCCTGAATTGGTGCCGTTGGCTTGCTTTAAAATGTTTCGAATCTGAATATTTATCAGGCGCGCAATTCTCTGAAGCGTTCACCGAATCACCCATACTAAAAACAAAGCGAAACTTATGTGCGCTATTGGAATCCTCGTAATTATAATTTGGCATCGCAGAGAGCCTGGAAAAAATCAATGAGTCCTCTACATCCCGCATGGATGAAAACATCACCTGTGTCAACTTGTCCTCCATGCCACGATGAGCATCCTTGTATTCATTGTTGATCCACATGAATTCGAGGACACCCAACAGCAAAAGACTGATGATCATCAAAAACCTGGCGAGTGATATGTCTATATGGTTGCGCATATGGTTATGTAAAAATAAGTCAGATAGGCCGAAGGTGAGTAATTCATTAACAATAATTAACCTTAAACAAGGAATGGGAACGCATTAACCAGTTACCTTAGCGCTTTATTTAATATAGTATTATGAAATACACAATTTTACTACTTCTGTTTTTTGGTGTTTTGGCCCTCAACGCACAGACGACCGGAATGATCACTTACGAAGAAAAAACTGACATACATCGCATGCTACCTCCGGAAAGGGAGGACATGAAGGATATGATCCCTCAATACAATATCTCAAAATTTGAGTTACTATTCTCAGAAGCGATATCAATCTACCGTCCGAAAAAGGAGGAAGAATTGAGTGAAGCAGAGGCCATGCAAGGAGGCATGCACAGGCGTTATGGTGGTCGCGGCAATCGTATAGTCTATAAAAACATGGAACTGGACACCATGGTTGATTCCCGAGAATTTATGCAAAAGCAGTTTCTCATCGTGGGTACACCGACCAAACGAAAATGGAAGATTGGTACCAATCAAAAAGAAATACTCGGCTATAATTGTATGGAGGCCTATTACAAAGAAGATACTACAAATACCTATGTTGCGTGGTTTACACCCATGGTGCCCGGTAATAATGGACCGGCAGACTTCCAACATTTACCCGGCATGATCCTCCAGATCGATATGAACGATGGCCAAAGAACGATCACCGCTACTGCGATCGTCCTTGAAGCTATTGACCCATTGGAAATTGCAGAACCTACGAAAGGCAAACAAGTGACCGCTGAGGAATTTGAAGCCATCCAGCAAGAGAAATTAAAAGAGATGGGTGGTCAAGGTCCCAGTAGTGGTCGCATGTATCACATGAGAGGGTAAAATTCAAGCATTAAAAAATAATAATGATCAATACACAAGCAAGAAATCTTGTACTATTCGTACTGTTTTCGTTCAGTTCATTCCCACTTTTTGGGCAGGTCAACAAGACAACATTTGTCGGGAAGATTCAGGATGAAAGTTCTCTTCCTGTACCCGGAGCGACATTGATGATCCTGGACCCTGCTGATTCTACGTTGATCCAATTTGGAACATCAAACGATGAGGGAGCTTTTACCATCAAAAACGTTTCGAAAGGAGACTATTTGTTGAATATTACTTTCCTTGGCATGGAACCAAATTATACCGCTATCTCCTCCGGTATTCAAGCGGAAGAAAACCTTGGAATCATTCAACTCCTCCCTAAGCAAAACATTTTGAAGGAAGTTCAGATAAAAGCCGATCATGTCCCAATTGAAATTGTCAAGGACACCATCACTTATAATGCAGATGCTTTTCAAACACAACCCAATGCTGTTGTTGAAGACTTGCTTAAGAAACTACCCGGTCTGGAAATAGGTTCCGATGGTTCTATTAAAGCTCAGGGTGAAGATGTACAAAATGTTTTTGTTGATGGAAAAGAATTTTTTGGTGCTGACCCTAAAATGGCCACCAAAAATCTACCGGCAAATGCAGTTAAAAAAGTAAAGGTGTACGACAAACAATCCGACATGTCAGAATTTACCGGTGTCGATGATGGCCAGCGATCAAAGACCATTGATTTGATCCTGAAAGAAGAATTTAAGAAAGGATTGTTTGGGACAGCAGAAGCAGGCTATGGAACTGATGAGCGATACAATGCAAAAGCTTCTATCAATCGATTCAACAAAACAAGTCAGCTTTCTTTTTTGGGACAAGCGAATAATATAAATGATCAGGGATTCTCCTTTACAGACATTGTGAATTTTTCAGGAGGCATGAAAGGAATGTCCGGGGGTGGTGGAAGGAATCTTTCCACCAATTTACCTTTCAACGAGGGAACGAGTAATGGTTTGGTTAACACAGGTGCGGCGGGACTCAATTACAATTGGCAGAAAAGCAAAAAATTCAACATCCGATCCAGTTATTTTTTTAATAGCGTAAATAAAAATCTGATCCAAAACTCCTATAGACAAAACATCTCTGCCCAGCCATTCAATACCAATGAAGACAGTGAAAATGACACTAAAAATATTTCGCATAGCATTTCATTGTTTTCTGATATTAAACCTGATTCCTTTAATCAGGTAAAGATTAATCTCAATTTGAACTTTGG
>JBBKXT010000107.1:0-5169 GCA_037969625.1 Saprospiraceae bacterium
AAAGTTATATATGCAACCCAGCCCAACCGTTTATTAATTTTGTTGAAAATCACTATTACGACAAAAAGAATTAATGGTACAACCAAAGATAAAAAACCCACCCATGTAAAAAAGGCAAGTGAGTCAATTCGATTTATGATTAAATATTCGGGGTGTTTCGAGAACAGTTCAAACAAGGGTTTTGTGATCGCTAAGGTCGACAAAATTAATACGTCAAGTGCTAACAACCATAAAGAGCCGATAGTTGGCGCGCATTTGTTTTTGATATCGCCAAATTTGAGTTTATTCATGCCTGCGGCGCCTGTATTTTGTAGATTTGCATTAGCGGGTATTTATAATTTTCTGTAGGGAGGTATATTGCTTACGGCAAAGCCAGAAAATTAATAGGATAAATTGCTATACTTTTGGATTACAGTCTGACTTCAGGTTTCAACGCATCAAACTAATTACTATCTAAGCTACAACTCCATATTATAAAGTAGCCTGAGCATAAGTGTCGACTGCCAGTCTTGTCCAAATGAAATGAGTCTGAAACAGTAATGAATTCTGTGCATGATAGGAGGATGAAAACCATCATGAGGCCCGAAGATATAGAAATCATCGGGCAATTATCTCAATTCCTACCCGGAACTCAAACAGTAGCCTTCTACATCACACAGGATTGGGATGACTGCCACTGAGTCGCCCCGACTTTACCGGGGACGCCATACTTTTAGCATTCCAGCCTGCTCTATTTTGTCAGCTATCGAGGTCACAAAGAGTTGGACAAGTCTGGGAATACTCGATGGTTCCACGTATATGAGCTTTTGTATTTAAACAAAAAACGGTTTTCGACTGTTTAGTTCGACTTGGCCGTTATCGACGTTTAAACTTCTCACAAACTCAATTATTAGGAAGTCACGTATGCGTTTAAAACTTATCGCCTGTTTCTGCTTTTTTGCTATTTTGATTTTTCCAACTTCAGCATTTGCTTACCTTGATCCAGGTACAGGAAGCATGATTCTTCAGGGGATTATCGCCGGTGCAGCAATAGTAGGCTTTGCTATCAAGACCTATTGGTATCGGATTTTAGGTTTCTTTGGCAAAAAACCTCCCGTTGACATCTTGGATGAAGATGACCAAAAGACTGAAGACCAAATTTAACTCTGAAATTTATTAGATTCGGCTTTTTTTATCCCCTATTACTAAAAGGTTTTGCAAATGCCTGATCAAGCTATGACGCCAACACGCCTCGACTCTTCATTTAGAGATCCGGGAGGCTTTATCTTTTCTCAGGCTAGTGTGATTTACCGCCAAATTAACAATGCTGGTAGGTCGGATTATGAGTATTTAATGCAATCTGGGCTCTATAGGCAATTAAGTGACAAAAATCTGCTGGTATCTCATCAAGAGATAGATAATAGTTCAATTCAAGGCACCGAACATTGCTTCAAAATAATCAAGCCGCTTCAACTTGATTATATTTCTTACCCATATGAGTGGAGCTTTAGCCAACTTAAAGATGCGGCAATCTTGACGTTACGGATTCAACTTTTGGCACTTAAAAAGGGAATGGTCCTTAAGGATGCATCTGCTTATAACATTCAATTTGTTAATGGCCGCCCGATGTTTATTGACACCTTATCATTCGAACCTTATGTAGAAGGCTCACCATGGGTTGCCTATAAACAATTTTGCCAACATTTTCTCGCACCATTGGCATTGATGGCCTACACAGATGTCGAACTAGGGAAGCTGCTGATTTTTAACATTGACGGCATTCCCTTGCCATTGGCCAGTAAATTGCTCCCCTTAAAAACTCGTTTTAATTACTCTTTGCTGGCGCACATTCACATTCATGCAAAATTGCAACAAAACTACGCAGATGCAGCTAATCAGACGGGAAAGAAAACTAAAGCTCAGTTGACTTTGACGGGGCTGAAAGCCATGGTTCAAAGCCTTGGCAAAGGTGTAAAAAATCTCGATTGGCGATTGCCTAAAACGGAGTGGGGAAGTTATTACGAAGACACCAACTACAGCGACAAAGCAACGGAAGACAAGCGTTCATTGGTTGGTGAATTTCTGCAAGCGATCCCTGATCAACTTGAAGTCATACAAGACTTAGGGGCAAATACAGGTGAGTTTAGCCGGGTTGCGGCGAAGCATTGTAACTTGGTTGTTTCACAAGATATTGATCCGGTTGCAGTAGAGTGCAATTATCGTCAAGTCAAAAAGCAGGCTCCGGCGAATATACTTCCCTTGATACAGAATTTGTTTACGCCATCGCCAGCTATTGGCTGGGGCAACAGCGAACGTGAATCATTTCTTCAGCGATCTAGCTGCGATGCTGTGCTGGCACTGGCATTAATTCATCATCTTGCAATAAGCAACAATGTACCGCTTGACAATATTGCTGAACTTTTCGCCAAACTGTCACCTTGGTTGATTATTGAGTTTGTGCCCAGATCAGATTCACAGGTAAAACGCTTGTTGGCAACTCGTGAGGATATATTTCCTGACTATACCAAAGAAGGTTTTGAGGTTTCGATTGAGCAGCATTTTGGTATTGTAAAACAGCAGAGAGTGGGTGATAGTGAACGTACATTGTACCTTTTGAAACGGCACCAGTAAAAAAGGCACAGTGACATAACAATGAACGAAGGTGGCACATTCCCAAAGCTATTCGCGCTTTTGCCGACACCGATATTGTTATTTATATCCAATGCTCTACCTTTATATTTTACCAACCAGATTGAGCTCAACTATCAGTGGGTAGTTCTGCTGCCTTTTTTTATTGCAGCGGTTGCCTTATATCTTGTTGGTTTGTTCTTGTGCCAAATAAAACCAAATGGTGCCAAAACATTCCTGTTATGGGTTTACTTCCTTGCCGGTCCAGCTCTATTGGTGTTTAGTATGCTGCGTGCGGTGCCTGTCCTGGGCATTCAGAGCTTTGGCCCGTTTATTGTCTTTTGCATTGGTTTTTTAATATTAACGGTTGTACTGACCTGGAAAGGTCACCCCGACAAGATAATTACGCCGCTTGCATTTTTTGGCGTCTTGTTGCTGCTGCAAACTTTAATTGGCATTTCGGGGAATATACAGTCAACGGAAGAAGGTGCTGGTGTGGAGGTGAATGAATTTCATCAAACCACGGTAAAGACACCGCTACCCAATATTTATCATCTGGTACTGGATGAGTATCAATCTGAAATTTTTGATGAGCAGTTATCCTCACCTTTGAAGAATTCACTTGGGGGCTTTACTTTTTATCCAAATGCTTCCTCACTTTACAATAAAACAATTTGGTCGATACCCTCAATTTTTCTGGGTGAAGCTTATCGCTTCCCGGAAAGTGACATTGCTTATCAAAGCAGCGCGTTTAATGGGGAGAGCTCATTTCTCAGCAATCTTAAAAAGCAGGGGTATTCTACACTTGCCTATACTAGAAAACTTTATCCTTTCAAGCTTGGTCTATTTGATGAAACAGTGGTTCATTCGAGAAATTCAAAGCAATTGGCGGTAGATAACAATGAAGTATTTATAGGACTTTGGTTGTATCGGGTATTGCCTAAAATTCTTAGTAAATCCTTAGCTAAACACGGAATCATAATCGACATTGCCATGTATGAAAGCCTTGAACGCAAGGTTTTTCTGGCTGACTCGGCGCCTCAGGAGTCAATGGTTAGTTTTCTTAATTATTTGCCAGCAGAACAACATATGCCCGCTCAGGGTCGCTACACATATTTTCACTTGCTATTGCCACATGGCCCTCATATTTATGACGCCGAGTGCAAAGAAATCGGCAAGCGTTCAAGCTCGATCGAACTGCAGTCGCAATGTGCAACCCACCTGATTGTTCAATTCATAACTGAACTTAAACGCCTGAATCGTTATCAGCAGTCGCTCATCATCATTAACAGTGACCATGGGAGTTCCTATAGGAAGCTCAATGGAAAATGGATGAAAACAGACGAAGGAAGATCGCAGAGAAGCCTGTTACTCATCAAGCCGGTCGGGCAGGGTGCCGCCGATAGTTTTAGTAGCGATAATTCGGATGTGTCCATTACTGACATTGCGACCGGCATTAAAAGCTTTTTGGTTGAGCGATCAGAAACGGGCGGTCCAGCTACTTGGTGGAAAAACCGTCAGGATATGGACCAGATACACAAACAGAGGTACTTTTATACCCTCAATCTTTCCAGGAAGATGATGACAAAATATTCGATCGATGCAGATCAGCGGTTGCTTCAGGTGGGGCAGCAGAAGGTGAAGTTTGCAACAGCGAGCGAACAGTTTTCGAATGAAAGTAGCACCCCGATTTTTTCTGTGAATTCTATTATAGAGGCGGAAGATGGCATATTGAGCATGGTAACAGAGGTGCGCGACGGTCTCCCCGATACGAGTGGACACTTTGTGACTTTGGGTAGTAAATCTTACCGTTTTAAATTGCCAGAAGATGCTCGGGTTGAATTGCGAGCACGTACCATTGCACCGAATGGAAATGGTGACTCCACCTGGATTACATTGAATAACGACCATCGTGCCAACTGGGTTTTGCCCATCACTAAAACATGGCAATGGAATAGTTACAAACACCAATGGAATTTAAAAAAAGGCGTACATACAATAACATTTGCGTACCGTGAGCCAATCTATATAGATCAACTTGAGTTGGTCACGCATTCAGAGATTCCAGTTTTTCCGGTTGATGAAATTATTGAAGCAGAAAGTGGTGCGAAAAGTGTTGCATCGGAAGTACTTGAGGTCCTCCCGAATACACATGGAAAATATGTCACGCTGGGTAACAAGTCTTTCCGATTCAATTTGCCGCGTGATTCTCGGGTTAAACTGCGGGTACGTGCTATTGCAAAAAACGGCAGGAGCGACTCTACTTATTTATCCATGGATGATGAACCTCGTACAAGATGGGTGATGCCAATAACCAAGTCTTGGCACTGGCATGATTACATTCACCAATGGGAGCTGAAAAAAGGTGAGCATACTCTTGCATTTACACATCGTGAACCGATTTATGTCGATCAACTTGAACTAATAACACAGCCTGAGACATCAAAGGTGGAGAAGTAAAATAATGTGCGATAATTACGATCCAAGTTAACCGTAACTGGAAAATAGAATGCAATTACCGCTCCCGCCAGTCTCACTTCGATTTATGGCTGAAGACGATGA
>JBBKXT010000108.1:0-3259 GCA_037969625.1 Saprospiraceae bacterium
AATCTGTCCGATGATCAACACATCGGACTCATCGCTTATGGTCATCGCTTAAAAGGCGATTGTAAGGACGTTGAATTTATGATTGAGATCACCAATAACGAAAAATCTAAAGTAACCTCCGCGATAAAGTCTATCAATCCACTTGGAAAAACACCTTTAGCCTATTCTGCTTCATTAGCTTTTAGTTCTTTAAAAGCATCGCAAACAAAAGCCACCATCATCCTGATCACCGATGGTATAGAATCATGCGATGGCAATATTTGTGATGTTGTAAAACAAGCGCGATCAGAAGGCATTGATTTCAAAATGCATATTGTTGGATTTGGTTTAAAGGAAGGAGAAACAGAACAATTGGAATGTGCCGCTCATGCCGGCCATGGACGATATTATGATGCTTCTGATGCCTCCGGATTGGGTGATGTACTCATGGTGGCAACATCTGAAACAGTCGATGCAGGACCTGGAAATTTCTCTGTCTTTACCATAAAAAATGACCAACCCGTTGATGGGTATGTTAAAGTCTTAAAAGCAGGTACAAAAGATGTGGTGGATATCAAAAGAACATATGGTGACACTACCTGGTTGACCCTTCCACAGGGATCCTACGACTTTGTCGTGACTGCTTTGGAAAACACCAGACTGGAACCAATTGTACTCTCCAATGTCCAGTCCTATGATGATAAAATCAGCCATAAAACCATCTCCTTTGATGGTGGAAAAATAAACCTGGTCACTTTAAATAACGACGAAGGATGGGATTGCACCAGTAAAGTTATAAATCGGGAAGGCAAAGTCGTAGGTGGAAGCAGAACGTATGGTCGTCCAAAAATTATTGAAGTCAATCCGGGTATCTATAGCGTTGAAATTGAAGGTCTGGTCATGCGTGGCCTGGAAACGAAACACACCTTTACAAATGTAATTGTTGAAAGCAATCAGACCACTGATATCGCACATAGTTTTAAAACGGGAAAAGCTATGCTCGGTGTAAAGAGTGGACAAATGCTTGTTGATGCCACGATCAGTATTCAGGATAAAACCACCGGTGCCAATGTCGCCGGCGGAAGAAGCTATACAGATGCTTCCAGTAACCCACGTGAATTCTTACTCAATCCCGGCAGATATGAAGTAGTCATTAAGGCTGCAAAAAAAGAGCTTGCCGGGAAGTCAGAGACGTACACTATAGAAATAAAACAAGGTGAAACAGTGACGCATACGACGAACTTTTAATCAAACCTCACTTTTTAATCAGGTTTTGACCCGTCTGGTTGCAGAACTAAATCAATTCAGTTTTTGACATTCGTTTTCAAGTTCGTCAAAAATTGAAATATTAAAATCGAAACCTTTATTGACCTCGTCCGCCCATTCATCCTTCTGTACTGCCCGTATGGCTCCAACCGCTTCCTGCATGTTGCTGAACTCATACATGTTGCCAACAGAGGGAACAGCTTTTTTTATCATTTGACCACCAAACATGATCGCCATATAATTCAAATAAACATGTGGCAGTAGGTCTTCATACGATAAGGAAGCCAGATAGTCTGTATAAGCTTTGGTACTACCAAGCACTGTTTCATTTTCAATTCCCTCTGCATTCAGCTCTTCTATATCCGCTTGTACACTCGAGGTCCTTTGTAAACTCTCGTGTGGCAACCCAATCTTTTCTATTGTTTCAAAAATATTCAGCTGCTGATTAAGATATAGGAGATACTCCTCCTTTGTCAACAATCCTCTGAACATTCTGCCGTTAAAAGGCATTCTTTCTGCTTCTTTATGCTTTACGCTAGTGGCTTCTTTTAGTGGTAACATTGCTTTTTGGATTAAACGAGGCGGCAATTTAGACTAATTCCAAATAATATTCATCTTTATTTCAAAAAAAGTAAAAATCAAACGATCAGGAAGAAATAGAAAGCAATACAAGTCAACCGAACAGCGTAAAATTCTTTATCCTGACCTACACTTCAACCCACGTTGTCCAATAAACTTGAATACAGGATTATATTTTCTTCCGGAGCTTGCAATCCATAATTATTGATACACGTCAATAGGCACCAGCCATTACAATCTATAAGAGGTAAGCAGGACTTAATCCTTGCCCGCTGACTACCGGTGGCTCACAATCACTCTGAAGCTATCCACGTATCCTTTATAGGCTATCTCCAGTTGATACAGCCCGGCGGAAACCCGACTCACATCAATTGACCCATCAAATGAACCGGATGAAATTATTTGCCCATCCAATCCGATAAGTCGATACGTCTCATCTCCAGAAAATTTTCCGGACACCATAACTTTGTCACTGGCAGGATTTGGATATAGAATATTTTTTGTGTTTGTCACGCCCCCAATGGCTGTTGTAGTAATATGCTGAATCGCCGTGTACACATCCAGTTTCCCATGTCCCCATCTTACATCTCCTTCAGGAGGAAGCTCACCGGTCAGACCATCTTCACGTGCTGCGTGTATGATGATGTCTTTAACCTCAGCAGGTGTCAAGGTTGGATCAGCTTCCAAAATAAGCGCCACCGCACCAGTGACCATCGGCGCACTCATACTCGTCCCACTCAAACGAATAAATTCATATTCCTTGCCATTAAATTCAGTGGTCGCCGCAATTAAAAAATTGGATGATGAAAATGAATTAAAAGAAGAAATAATATCCTCACCAGGAGCAGAAATATCAGGCTTCATTAATTCATCCATTCGAGGTCCACTACTTGAAAAAGCAGTGAGATGAAAATTCGTTTGATGCGCAGCACATGTAATGACACTCTCTGTCACTGCAGGATGACCCACACCATACAATCTATCGCCATTCACATATCCCGCTGCAGGTGCTGTAAAACCATAACCCCAATTTCCTATACCATAATTTGTAAACCTCGTATTCCAAAAATGGACGGTACCGGATGGCGCCTCGGCATATAATACTTTGCGCAAGTTGCTATTCCGACTTTGTATATCCAATGTCATTTGTGGCCGTCCATTTAAAGGATGTGCCGCATCAGTCGTCAGATGATAAAAAACCGTATCACTCCCAATGATCATCATGGTATCCAAATAAGCCTCTGCAGTGGCTGTGTTGAACAATTCACTTTGCGCAATAATTTCATTGGAGGTATTAAGGATTCGTAGTTGTACTGAAAACGGTTCCCCTGGTTCGCCCCACATACTAATGGCCTGCCCCCAAAGATCCGGATCGGTATTGTAGCTAAAGCCCTGTATCCATGTTCGGACAGAATCATTATTAAATTCTTTCTTC
>JBBKXT010000109.1:0-2643 GCA_037969625.1 Saprospiraceae bacterium
GGCAAGCTGTATCAAGAGCGGCACTTAGTATTTGAATGGCGCTATCTGCAGTCATGCTTGCATTGACGACAACCTCACTACATAGATCTGTGTAGGTCGCAGCACCTGCAGAATTATACCACGCTAAAAAACCATCTTCCCAATGTCCATCCTGTGCACAAGCAAATGAAGTATCCACCGGATTGGTTTGAAAAATCGGTCTGCCATTGTCGGTGATTCCAAAGAATCCAACCTCTCCACTTTCGTTATCACATTTATCGGTGTACGTAAACTCAACGGCGAGATAACCTTTTACATTATTAATTAAAAGACCGCCAATCATTACATTGTCATGACAGCCTGAAGCCAGGGAATCTTCCCATGCTTCAAGAACTTCCTCAAGGGTCAGTGCATTGCCTGCGAGTCTATAGCCAAGTCTTAAGTCACCATCAGCCGTGCATAAATCGCTGGCATCACTAAAACCTGCATTCATCAACCAGTCAAGCAATAAGGAATCTATGGTGGTTAGGTGGCAACCAATCACAATGGTAGATGGATCCGCTGTGATGGTCGGTGGTGTATTGTCGGTGAGGACAAAACTTGCCGAAGTGGTATCAAAATTATTACAACCATCCCCGGCGATAAACAAGATTTCTATTGAGGTATTGCACGTGTCGCCAATGGTAGGATTTGCAGGGAAAGTTGACCAGAAAATAGAACTACAATCATCGGTGGCTTCTGCGCCACCATGATTATTGATCCAGGCATTAAAAATTTGAGCAATATTATTTTGACTGCAATCGCCTGTTGCGCCTGTCGCAGGTGTAGTGATCACCGGAGCTACTGAATTAAATACAGTGAAAGTTTTGATCAGGGTGCTTATATTGCCACAGTTGTCTGTCGCTGAAAACGTCACAACGATTTCTCCGCAGAAAGAAGTGATAATCGCAGGATTAGGTGCATCATCGGACAGAGACATCAATCCACATCCGTTGTCTGTAGCGGTGAAAGCAGCTCGCTGCGCATTTAGCCAAGTACTATATTGAGCCATTGCGGTGGAGCATGGTGCCATCCCATTTTGAAGGTTGTTTGTAATAACGGGAGGAATTACATCGGGAGTAACCGTAATGGTTTGTGTGAAAGTGGAAAAATTTCCAAGATCATCGTCGGCGACCCAGGTACGAATGATACTTCCTCCTGTGCAAAACCCTGCATTGTTAGTTTCAGTAAAAGTGATTGTGAGGTTAGTGTTTTCATTTTCGCAGTTATCGGTAACTTCTACATCTGCCGGTGGAGGTACTTGGTTGGAACAGGATATAGTGAGATTAGGAGGTAGTGATAAGGGATCAAAAACCGGAGGTGTTTGGTCAACAAATGAAATGGTAAAGCCATAGAGTGCGGAATTCCCAAAATTGTCAACGGCTTGATAAAACACAGTGACAGTGGTTCCGCCGGGTACCAGATCATTAATTTCATAATCCGGGCTGATGGAAAATATCTCAAAAGAGACAATGACACCGCCGGGAATATTACTCTGGGCGGTAGGGGTGTTTGGGTGGCCCCAGTTCAATGCCTCCTCACAATCATCGCCTACCACGATCTGTGTAGGTCCGGTATAACTGAAGGAAAAGCCACTTCCCTGGCTGTAACCAGCGGTCCAGGAGACTAAGATCAAAAAGCAGAATAGATAACGCATATATCAAAGTTAACATATGAAAGCCATATGAGGTGTGTTGCGTATAAAAGGAAGAGGGAATATTTTTAGAGGGAGCTCTAAAGGTAATCGGAAAGGGCGAGAAACGAGCTAGAAATCATGGATTTCTGTATTAAATGGGATTGATTGTGTAGTAGTGGCTTGTTTGCTTGGTTTCTTTAGAATAGGAAATAGGTGTCCCGCAGATCACGCAGAGAAAAAGCAGAGAACGCAGAAAAAAGGTGTCCGGCTGTCTCGCTCAGCGGGAGCAGAAAATTTTGCAGAATGTGCAGAAAATAGTATTACGCCCATGAGAACTAAAATAATTACTAAAAATGAAATTTCTTATCAGATACGAGGGGCAATCTTTAAGACATATTATTCGCTTGGACCCGGATTGCTTGAATCAACTTATCAAGAGGTGCTGAAATTTGAAATCGAAAAATCGGGAATGACGGTTCAAGCAGAGGCAGGTGTGCCACTCATTCATGAACAAGTAAATCTAAACGTTGGATATCGCATCGACCTTTTGGTTGAAAAGAAAGTTCTCATCGAAATAAAATAAATAGAAGCACTTGCTCAAGTTCATCACAAACAAGTCATTACCTATTTGAAATTATCTGGCTTAAAACTGGGCATCCTCGTCAATTTTAATACTGATGATATTCAAAATTCCATTTTCAGAAAAGTAAACGGCCTTTAGATCACACCTGTCTTTTCTCAGCGCCATCAGCTTTTTCTCTGCGTGATCCGCGGGACACCTTTTTTCGTTTCATCCCGCCCACTTCGATCGCATCTCCTTCACCAAAGGTTTCGGCGAGCAAGGCTATAGCTTTAGCATCGGCGATTCATCCTACCCACTTCGATCGCCTTAGCTTTAGCGACGGCGATTTCCTCGATCGCATCTCCTTCACCAAAGGTTTCGGCGAGCAAGGCCATAGCCTTGGCGACGGCGATTCATCCAGCCCACT
>JBBKXT010000110.1:0-6994 GCA_037969625.1 Saprospiraceae bacterium
AAATGATGCAGTTATTCGTGTGATTAATCAGTGCTTGATTTCTGAAATACCAATTCTTTCCGCTTCCATCGATACGGCTTGTGCAGGAGAAATTATTACCTTAACTGTTGATTCCGGAAGCCTTGGAGATGCAACTGATTGGTATTGGTATTCGGACGATTGTGGTCTGACCCCGGAAGGAACAGGTACCTCTATCATGGTTAGTCCAATGGTTTCAACAACCTATTTCGTAAGGGGCGAAGGTGGATGCGTCACCAATGGACCTTGCGCAGAAATTGATATTACGATCAATGAAATTCCTGATGCTTCGATTGATCAGAATGCCTCCGGGCCTTGTTATTTTACAGATAATACTTTCCAACCAGTTGCAACAGAAATTCCGGGAGCGACCTATCAATGGAATTTTGGAATGAATGCGATCCCCGCATCAGCAGTTGGTTATGGACCGCATACAGTTTATTATACCTCACCGGGATCAAAGACCGTCAAGCTCGTTATTTACCCCAATGAAGCAGGTGTACAATGTCCGGATAGCTCTTCGATCGATATTGTAATTACTTCATGCCCTGCACAGATTCTCGGGAAAGTACTTTCCACCTCCGATCAACCCATAGCCAGTGTGAATATTCGATTATTTGTGGATGCCAATGCCGATGGAATGGCAGATACGACGGTCGCCATTAGAAGTGTATTTACACCTTCTAACGGCTCTTACGCGATGGCCGCTTTGACGCCCGGACATTATGTGATTGTTCAGTCACAGCCCACCGGATGGACATCATTTGATGATGGAGATTCGACCGACGATGGTGATGTCGTACCCAATATCGATCCACTGGATAACCTGATACCTGTTACTTTGTTGCCACTTGAAGTGGACTCGATGAATATCTTTAGAGAAAAACCAAACCCCGGACAAATTTCCGGCAACGTCTTCAATGATTTTGATGTTGATCAGTTTCCTGATGCTGGGGAAGGTATCGCAGATGTGACAGTGGAATTGTATGAAGACAATAATGCAGATGGCATTGCAGATTCCGGTACTCCAATAAAAACAGAAGCATCAGATGCCCAAGGATATTTTCTTTTTGATAGCATTGTCGTTGGTCATTATGTTCTTGTAGAAATTCAACCACCAGGTTTGATTTCAATAAAAGATTTCGATGCGAGTAATGATGGCGATGTCGTCCCGAATACAAATATGGTCAATGATACCATTCCGGTGACGATCATAAATGGCGAACTCGATGCACACAATTATTTTATTGATGTGCCTTCCTGCGGCTTGATGGTGACCAATACAAATGATAGTGGTCCAGGGTCTTTTAGAGAGGCCTTAAATTGTGGCACGAATGGAGATACGATTCGATTCCATAGTACGCTTGCAGGAATGACAATTGATATCAGTTCAGGGATCCTCACGATTGCAGATACGCTGACAATTGTTTCATCACTTATGCCAACCGTAACGATTCAATCTCAAATCACAGGGATGTTTGAAATCCAAACGACCGGAGCAGTTGAATTTAGAAATTTTGATATCATAAGTGGATTGTCACCCGGAGGCACAGGTGCCGCTTTTGAAAATCACGGTTCGTTAAAATTGCACAACATGACAGTGCTGAGAAATCCTTTATTTGCTTCAGGAGAATATCTCATTCGAAATCATACCACTGGTGAGATAATTCTTTCAGGCAGCACAGCAATAGAAATGAATTGATGGTGAAATGTAATTCGAAAGTGTAAATCTAAATTGCACAGGAAGTGCAATTTTTATTTGTGGCGTATTAGCCCACATTTGTTTCCCGCTTCAAATACTGCTTCGGCGTATAGCCATATTTCTTCTTAAAAGCAGCAATAAAGTGACTCGGATTTTGATAGCCAATTTTAAAGGCAATTTCTTTGACAAGCATTTCGCCGGACTCCAACATCTGCATGGCAGACTCAAGTTTGTGATCCGCGTGAAACTGATGAATCGTTTTGCCAAACATATACTTATAACCTTCTTTTAAGGTGCTGCGTGGAAGTTCGTATACTACCGCCAGGTGATCAGGATCAGGCACGGTATCGAGATTGTCGATGATATGCCTCCTAACCATTCTGATTTTTTTCTCAATCGCCGGACTCATCATCACTGGACAAGCATCCATTTTCTGGCCAAATGCAGATTCTAATATCTGACTAAATATTTCCATCAACTTCGCCTGTTCGAAGATGGTTTTGAAAGGCAGTTGTAATTTATGATGTAACAATTGATCAAAACAAACGACCAAGGCCGGATTGACAGGAATCAACTTCATCAGATCTTTCATATTGATCTTTTCTGCTGATGCAAGTTGGTGATGATCAAATGCCGGATTGATTAACTGATGCAAAGCAGAAATATCCATTTTGGAAGTGTAAAACTCCGTTTCCGTTTGCGATATTAACTTAACATCCCATGCTCCCTTTGGAAAAGCAAGAAAGATCGCCTCGCCACTCGACAATGTGATCGGATGGGGGATAAACGAGGTGTGAATCTGAACCTGACCTTGTTTGAGGCAAAATAGATAGATATCCTTCGGTTGGCACGACAGATCAATTAAGCTCTCAGACGCACCCTGATACCCGGTGACTGTTGCCAGACCTGGTATTTCAACGGTTTTGGTTTGAAGAGAAGCTTTATTGATCATATTTGAGTATTCACATTCAATTTTGAACTAATCTAAAATAGCTTTTAGCTTAATTTATTGCTAAGTAACTGATTTTGAACCCACAAGCGTGTACAGGTACTTACCAACAGGTCACAAAGGTAACCCATCGGGGATTTTTCAAGGATGATTCCCATCAGTTTAGGTGCTGACAACCATAACACTATCAATTGGCTTTTTCATGCAGCTACCCCGGTCGCCTTGCCAATCTAGACGCTGAAATCATCAAAATGGTTTGTTGTTAGGTGGAAATTCCCCACAAGACTTCAAACATAAGCCTTGATTGATTGTTCTTATCTTGTGGACTGAAAAATCAAAAATTTAAGATGTTAAGTACAAAAATGATCAAAGCGCTCAATGAGCAAATCGCGATGGAAGGATATGCTTCATTTCTTTACCTGTCAAAGGCAGGCTGGTTTGAAGGCAAAACGATGCAAGGATGCGCATCATTTATGTTCCGCCAGGCACAGGAAGAGAATGAGCACATGATGAAGATTTTTCATTATTTGTTGGAAGTGGATGCAACACCCATCGTACCGGCCATCAGTCAGCCTCCGGCAAAGTTTAAAGATGTAAAAGCGGTATTTGCCGATACACTGGCGCATGAGCAAAAGGTAACGGCAGCCATCAATGATCTTGTGGAATTGGCAATGAAAGAAAACGATCATGCCACCTACGGATTCCTGCAATGGTATGTGACAGAGCAAAGGGAAGAAGAAGGTTTGATGCGTTCGATTCTGGATAAAATTGATTTGATCGGCACCGGTGCACAAAGTTTGTATTTCATTGACAAAGAAATAGAAGCTATCAATGTAGCGACGTTGAAAGCTGAAAGCGCAAGCGAATAAGCATCAGGTTTTACTGGTCTTTTGTTTCCAATAAATTTTATTTTACGGTCTTCTGATCCGATATGAAGTTTCTCATTATACAAACAGCTTTTATTGGGGATGTTGTGCTGGCAACTTCTTTAGTTGAAAAATTGAAAGAAACCTATCCGGATAGTTCGATAGATTTTTTATTGCGCAAAGGCAATGAATCGCTGCTGACCAATCACCCGCATCTGCGTCAAGTAATTATTTTTGACAAAAAGCAAGGAAAGTATAAAAACTTGTTGGGTGTGTTGTCTCGAATTCGTAAAGAGAAATACGACTATGTAATCAATGCTCAACGTTTTTTTGCCTCCGGTTTTCTAACCGCCTTTTCTGGCGCAAAACATACAATTGGATTTAATAAAAACCCATTATCTTTTTTATTCTCAAAATCTGTAGTTCACTCCATCTCGGCAAGTGATACTGAAAATCATGAGGTGAAAAGAAATCATGGGTTAATCGAAGCACTGACAGATGCTTCTTTTATTCGACCCAGACTATATCCATCAAAAGAAGATTTTGAAAAAGTTGAAAAATCAATGCCTTACATCTGTATTGCACCCGCTTCCGTATGGTTTACGAAGCAATGGCCTGCATCGAAGTGGATAGCATTAATTCAAAAACAGCCGAAAGAACTGACGATATTTTTGTTAGGCGCGAAAGGCGATACTACACTTTGCAATGAGATCAAACAAGCATGTGGTGATCATCATGTGGAAATCCTGGCGGGCCAACTATCATTTCTCGAATCCGCTGCCCTGATGAAAAATGCCCGAATGAATTTCGTCAATGATTCTGCACCGCTTCATTTTGCTTCTGCTGTCAATGCACCGGTAGCAGCCATGTATTGTTCTACGGTTCCTGGTTTTGGTTTTGGTCCACTGTCGGATATTTCCTATGTTTTTGAAACGGTAGAAAAACTGGATTGCCGCCCCTGTGGATTACATGGTTATAAGGCTTGTCCCAAAGGACATTTCAAATGTGCGGATATTGATATTGAAAAATTTTTGAAATCGCTTTGAATAAGAGAAGAGAAATTTCTCGCAAATCCCGCTGAGCGGGAGCAAAGGCGCAAAGGAAATCTCGCGCATAGGCGCCCCCGATGGGTCGGGAGCCGCAGAGTGCTTCCTGTTGGAGGGCAAAGAGAATACAGTTTTATTTTAATAGCAGTTCGATTTTAAAAGGTCATGCCGCTTAGAATAATCCAGTCGCACTCATCCCGCTCAGCGGGAGTTTGACCAACCAACTGTCTTCTTTTCGTGCGGACTCATTAGCTGACAATGCTATTGGTTCCGCAAGCGGAAAAATAAGGGAGAAAAAAGAACACAGGATCAAAAAGCATTGTGATCTAGAAATTCATTGTATTACCCTCAAATGAGGTAATAAATAAAAAAGGGACGAATACAATTCGTCCCTTTTTTATATAAGTCTAAGCTTTCTGTTAGAAAGAATAAGTCAATCCAAACACCCAATAAATCTGAAGTGGATTGTTAGTCAAACCTGCAGCCAATGCTTCCTGCTTATTGCCTCTTAAACCCACATCAAGTCCAAGACCAAATCCTTTTATATTGGTGGTGAGTCCATTGATCCAGCTCCAGTTGGATAGGTCGTTGCTCTCATAACTATAGAAGCCTGAAAAGTTTGATGTCCATGCTAGGTTTTTTACAATTTCAAGATTGTAGTCTGCAACAAATTTTGCACCCATGGAGCTTTGATAATCAAATCCTTCTCCTTTGGTGAAAATGAAATTGTAGTTAAGGGGATGTACCACGACCATGAGGTTTGTGATCGGTGTCCAGGTAAGACCTGCACCAAGATCGAGATAGCCTGGATCATTTGTGTTTTCCAAAATCGTTGTTCGGTATTCTGACAAAGCGGAGATAGCCAATTTCTCTGAAAGTTTATATCCAAACAAACTACGAATGCTAAACACATCTGAGGTTACTTTGTACTCGCCATCTTCTTCCGGATCATCATCATCTTTAAATCGCTGCCATCCAAAGGAGAAGTTCATATTGTTGCGCCAGATATATTTCTTTTGATCCAGATTGGCAAAAGCATTGCCGGTTATGCCCAGGGAAGTTGCAGCTGTATTTGGGGAAGACTTTGAAAGCCAGTTACTGTATTGGGAGATGTTTAATCCAATATTTCCATGGCCACCTATATCCCATCTGGGGTAGGGAGTGATTTTATCGGTCAGATCATCGACCTCAGCGGTCAGTCCTTCTACTTGTGCTGTGATCTCGTCCAGCTGTGTCTGTAGAATGGCTAGTTCGGCGGATTTAGTTTCTTTCAATGCCGTCATTTCTTCAACCGTTTGAGCCGTCAAAGAACCAAAGCAAAACATTGCTATCATTAAGTAAAAGTGTCTTTTGAACATAGTTTATTTGAGTTTCAATGATTAGGAATGGCAAAAATAAGTAAAAAAGTGCTTTGTTCAAGAACGGGTATTTCATGCCTGATATCCATTTTGTACACCCTTTTAATGGGGATAAGTACATTAGTTGAGCTTCCGTAGCGATGAGAATGGAGCGAATTATAGCTACCGATCCGATTTATTAGGGCCTTGGGTACCAAATATTGATGGGATATGCTCATCTTTGATGCCCTAAAAATATTTAACAGATGGCACGTCAAGTTTATCATACCGTAAGAAATTCCAAGATTCATGGCCGAGGTGTTTTCGCCAGCCGATTGATTCGCAAAGGCACTAGAGTTATAGAATATACCGGACCAATCGTTTCTGAGAAAGAAGCCGATAAGATCGGTGTCCAAAATGAGAATGGGCATTCACATACCATGCTTTTCCAGATTGGGAAAAACAAAGTGATCAATGGAAATGTCGGTGGCGATGCCCGTTATGTCAATCACGGCTGTGATCCTAATTGCGAAACAATTCAAGATGGTAACAAAGTTTTTATTGAAGCTTTGCGAACGATCAATAAAGGAGAAGAATTATTTTACGATTATCACCTGCAAGTAGAAGGAAAAATTACGGCAGAAGATAAAAAGGAATATGCTTGTTTCTGTGGCTCACCAAAATGCCGGGGCACACAAATAGATCCGGCCATCATCGCTAAGCAAGAAAAAAAGGCAGCACGTAAGAAAAAAGAAAAAGAGGAGAAGGAAGCTAAAAAAGCTGCTAAGGGAAAGAAGAAAGAAAAATCCAAAGCCGACAAGAAGTCGAAGAAGGAAAAGTTCAAAGATTCTAGTGACAAGATAGAAGAAATCGCCGCAGCCGGAAAGCCTTCCAAAAAGAAGAAGAAAGATAAAAAGAAAGGCAAGAAGAAAGACAAAAAGAAGAAATAATTCTTAGATCTCTCAATCTCAAACAAGTCGTTGGAGCATTCCCCTGTGGCGGACAGGCACTCCAACAACGGCTTTGGTCACTGATACTTTCTGTTGAATTTGGATGTCACTTTTACTCGCCACAAC